>NZ_JBMDJF010000004.1:0-349008 GCF_057809055.1 Sphingobium sp. FG58 | reverse complement strand
GCCCGCCGCATCGCAAGATCATGAAATCATGACAGATAATTTTGAATCAGACACTCACCATAGGCAGTCGCTATACTGACGAGTTCAAATCTTACGAGTTCAGTCGTCGGAACGCAGCAGATGGGCCGGTCGCAATCGTTGGTCCTCTGGACGGCGTCATAGGCGTTTATGACGGACCGAAAAGCACACGTTGGGACTATCGTCTGAATGCTCAATATGAGGTGACGCGTGATATTTCGGCCTATGCTCAGGTGTCGACGGGTTTCAAAGGCGGCGGGATCAATCCACGTCCATTTTTTGTTCAACAGGTACTCCCCTTCGGACCTGAAACGCTTACCAGCTACGAAATCGGCGTCAAAAGCGATCTGTTTGATCGCCTGCTTCGCGTCAATGCTGCAGCATATTATAGCAAGTATAAAAATATTCAGCTGACATTGGGGGAATGCGCGACGCAGGCCGGCGCGTTCTTTGGAACGCCATGTGCGCTACCTGCCAATGCTGGTGATGCCGATATCAAAGGGTTCGAGATTGAGTCCTCACTGAGACCAGTGCCAGGATTGATGATAGATGGAGCCATAAGCTACATCGACTTTTCCTATAAACGTTTCAACCTGGGTTCAGGAGGGCCGGCATCGCCTAATGGTCCGCAATTTGGCGACTATCCTCCGTTCACGCCGAAATGGAAATGGAGCTTAGGCGTGCAATATGCTTTCGATTTGGGCAAAGGCGGGTCGCTGACACCACGGTTCGATGCGTCATATCAAAGTGATCTCTATGGCGCTGCCACCAATCGCGCGACGAATTTGATCCCGGCCTATACCCTCGCAAATGCAAGGCTGACCTGGGCAAACCGCGAAAAGGATCTCGAAATAAGCGCGGAGGTAAACAACCTGTTCGATAAATATTATTTCCTGACGATCTTCGATTTGACGATACCTGGGGCTGGCGTGAGCAGCGCCCAGCCGGGGCGCCCGCGCGAATGGGCCGTGTCGGTCAAAAAGAAATTCTAGAGTTATGGTCCGCCGCTGTCGGCGGCGGACCACTTGCATATGCTGTTTCCTGGCTCGACCGGACGGTGCGCACGCCTCTGATCCCCAACCAAGAGCCGAACAGGCACATATCTGTCATCCCGCCACGCTGGTCATGGCATGGGAGGAATATTTCGAAACCAAGGTGATACTGCGCTATTCCCGACCTGATCGTACATCTGTATGCCTTCAAGATCAGCAAGGACATTATCGTGAGCGCAACAGAGATATGGGACAAGGTCCAGAGCCGGGACACCGCCCTGCGCCTGTGCGATCTGGAAACGCCCTGCCTCGTGCTGGATGCCGATCGGATGGATCGCAACATTGCCCGGCTGCGTGATCGGATGGCGCCGCTGGGTGTGACCCTGCGTCCGCATCTCAAGACCGGCAAATCGGTGGAGGTCGCACAGCGCGTCATGGCCACGCCGCAGGGACCAGCCACGGTATCGACGCTCAAGGAAGCGGAATTTTTCGCCACAGCGGGTGTGCGCGATATCATCTATGCGGTCGGCATCGCGCCGTGGAAGCTGGCCAAGGTCATCGCATTACGCAGGCAGGGGGTCGATCTGGCGGTGGTGCTGGATACGGTTGAACAGGCACAGGCTGTTGCTGGGGCTTCACGCGAGGCAGGCGAGGTCATCCCGGCACTGATCGAGATTGATTGCGACGGCCATCGGTCTGGCGTCCTGCCGGATGACCGGGATCGCCTCATTGCCATCGGCAAGGCGCTGGTCGAAGGGGGAGAACTGCGTGGCGTGCTGACCCACGCCGGGGGCAGCTATGCCGCGCGTGGCGAGGATGCGCTGCGCCGCTGCGCCGAGGAAGAGCGCCGCGCCGTTGTGGACGCCGCAAAGATCCTGCGCGACGCGGGCCTGCCGTGCGCTGTGGTCAGCGTGGGATCGACGCCTACCGCACATCATGCCACCGATCTGACCGGCGTGACGGAAGTCCGTGCCGGGGTATTCGTGTTCTTCGATCTGGTCATGTCCGGGATCGGCATCTGCGCAGTGGACGATATCGCGCTTTCCGTCCTTGCAACGGTGATCGGCCATCAGCGTGAAAAAGGCTGGATCTTGATCGATGCAGGCTGGATGGCGATGTCCCAGGATCGCGGCACGGCCAAGCAGGCGGTCAACCAGGGCTATGGCGTCGTGTGCGACAGTAGCGGTCGGCCCTATGACGATCTGATCCTAGCGGATGCCAATCAGGAACATGGCATTATCATGGTCCGGCCGGGGTCGGGCGAGACACTACCAGACCTCAAGATTGGCGACCGGGTCCGCATCCTCCCTAACCACGCTTGCGCGACTGGGGCGCAGCACTTCAGCTATCATATCGTCCATGGCATGTCGGATATTGTCCATGGCGAATGGCCACGTTTTGGAGGCTGGTGATGCACGACAAGCCGCAACCGATCCTGACCGAAGCCGCGCCCGCGCCCGCCGGCCATTATTCCCAGGCGATGCGATCGGGCGACGATATTTACATTTCTGGGCAGCTGCCGATCCGCGCCGACAAGGCACCGCTGCCCGACATGGGATTCGAGACGCAGGCACGGCAGGCGATCGCCAACATGCTGGCGATTTTACAGGCGGCAGGCGGGCAGCCCGACAATCTGTGCCGGGTCACCGCGTATATTGTCGGCGTCGACCATTGGCCGACGTTCAACCGCATCTACGCCGATATGTTGGGCGATGCCCGTCCCGCGCGCACGGTCGTGCCGGTTCCGCAACTCCATTATGGCTTCCTGGTCGAGATCGACGCGATCGCCCGCATTCCTGCATAAGCGTCTCGCTTGCTAAATCTCTCCATTGCCATCTTCCTGATCGATCAGCCGTGCCGCCTCAAGCAGACTTTTGCCGGTTTCCGACGCGGCATAAGCTGTCATGGTGACGGCTATGCCATCCGGCCCGTCCAGCAGGACAAGCCCTTCCTCCACGCTCGCCTTGCCTGGCAGCGATTGAACACCGGAATCTTCTGGCGGTATCATGATGTTGGCCTTTCGATGTCCGGGCGACCGGATTTATTTTCGATGTAGAGATAGGCAGGATTGAACTGGCCCCTGCGGGCCAGACCCTCGACGTCGAGAATTTCCACGAGCGACGAGCGAAAGATGCACAATCTCTCTTCCCGTAATTGCCGCAGCACGCGATTGGCGTGGACACTCGTTATACCGCAGATTTCCGAAATATCCGCCTGCGTTATTCCCAGGGCAAAACGCGTTCCATCGCTCAGGCCTGCGGAAACCAGCCGGACATTGGTTTCGGACAGAAAATGCGCCACGCGCCCGACCGCATCCAGCCGCCCCAGGCGGAACAGCCACGCCCGGTGCATCGCCGCGTCGAGGAGCGTAGAAAACCACAGCTTGCGCGTGAGTTCGGGCATGGCCGCATTAATTTCGTCCAGCGCCTTGTGCGGAATGACCGCAATCGTGGCTGCTGTCAGGCTGGCGACATCATGATCCAATATTTTGAGCGGATAGGCGTGCAAATCCAGAAAATCCCCTGGCACTTGCACGGCGACGAGTTGCCGCATCCCTTCGCGATCGTCCAGATAGCGGCACATGAAGCCTTCCAGCAGCAACATGCTCACGGACAATGTTTCGCCAGCCTGTACGACAGTCTTGCGCGCATCTATCGTTCGTATCTCGAAAATGGCTTTTTCCAGAACAGCCCGTTCCTGAACATCCAGTTCGACGCCGCGACGATCCCTAAGAAATTTGTCCGTAAACAATATCGGCCCTTCATAGTGAAAAGACTTGGCTTTGAACTATAGCAACGGTCCGTGGCGACGCCGTATCCAGCCGCCAGAAATAAATCGCTATGATGCACATTAGTTTTGGGTCGGTCGGCGCAACTTGCTGAAGAGCGGCGGGTTATCTCCTCACAAATGCCGCGGGTTCCCAGTGATGATCGGGAATTCGCATTTTTTTCGATCATCGCTCCCAATGTGCTGGACCTGCGTCCGGCACGTCTCTCGTGCATGAGGATGCCCCATGGCCAAGTCTCCTTCCACCGTCGATAAAGTCTCGGGCGAGACGCCCAAAAAGGCTCCCCCACCTGCGCCCGCCGAAACTATTTCGAACAGCTTTGCGGAACCGCAGGCAGAAGGTGGCGAAACGCATCAGGTTGCAGGAGGAGATGTCGCAATCTTGACGACGGCACATGGCATCCCGGTCGCTGATGACCAGAACAGCCTGAAGCAGGGCGCGCGTGGCCCCACCTTGCTGGAGGACGCCCACTTCCGCGAAAAAATGTTCCATTTCGACCATGAACGCATCCCTGAGCGCGTCGTCCATGCCCGCGGCTACGGTGCGCACGGCTATTTCGAACTGACAGAATCCCTGAGCGACGTCACGCGTGCGGATGTCCTCCAGCGGGTCGGTGAGCGCGTACCTGCCTTCGTGCGCTTCTCGACAGTTGCCGGGTCCAAGGGGTCGGCCGATCTCGCCCGTGACGTGCGCGGTTTTGCCGTGAAGCTTTATACGCAGGAGGGCAATTGGGATATCGTTGGCAACAACATCCCGGTATTCTTCATTCAGGACGCGATCAAATTCCCCGACCTGATCCACGCCGCCAAGCCGGAGCCTGACCGCGACTTCCCGCAGGCGCAGACCGCACATGATAATTTTTGGGATTTTATCAGCCTGACGCCCGAAAGCTTCCATATGGTCATGTGGACGATGTCGGACCGCGCAATCCCGCGCTCGCTGCGCACGATGGAAGGCTTTGGCGTTCATACATTCCGCCTCGTCAATGCGGAGGGCAAATCGACCTTCGTCAAATTCCACTGGAAGCCAAAGCAGGGCCTGCAGTCGGTCATGTGGAACGAGGCAGTCAAGATCAACGGCGCCGATCCCGATTTCCATCGTCGCGACCTGTGGGACGCCATCAACGCCGGGGACTTCCCGGAATGGGAGCTGGGGGTCCAGCTGTTCGACGATGCGTTCGCCGACAGTTTCGACTTCGACGTGCTGGACGCGACCAAGCTGATCCCGGTGGAGCTGGTGCCGGTCCGCATCGTCGGGCGGCTGGTGCTGGACCGGGTCGTCGACAATTTCTTTGCTGAGACAGAACAGGTCGCCTTCATGACCCAGAATGTCCCGCCGGGCATCGACTTCAGCAACGACCCGCTGCTCCAGGGCCGCAATTTTTCCTATCTCGACACCCAGATCAAGCGCCTGGGCAGCACCAACTTCACCCATTTGCCGATTAATGCACCCAAATGTCCGATGGCCCATTTCCAGCAGGACGGGCATATGGCGATGCGCAATCCCAAGGGTCGCGCCAATTATGAACCCAATAGCTGGGGTGCCGAGCAAGGTGGCCCGCGCGAAGACCCAGTGCGCGGTTTCACCAGTTACGCGCAGGAGGCTGACGGTCCCAAGCAACGGGTTCGCTCGGAAAGTTTCGCCGATCATTACAGCCAGGCGCGGCAATTCTTCAACAGCCAGACGGCGACCGAGCAGAAGCATATCGGCGATGCCATCGTCTTTGAACTGAGCAAGGTCGAACGCCCCGATATCCGTTCGCGGACGGTCTCTCACTTGCTCAATATCGACGCTACGCTGGCACAGACTGTAGCCGAAGGACTTGGCCTTGCCTTGCCTGATCCGGCGAAGGCAGCGCGCCCGACGATGATGGACCTGCCGCCGTCCGATGCGCTCAGCATCCTCAAAAACGGACCGGACAGTTTCAAGGGGCGCAAACTTGGCATCTTGCTGACCGACGGTGCCGACGCCGCGATCTTCAACGCGCTGGTTAAAGCGGTCGACAAGGAAGGCGCGGTTTACGAGGTCGTCGCTCCCAAGATTGGCGGCGTGACCCTGTCGGATGGCACGGCCGTAGCCGCCAAACAGAAGATTGACGGCGGTCCCTCTGTCCTGTTCGACGCCGTTGCCGTGGTGGCGTCTGAGGAGGGGGCTGCTTTGCTGGCAATCGACGCGGCCGCCAAGGATTTCGTTACCGATGCCTTTGCGCATTGCAAATATATCGGCCTGACCGCCGAAGCTCAGGCGCTGTTTGAAAAGGCGGGGATAGCCGACGATTTGGACGAGGCCTGCCTACCGCTGGCCACAGCCAAGGATGCCGGCGCTTTCCTGACTGCCTGCCGGGCATTGCGCCACTGGCCGCGCGAATTGGCGGTCGATCTGGACGCCCAACCCGCCGCCTGATCGCGGCCTTTCAATGTCAATCTAAGGGGATGGTCTCGCGCCATCCCCAGCCATGCGCACGACAGGATCATACTCAATGCGGATCGGCATCATCGCCCATCTCAAACATCCGATTGCCGAACCCTTTGCCGGCGGGCTGGAAATGCACACGCATTTGCTGGCGCGATCGCTGCGGGATCGTGGCCATGCGGTCACGTTGTTCGCTTCGTCCCGATCGGAACCGGGGATCGGCCTGGAAGCGATCTGCACCGAAACCGCGATCCAGACGGTCGGTACGACGGAAGCGAGCGACGTGCCCTTCTTTCGTGAGCATCACGCCTATCTCAGCCTGATGAACGACCTGCGTCATCGTGATTTCGACATCATCCATAATAATTCGCTGCATTATTTGCCCGTTGCGATGGCTGACAGCTTGCCCATGCCGATGGTCACGACGCTGCACACGCCGCCTTTCTGCTGGCTGGAAAGTGGTATCCGCCTTTGTGCGGCGCGCAACCATAGTTTCGCGGCCGTGTCCCGCTCGGTTGCCGCTCTGTGGAACCATGTCACCCATAGCGACGCGGTGATATGGAACGGCATCGACCTGCAAAAATTTGCGTTCCACCCCCAGCCCGCCGCCGATCCCTATCTGGTCTGGTACGGCCGCATCGTTCCGGAAAAGGGATTACATCTGGCGATCGCGGCTGCCCGACAGGTCGGTCTCCCGCTCAGGATTGCGGGACCAATCCTTGACGATGATTATTACCGGACACAGATAGCTCCAGCGCTGGGCCAGAATGTCATCCATGTTGGGCATCTCGCGCACCAGCAACTCGCCCGGCTTGTGGGTGGCGCGCGGGCCTTCCTCTGCACCCCTATGTGGGATGAACCCTACGGCCTTGTCGTTGCAGAAGCGCTTGCCTGTGGCGTGCCAGTCGCGGCCTTTGCGCGCGGGGCGATCCCTGAAATATTGGATGCGACATGCGGGGTGCTTGCGACCCCGGACGATGTTGCCTCGCTCGCCAGCGCCGCGCTGTCGGCCCTGACGCTAGACCGCAGCGCCTGCCGCACCAGGGCGGAACAGATGTGCGATGCCGAACGCATGGTCGACAATTATGAGTCGCTCTATCTGCGGCAGATCGACAGGGCGGCGGCACCCTCGCGTGCCGACCGTACGGCGTCGATCCACCTGATGCCCTCGACGCTCCCGTCCCATGCGGCGCTAGACCAGAGATCGGTTTCCCATGGCTGACGCCAGCGCCATGACCCTGTGCGTCTGCGTCCCGGCGCGGAACGAGGCAGCGCGGTTGCCGATATTGCTGGATGCGCTGGCGATGCAGGACTGGCCCGGTCCGATCTCGGTTGCGATAGCCATCAACAACAGCACTGATGATAGCCGGGCCGTTGCGGACGCTGCACGCCATCGTCATGCCGGACGGCTCGACATCCGCATAGTCGAACGCACTTTCGCGCCGGAACTGGCGCACGCCGGATCAGCCCGACGGATGGCAATGGACACAGGCCTTGGCCTTCTGCCCGCGCTGGACAACGCTGCCCTCGTCAGTACGGACGCTGACAGCCGCCCTCCGACAGACTGGCTGCGTAATATCGCCGCTGCCTTTTCGCGTGGTGCCGACATGGTCGGCGGCCGGATCGACATCGATAGCGATGAGCCACTGCCACCGCCCGTGCATCGCCTGCGCACGGCATGGGACCAATATTGGGCCGCCGTCCGTGCCATTGAGGATGCGATCGATCCTCTGCCCTGGGATCCGGCACCACGCCACGGCGATCATACCGGTGCATCGCTCGCCATCCGGGCAGAGCTTTATCTGGCCTGCGGCGGCGTTCCGGCCATAACAAGCGGAGAGGACCGCGCGCTTGTATTGGCGGCGCTTGCCCGCGGCGCGCGCCTTGTTCACCCTGTTACGGTTTACACCCGCGTCTCCCCGCGTCTGGAGGGACGCGCGGAAGGCGGCATGGCGATTGCAATGCAGACGCTGTTCGAAAGCGCCGAAAATAGCATCTCACCCATGGCGCCTGCCTTCGCCCATTGGTGCGAGCGTGCGCACTGGCGCAAGCAATTGCGTGCGCAGCCCGATGGCGCTGCTTTGATCGCCCGTCAGGAACCGTTACTGCCTCCGATGCCGCACGACATGATGCTGGAACTCCAGCCATGACCCGCCGCCCGATCGGCTATTATGTCCATCATCATGGCGCTGGTCATCGCGCGCGGGCGGAGGCGATTGCCGCTGCCATCGACTGGCCGATCGTCCTGTTGGGTACAGGGCTGGGCGCAGCAGGAATTGACCTTGCCGATGATCGCCCCATTTCCGGCCGATTCGACGGGATGGACGACACGGCCTCACGCCCCGCTGCCCTGCACTATGTGCCGCTGGACCATGACGGCGTGCGGTCGCGCGTGGCGCGGATCGCACAATGGATCGCGACGGAGCGCCCTGCGCTGATGGTCGTTGATGTTTCGGTCGAAGTTGCGATGCTGGCGCGCCTGGCATCGGTGCCTACTATTTATGTGCGGCTCAACGGCGACCGTAGCGACGCGGCGCATCTCGACGCCTTTCGTGGCGCTACAGCGCTGCTCGCGCCGTTTCATCATGAGCTGGAGATGCCATCGACGCCCGCGTGGATCAGGGACAAGACCCGCTATCTGTCCGGTATCACTGCCGCTGCTCAGGATCATCCCCGGCAGGACGACCATATCCTCATAGTGATCGGCCGGGGCGGCCCGCCCGGCGATGGCGCAGCGATCGCACAGGCCGCACGCGCCTGCCCGGATATGTACTGGCGCGTCATCGGCCCCGTAACTGCGCCGTCCGATCAACCCGCCAATCTCGATCTGGCCGGATGGGTTGACGATCCGGCGCAGGAAATCGCCCGCGCCGCGCTGATCGTTGGCGCTGCCGGAGACGGGTTGGTGAACGCAGTCCTCGCCGCCGACCGCCCTTTCCTCTGCATCCCTGAGGACCGCCCTTATGGTGAGCAACGGGCAACGGCACGCGCCCTACATGCGCTGGGCGCTGCGATCATGCTCGAAACATGGCCGTCCCCCGACCAATGGCCAGCTTTGATCAGCCAGGCAAAGGCATTGCCGCCTCACGCCCGTAAACGCCTGCACGATCGCCATGGTGTGGACACAGCAGCAACCTGGCTCGCGACGATGGCTGCCGCTGCGGTCGATGAACTGGAATCTGTAGCATGACCCTGTCCCGCCATCCCCGTTCCAGCATCGACACCCCGATCGCGCGCGCCGGGGCGATCACATCCACCCTTGCCGCGCTCGGCAGCCGCTATGATGCCGCGCCGGTCTTTCCGGTGGAAAGCATGAAAGCGCTCGTCGCTGCCGATCTCCATCGCACCTTCGCCCCACTCGAAAGCGGCGGCGAGGCCTTTGACGATGCCGTCGCCCGGAACCAGTGCCTGATGACCGTCCTGCGGATCATTGGTCGCGCGGATCTGAGCGTCGGGCGGCTCTATGAAGGCCATGTCAACGCGCTCGCTCTGTTCGATTGGTTCGGCTCTCCCGCGCAAAAGGCCGATTTGGGCCAGAAACTCGCTCAGGGCGCCTTTTACGGCGTATGGGCCACCGAACCGCAACCGGGCGTACAGCTACGCCAATCCGCACTGGATGGCCGCAAGTCTTTCGCGACCGGCGCTGGCGGTCTTGCCCATGCCGTCATCACCGCGCAGCCCGAAGAGGGCGAACGGCGACTGGTCGTCATCCGGGCCGATGATCCCGCCCGGACCGACCTGTCGCAATGGCGGGTCAGGGGTATGCGGGCGACGGGCAGCGGCTTTTATGACCTGACGGGCATGGCGGTCGATCCATCGCATCTGCTCGGCCAGCCCGGCGACTATGATCGCGAACCGCGCTTCACCACGGGCGCCTGGCGGTTCACTGCCGTGCAACTGGGCGGGATCGAGGCGCTGTTGACCGAAATCCGGCTTGCCATGTCTGATGCGGCGCGCGCCGATCCGCTGCAACGCGCGAAATTCGCCGACGCCGTCGCCGCGACCCGTACCGCCTATCTCTGGGTCCGCGAATGTGCGCTCCGGACTGCGCGCGACGATCCTGATGGCTCCGCCTTCGCCCGCATGACGCGCGGCATAGTCGAGCGTGCGGGCCTGGACGTCATGGAACTGGCGGCCCGCATCACCGGCACGCGCAGCGCGATGGACGGGCAACGGATCGACAAGATCATCCGCGACCTCAGCCTCTATCTGCGGCAGG
The DNA here is from genome assembly GCF_057809055.1 of Sphingobium sp. FG58. Taxonomy (NCBI): domain Bacteria; kingdom Pseudomonadati; phylum Pseudomonadota; class Alphaproteobacteria; order Sphingomonadales; family Sphingobiaceae; genus Sphingobium; species Sphingobium sp. FG58. The sequence goes on along the minus strand of NZ_JBMDJF010000004.1, from coordinate 338,579 downwards.
GTGGACCCGACTACGCCCGCGATCAGGCGGCGCTCGCCTGGCTCGACCATGACGCCTGGGGCGCGGAGGACGCCTTGTGGTAGGCCTTTCTTTGTCGGCAAAACCCTGGCGAACGCGGCGATGGCTGGTCCTTGCGCCGCATCCCGATGACGAGACGCTTGGGGCTGGCGCGCTCATCGCGCAGACGGCGAGGGCTGGGCGACTGGCGGGCCTTGTCTATCTCACCGACGGGTCGGGCTCGCATGAGACCGCGCAAGGCCGATCGGGGAAACTGGTGAGCAGCCGCAAGCGTGAAGCCGCCGCCGCCTTGCACCGCCTGACCGGTAGTCGCCGCCAATCGCCGTTGCATCTTGATTGGAAGGATGCTGCTCCTGCCCAGCCGGGGCATCCGGCTTTCGACCGGGCTACCCGACGGCTGACCGCCCTTTGCCGTCGCTGGCAGGTCGATGCCCTTGCCGTCACCGCCAGCCACGAACCCCATTGCGACCATCAGGCCGCCGCGCAGCTGGCCTATGCAGTGGGGCAACGGGCCAGGGGCAGGCTGGTCGTCGCCGAATATGTCGTCTGGTCGCAAGCCCCCGATTCCCGCACCCACCGGAAGTTGCGCACCGCGCCCATGTTGCGCGGACAACGCCGTCACGCCCTGGCCGCGCACCGCAGCCAGCTCACCGCGTCCCACGGTCCCGGCTTCCGACTGCCCGCCTCGCATCGTGCCATGCCTGCCAGCGATATCCTTTACCTGCGGAGAGCCAAATGACGCGGCACGAAACCAGCCTGGGTCACGATTATTTCGAGACGATGTTTCGCGCGACCGACGATCCCTGGGAACTGGAAAGCAGCGCCTATGAGCGGGACAAATATGCCCATAGCATCCGCGCGCTGGCGGGACGGACCTATGAACTGGGTTTCGAAATCGGATGCGCAAAGGGTGTACTGACACAGTCGCTGGCACCCCATTGCCACGCATTGCTGGCGATCGACGTCAGCGAAACCGCGTTGAAAGCAGCGCGCGAGCGCTGTGTCGCATTCGACCATGTTTCCTTCGGCCGGATGGCGTTTCCGGGGCAGGCACCCATGGGGAGCGCCTTCGACCTCATCATCCTGTCCGAAGTCGCCTATTATTGGGATGACAAGGATATCAGCCGCGCCGCCCAGTGGATCACCACCCATATAGCGCCCGGCGGCGACATCTTGCTCGTCCACTGGACCGGCGAAACTGACTATCCCCAGAGCGGCGATGATGCAGTGCTAAAATTGCAGGCCGCTCTCGCCCCTGCAATCACTGTCATCACCACAGAGCGCATGCTTGACTATCGCCTCGACCTGTGGCGTGCGCACGCATGACCCTTAGCGTCCTCACCATCGTCAAGGACCGGTCGGCCCATCTGGCGCAACTGATCGAAGGTCTGCGGCGCAGCACGCATTACCCCGACGAACTCATCATCGTCGACATGGCCAGCAGTCCGCCGATCAGTGTCGGACAAGCGCCATTCCCGATTCAGATCCAGCGTCTCGATGGCCCCGGACTGCCACTCGCGGCAGCCCGGAACTGCGCCGCGCGGGCGGCCAGCGGCGACAAGCTGTTGTTCCTAGATGTCGACTGCATCCCGATGCGCGCCCTCACCAGTGCGATCACGCAATGCCTGAACGACCATGACGCGCTGGTCTGCGCCGACATCCGCTATCTTGGTCCTGACGACGCCCGTGGCGATTGGCAGGAAGCGGATATCCTGTCGCGCGCGCAGGGGCATCCTGTTCGACAATTTCCCGCAAACGGAGTGCGGCAAGAGGATAATGCCGGTCTGTTCTGGTCGCTGGCGTTCGGCCTGCATCGCCAGAAATTTTTTGATCTGGGCGGGTTTGACGAAGCCTTCACCGGCTATGGCGGTGAAGATACCGACTTCGGCTTCCGCGCGCGCGAGGCAGGTCTGCCGCTGCTATTCATGGGCGGCGCGGGTGCCTTTCACCAATATCACGACGTTTTCGACCCGCCGCTCCAGCATCTGGAGGACATTGTCCGCAATGCCGGCCTCTTTCGGGCGCGGTGGAACAAATGGCCGATGGAAGGATGGCTCGATGCATTCGAGAAGGCCGGATTGATCACCCGAAGCCGCGATATGATTAGTTTGCTGCGCTTGCCTGACGCCGGTGAAATCAGACAGGCGAAGGTCGAACCCTTCATGGCGTTGTAAAAGATGCGCTGCCATCGACCTCGACAATCTTGTCTGGCTCCCCATCAAATGCATATATCGCTTCCTGAAGTAATTAAGGCTGCAACATCTGGACATTAGCTTTGGGGACGATAGTTTTGGTATAATATGACCGACCGATTGCCAGACATATTTCCCGGCGATTCCGTGATGAGCGCCCTTATGCGCGCGCATGATTGGGAAGCGACGAATCTGGGGCCACCGGACCAGTGGCCGGAGGGGTTGAAAGCATCCCTTCGGCTCATGCTCCTGTCGCGGTTTGAAATGTGGCTTGGCTGGGGAGAAGATCTCAGCTTCTTCTATAATGACGCCTATATTCCCACATTGGGTTCCAAGCATCCCGCTGCTCTGGGCCGCCCCATGGCGCAGGTTTGGAAGGAAGTTTTCGAGGACGTCAAGGATCGCATCATATCTGTCATGCGCGATGGTGTCGCGACCTGGGACGAGCAGTTGCTTCTCTTCCTTGAGCGCAATGGCTATCCTGAGGAGACCTACCACACATTTTCCTACAGCCCGCTGATCGGCGACGCCGGTGCCGTCGAAGGGCTTATGTGTGTCGTCAGCGAAGAGACGGACAGGGTTATCAGCGAACGGCGGATCAAGCAGCTGAATGATCTCGCCGCTGCCTTGCTCAAGGCGCAAAGCCGGTCTGACGTGACGGATGCGGTCCGTGCCAATTTTGGCAGCGAGAGCCGCGACTTCCCGTTCGCTGACCTCATATTATTCGATCTGCCCGGCAGTCCTTATCCGGCGTCCGGGGACGCAGCACGTTGGCCTATCACTGCCATCGAACAGGGTGAGAAGCAGACGGTCATCGGACTTGCTGGTTTGGCGCAGGACGTTCCAACCGGGTTTTGGCAGATACCGCCGCGCGACGCGTTGATCCTTGCAGTTGAACAGTCAGGCGAGACGCAAGCCGTCGGCGCACTGGTTCTGGGATTGAATCCCTATCGTATTCTCGATGAAGCAACCCGTGATTTTGCAAGCCTTATCGCAGTGCAGATTGCCGGTGCGCTCGCCACGATCGACGCCGTGTCGGCCCAGCGCCGTGACCGTGATCGGCTATGGTCGCTCAGCCAGGACTTGATGCTCGTGTGTGACTTCGACGGTATCATCCGGTCGGTCAACCCGTCGGCAACCCGGCTTTTGGGATGGCAAGAGGATGAGATTATCGGCCAGATACTGTCCGATTTCATCCATCCCGACGACGTGGCCAGCACAGCCAGGGAAGTCGAAAAGCTCAGCCAGGGCATTACCACCCTTAGCTTCGAGAATCGCTATCGATGCCGGGATGGCAGCTATCGCCTGCTCGACTGGAACGCTGTGCCGGATGCGGGCCGCATCCATGCGGTGGCGCGTGATATCACGCAGGAGCGTCAGCTCGCCCGCGACCGGGAACGGATCTGGGCGATCTCCCCCATCGTCAAGGTGGTGGCGACAACCCAGGGCATCATCAGCGCCGTCAATCCATCCTGGACCAAGGTTCTTGGCTGGACCCAGGCTGAAACGGTCGGTCGCAATATACTGGAGTTCGTCGCCGAGGAACGGGACGCCGCGGAGAAGAGATTGGAGCGCCTCTCCCGGCCCGATGCCGCGGTTATCGAGTCCCAAAGCGTCTTTCGCGCGCAGGACGGCAGCCATCACCGCTTTGCCTGGACGACCGTACCAGAGGGCGGGATGCTATATCTGTTCGGGCGGGATATTACCGTCGAAACCGAAGCGGCTGCGGCGCTAGCGGCGACCGAGGAGGCTTTGCGCCAGAGCCAGAAGATGGAAGCGGTCGGACAGTTGACCGGTGGCATCGCCCATGACTTCAACAATCTTCTGGCCGGTATTCTGGGCAATCTGGAATTGCTGGAGCTGCGGATTGCGCAAGGTCGACTGGAGGCGATTGGCCGCCATATCGATACGGCGCAGGGTGCCGCAAAAAGGGCGGCGGCGCTGACGCAGCGACTGCTCGCCTTTTCGCGTCGCCAGACGCTCGATCCTACGCCTGTCAATGTGAACCGCCTGATTTCCGGCCTGGAGGACCTGATACGTCGAACCGTCGGCCCGTCCATCGAGATTGAGGTGGTCGGGTCTGGCGGCCTGTGGATGACATTGGTCGACCGCTACCAGCTTGAAAATGCGCTTCTGAACCTGTGCATCAACGCCAGGGACGCGATGCCGGACGGCGGGCGACTGACGATCGAAACCGCCAATAAATGGTTTGATGATCGCATGGCGCGCGATCGCGAACTGTCGCCGGGCCAATATGTGTCGCTGTGCGTCAGCGACACCGGAACCGGCATGACGCCCGATGTCATCGCCCGTGCCTTCGATCCCTTCTTCACGACCAAGCCGCTTGGCGAAGGCACGGGCCTTGGCCTGTCGATGATCTACGGCTTTGTACGTCAGTCCGGCGGACAGGTGCGCATCTATTCGGAGGTCGGCGCGGGTACGACCATGTGTCTGTATCTGCCACGCTATACGGGCGCTGGGGTCGAGGCCGAGCAATACGCCAAGCCGACGCATATCGATCCTGGTGGCCATGGTGAAACGGTGCTTGTTATCGATGACGAGGCGTCGGTCCGGTCGCTCATTGTCGATGTCCTCACCGATGGCGGCTACCATGTCATCGAAGCAGCGGATGGTCCCACGGGTCTCAAGGTGCTGGAATCCGACCTGCGTATTGATCTTTTGATCACGGATGTGGGCCTGCCGGGAGGATTGAACGGTCGCCAGGTCGCGGACGCCGGACGGGTGCATCGTCCCGGGCTCAAAATTTTGTTCATCACAGGCTACGCCGAAAATGCGGTTGTCGGCAACGGCTTGCTGGGACAGGGCATGCACGTCATTACCAAGCCCTTTGGTATAGACGCCATTGCCAGCAAGGTGCGCGATATGATCGACGATGCCGACAAGTCCGGGCGGTCGATCGACGGCCTATAGCGTTCAGCCGGCACGACCGTGCGGCCCGCCATATATGTGGCAGAGCGAACGTAACTATCTGCGGTCCCACTCCCATTGTTTGGCCGTCAGCTGTAACAACCGGAACGTTTAAGACAGGCCAAGGTTACTTCCTCACGCATAGCGACGTGCTGTCGCTGGAAGGAGAGCTTGTGGAGCAACGCGACGATTGGCATTTGACCCAGGCGATCAAGCATGACCTGGGCCGGGGCGATCCTTTCGCCGCAGCGGTCCGCGCGACCCGAATGCCAATGGTGATCACCGACCCCGCGCAACCCGACAATCCCATCATATTCTGCAATGAGGCATTCCAGGCGCTGACAGGCTATGAACGGCGGGAGATTGTCGGTCGCAATTGCCGGTTCCTGCAAGGGCCGGGGACGGATCGTCAGGCAGTCGCCAGGATCCGGCACGCGATCGAGCAGGGCACCAATATCGAGGTCGACCTGCTCAACTATCGCAAGGACGGCTCTACCTTCTGGAATGCCCTCTACCTCAGCCCCGTACGCGACGATGCCGGCCACATTCAGTTCTTCTTCGCCTCGCAGCTCGACGTCTCCGCCCGTGTCGATGCGCAAACCGAAATCCACAGACGTCATGACGAGATCGAGCGCGAGGTCGAACGCCGGACAGCCGAGCTGAACGAGGCGCTGGAGGCCAAGACGCTGCTGCTGCACGAAGTCGATCATCGCGTGAAGAATAATCTGACGATGATCGGTTCACTGCTGCGGCTGCAGGCGCGCACGATCGATGATCCGACGATCAGCGCAAAGATAGAGGCCATGCTGGAGCGGATCGACGCGCTCGCGACAGTCCATCGTCGTCTCTACCAGTCGGACGATGTGTCGCGATTTGATCTGGGTGCCTTCACCGCCAATCTGGTGGCGGATGTTGTCGGTTCGAGCGGTCGCGATAATATCGAAACAGTGGTCGATATCGTACCGATAGAGGTGCCGTCGGGTCATGCGGCCGCGCTTGGACTGGTCCTGAACGAAATATTGACCAACGCGATCAAACATGGATTTGCCGACGGACGATCGGGTAGTCTGACGGTATCGGCCCAAAAATCCGGTCGTCAGGCGATGATCACCATAGCAGATGATGGACCCGGCATGTCGCCCACCGACATTGTCGATGGACTGGGCCGTGTCCTTATCAAGCGACTCTCCCGGCAGGTCGGGGCGCGCGCCGAATGGGCATCGGCCGATCCCGGCACACAAGTCCTTGTTACCTTTTCCTTGGAGGCATGACCATGCAGCGTCCCCGGCCTCCCCTTTCCGTTCTTGTTGTAGAGGACGAAGCTTTGCTCGCCATGGATATCGAGGCGATGATCGAGGATATCGGCCATCATGTGGTGGCGGAAGCGACATCGCTTTTCGACGTGCAGGCACTATCCGATACGCTTGATCCCAACCTCGCCTTCGTCGATATTCAGCTTGCCCGGCAAACCAGCGGCCTCGACGTTGCCCGGCTCATAACGCATCGGTGGCCTGATGCCTTCATCATCTTCATCACAGCCAATCCCAAGAAGATACCCGATGATTTTGCGGGTGGCCATGGCGTCATTCCAAAGCCCTTCTCGCGAAGCGGACTACAATCGGCGATCCGCTACATTGAAGAGGGGGTCTGCGATCCTCCGCCCACATCCCCGCAACCATCAAGCTTTCTGGCGTCTCCGGCCTTTGCCGCCAGCTGGACTGCGTGACGCTTCAGATAGCCGCGTCGCGATCATTTGCCAGTCCTGCCCCCATTGCGCGGCCAGAACCTTCTGCAGCTGGGCAGGTGGCATATGATGCGCGGCATTGCGCAGCGCGATCGTTGCGACTTACCGGGAAGGCGATTTCCACTATCGCATCCCACTCGACATTGGGCGCTATCAGGTGAAGCTGACATTCGTCGAACCATCGACCGCTGGCAAAGCGCGGCGCTTCTCTGTTTTGGCCAATAGAAGGGTCGCGATCACGGACGGCCTGCTCGATCTTCACTTCAGGCCGACAAAGGGGCAGGCGATCGTTTCCGCGATCGAGGTCGTCCGCTGACCGCCACGCCGCCTCGTCTCCTCAATGGGTCAGATTTCTGGCGGTGTAGCGGGCCGCAGCCCGGTCTCGCGACAGATTGGGGCGCAGCGCGGCGCGCGCGGCCAGATAGGCGTCGAGATCGGCCATGTCGGGCAGCGAGGGGATGGTGATCGTCTCGCCCATGTCCAGCCCGGCAAAGGCGGCATCGACCATGGCGTTCACCTCCATCACCATCTCCGCCGGGATGGTGGCCAGTTGCTCTTCTTCCCAGATGGCGGTGCGGGTGATGCCGGGCAGCACCGCCTGCACGCGCACGCCCTTTGATCCCAGTTCGACCTGCAACGCTTCGGTAAAGGCCAGCACGAACGCCTTGCTGGCGGGATAGACGGCGGTGAAGCCGTCGGGCATCAGCGCGGTTACCGACGTCATGTTGATGATCGTGCCGCCACCCAGTGCGGTCAGCCGCGGCGCGATGGCCGCCGTCAACCGCGTCACGGCCAATATGTTAAGGTTGATCATCCCGGTCAGATAGGCAGTGTCCGCATCGACCAGGCTCGTCTCGCCCGCGATCCCCGCATTGTTGACCAGGCCGGTGATCGCGCCATCGCTGCGCAACCGCGCCTCGACGCTCGCCAGCCCGTCTGGCGTCGAGAGATCGGCGCTCAGCGTCTCGACCGTAACGCCGGTCTCAGCCTCCAGCTTCTGCGCAAGCGCCGCCAACTTGTCGGCCCGCCGGGCGACCAGGATCAGGTCATGGCCGCGCCGGGCCAAACGGTCTGCATAGACCGCGCCAATGCCATCGGACGCGCCGGTGATGAGGAAAGTGCCTTTGGTCATGGTGTGATCCCTTCGTTGATCGGGCGGTTGCGCCCTGTGATCCAGGAGATACTATCATTGGCGTCGCGGCAGGATCGGCAGTTCCGACAATAAGCAGGCCAAAACCGACAAACGGGAGTTCAGCATGGTGGATGCGGCGCGGACGGCTGCCGGTGTGATCGCCGAAGTGGGACTGGTCCTCTATCCCGGTTGCCAGCAGGCGATGGTCCATGGGATTACCGACCTGTTCGCCATCGCTTCCCATTTTTCGGTGAACCGGGGCGGCGGCGTGTTGCGCGTCAGCCATTGGGCGATGGACGATCAGGGCGGTTTTTCCCGTGCATTCGACACCCACCCGGCTGAGGCGACCTTGCCCGCCATGCTGATCAGTCCCGGCCGCCTGACCGGCCCGCCCGACGCGCAGGAAGCGGCCCCCTATGCGCGCTGGATGCTCGATCGTCACGCGCAGGGCGTAGTGCTGGTTTCGACCTGCGGCGGCGCATTCCTGCTGGCGGAGACCGGCTTGCTCGCCGGGCGGCCCGCGACGACCCACTGGCTGTTTGCCGACCAGTTTCGTGACCGTTTCCCCGACGTGCGGCTCGATATCGACAAGATGGTGATCGAGGATGGGGACATCATCACCGCGGGCGGGCTGATGGCGTGGACGGATCTGGGGATGCGGATCGTCGATCGCCTGCTTGGTCCCACGGTGATGATCGAGACGGGCAAATTCCTGCTGATCGACGCATCGGGCCGCGAACAGCGCCATTTCAGCAGCTTCGCCCCGCGCCTGACCCATGGCGATGCGGCTGTGCTGAAAGTCCAGCACTGGTTGCAGGAGCGGGCCGGGCGAGCGGTGAGCGTGGGCGACATGGCGGGGAAAGCGGGGCTGGAGGAACGTACCTTCCTGCGCCGGTTCAAGGGGGCGACAGGCATGAAGCCGATCGAATATGTCCAGAATCTGCGCGTGGGCAAGGCGCGCGAATTGCTGGAATTTACCAAGCGATCGATCGACCAGATCGCCTGGGCGGTGGGCTATGAGGACTCCACAGCCTTTCGCCGGATATTCTACCGCATCGTGGGGCTGTCACCGGGCGACTATCGCAACCGCTTTTCCAGCGGGGCCGAGTTGCCCGTCGCGGCGTGAGGTTGGGTCTTGCAAGCGGATGGGGTGCGATGACTTTACCCCGGCCCGTTCGTTTCTCGACTAAGCTCGAAACGAAAGGAGGTTGGGCGTTACCAATTCATCGTGACCGCCGTACCGGACAGATGGTGACGGCCCCCAACAGGGCAAAACCACAGCCGACGATGTAGAGGACGGCATAATCGTCCCCCTGTGCGCTGCCGATGGCCAGGATGATCGGGGCGATCGCAGGAGCCAGCGACTGGGGCAGCGAATTGGCGATCTGGAACACCCCCATATCCTTGGCGCTGTCCTCCGGCCGGGGCAGGATGGCGGCGAGCAGGGCGAGATCGACGGCGAAATACAGCCCCTTGCCGATACCCGCCATCGCTACGCCGACCAGAAATTGCGGGACGGACGGAGCCAGCGCGATCGTCAGAAAACCGGCGGCCTCCAGCGTCGCGGCCAGGAACACCAGCGGCTTGCGACGCCCGGTCCAGTCGGTGATGAAACCGCCCACCAGCGAGATGGCGATGGTCGCGGTCGCGATGATCGCCATGGATTTGACCATCACCTGCGTCGCCTCGCCGCGCGGCAATGACAGTTGGTCGGTCAGGAAAAACAGCTGGTAGGTCAGCAGGAACGACCAGGCCATCATGATCAGGAAGCGGCTGCCGAACGCCCAGCTAAAATCCCGGTCGCGAAACGGCGCACCAATCGCGCGCAGCATGGCGAAAGGACCAAGTCGGCGAAGATCGCCACCCTGCGCCGGGTGATCGGGCAGGATCAGGCACAGCGCGCCAATGCCTGCGACGGTGATGGCGAAGGGGCCAAGGAACATCAGCAGCGATGAACCCTGCGTATATTGGGTGATCCAGCTACCCGCAAACGTCCCCATGGTCGATGTCATGCCCAGCATACCGGCGACGCGCCCCTGCCAGCGCACGGGAATGACATCTGGCAGGATCGGCAGACAGCCCGCCTGCATCGCGTTGAACCCGGCCTGGCAAATGACCCAGCCCAGCCCCAGCAACAGCAGGTTGGGCGCTAGGCCCAGGATCAGCAGGCCCGAACCCGCAACCACCAGACCGCCGACCAGCCATGGCCGCCGCCGCCCGAAGCGGCTGCGCGTCCGGTCCGACAGCGCGCCGCAAATCGGCGTCGCGACCAGCGCGACGAGGCCGCCAATCGCCAATATGATGCCCAGCCAGCGCCCCTTTTCCGCCTCGCTCGCAATGTCGCCGACCCGCAGCGCCAGCGTCAGCACCACCGGCGTCAGCAGCGCCACCCATATGCCGAACTGCGCCAGCACATAGACCGCAACGAAGCCAAGCGACACCGGCGGACGGTTCGCTTGCGGCGATGGCGACGGGGTCATCGAAGCGACCTTTCAAATGGGCGATCAGGGGTGATAGCTTTTGCCTTCCGCATCGGCCTTTGCCTTGGCCGGGCTGTCGGCGAACAGGTCGTTCATCTTGGTCGGCAGGTTGGGCCTTACATACCAGTCGGCCGGGAAGTCGGCAGCGTGCGGGCCGTCGATGTTGCGGTTCACCAGACCCGAACTGGTCTTGCGCGTATAGGGAACAACATGTTGGCCCTTGCTGTTGCCAAGCTGTTCGAACAGTGCCTTGCGCAGGGTGATCTTGGTATCCAGCCATTTTGGATCGTCGATCAGATTGTGCATCTCGTCGGGATCGCCCTTGAGGTCGTACAATTCCTCCAGATCCCAGACGCCATGATACTGAATATATTTCACCCGGTCGCGCTCGATCGCGAAGGTGGTGGGGGTCTGCGGGAAGCTCCATTCCCAATAATATTCATAGACGAAATCGCCGGGATTCCAGGTCTTTTCATCGATCTTGCCTTCCGCGAGGGCCAAGAAGCTCTTGCCCTCCATCTGCGTGGGCTTGGCGACATGGGCGATGTCGAGGAAGGTGGGCGCCAGGTCGAGATTGCGCACCACCGCCGGGTTGGTCACCCCCTTGGGCACCATGCCGGGCGCCCAGACGATCATCGGCACGCGGACGGATGGCTCATAGGCATTGCGCTTGTCGATCAACCCATGTTCGCCGATCAGGAAACCATTGTCGGAATAAAAGACGACCATCGTGTTGCGGTCGAGCTTGTTCTTTTTGAGATAGGCCATGATCCGGCCCAAACTCTCATCCACGGGGGAGAGGGTGCGATAATAGTCGCGCACCTGCTCTGTCATCGGGTTGTTGGTATGGTAGGGGAAGTCCGCGCCATGCCAGCTGTTGCGCTGGTTGCGCACCCATAGCGGCTTGCCCGCATTATTTTCAGGCGTATTCGCAATGCTGGCGGGCAGCTTGATGTCCAGCTTGCTATATTGCGTCTTGTATCGGTCGGGCGGCAGCGGGTCGCTATGGACGGCCTTGTGGCTCAGATACAGGAAGAAGGGCTTGGACCGGTCGCGCCCTTTCTCCAGCCAGTTCATCGCATAATCGGTCAACTCATCAGTGATGTAACCGGTGCGTTTGACGGGCGTGCCATCGACATTGAGCATCTGCCGATCACCTGCCGCGATCCGCGCCGGCGAAAGCTGTTCGGTCGGGAAATAGGTGCCTTGCCCCTTGAAGCTGACCCATTTGTCGAACCCGTCGCGCGGGGCATCGGTATCAAACCCCATATGCCATTTGCCAAAGAAACCAGTCTGGTAACCCGCTGCCTGAAGATATTTTGGGAAGAAGGTCAGCCCTTCCTCCGAACTATTATTATTGTCCACGACGCCATGGTTGCGCGCGGTCTGGCCAGTCAGGATGGTGGCGCGGCTGGGCGAGCAGAGCGACGAGGTGACGACGGCATTGGGGAAATAGACGCCATTTTTTGCCAGCGCGTCGATATTGGGGGTCTGAAGGCCCGGCGTCAGGAATCCCATCGCGTCATAGCGCAGATCATCCACCAGCACGAAGATCATGTTGGTCGGCTTTGTCGGCGCGTTCACCGGTTTGGCCAGCACGCCCGGACCCAGCAGAGTGCAGGCGGCGATCATGGCGGCGTTCAGCGCGCGGCGGGCAGTGTTCATGGGCGCGGTCCCTTCTTGTCCCGGATGATGCAGCGAAAACCGATATGGCTGGTCGAACTGTCCACCGCCTGCGGATGGCGCGCGGCGGGGCGATAGCGCTGGCAATAATTAGGCGCGCACAGATGCGATCCGCCTTTCAGCACCTTGCGCGGAATGGCGATGTCGGGCGTCGCCGGGTCCATACTTTCGCGCTTCGTGCCGCCGCGCGGATTGGCGGGGACACAGCAGCTTCCTTTGGCCTTGCGCTCGATCCGTGGCCGGGCGAACCAGTCGCTCGTCCATTCCCAGACATTGCCGATCATATCGAACAGGCCATAGCCATTGGCGGGATAGGTGCGGACGGGCGAGGTTAATTCATAACCATCCGATAATATATTGGCGAAGGGGAAGGCGCCTTGCCAGTAATTGGCCTGGCAAACACCGCCCGGCGCCAGCTCGTCACCCCAGGTATAGTCTGCACCATCCATCCCGCCGCGCGCCGCATATTCCCATTCCGCCTCGGTAGGCAACGCCTTGCCCGCCCATGAAGCATAGGCCTCCGCATCGACATAGGCGACATGGACGACGGGATGATCCGCCAATATGTCCAGCTCAGTGTCGGGTCCATGGGGGTGCCGCCAATTTGTGCCGATGCTAAAGCGCCACCACTGGCTGGCATCGTCGAGCGGCACCGGGCCGCTGGTGCGCTGGAACAGCAGCGACCCGGCCTGCGCCATCGCCGGGTCCATACCGGGATAGTCTTTGGGATCAGGCGCAATTTCCGCCTGCGTGATGTGGCCCGTCGCCTCGACAAAGCGGGCAAAGTCTCGGTTCGTAACGGGGGTCTCGTCAATCCAAAACCCATCCACCTGCACCCGGCGTACCGGCGCTTCTTCGGGATAGAATCGATCCGACCCTATCTGGAACGCGCCGCCGGGCAGGTGGATCATACCATCAGTCACGGCTGGCGGCAGCCTTCAGCAATATGCCCGCACCGCGCAGATAGGCGGGCGGCGGGCCGTCGTCGGGCAGGTCGGGGCTTTGCACCTCGACATCGGCCATGGAGCGGGGCAGCGAGAAGGGCAGGCGTCCCTTCGCCACCGCGCGACCTGTCACAATGTCCAGCACTGCCGCATCGGTCGCGCCGAAAGTGACGATCAGGGCGCGGGCCATCGGCTCGATCGCGGTCAGGATGGCGGGGCGGTCCATCTCTACAGCGACGATCGTGGGGACATGGGCAGAGGCGCGGGCGATCGCCTGCACATCCTTGTCAGCCGCACGGAAATCGAGTCGCCCTTCATGCTGGCGCGCGCCAAAGAAATGATAGGGATGCAGCGTTTCAAAAGGGGTCGCGGTGCGAACCAGCGCAATGTCCGCCTGCGCCGGATCGTCCACCACTGTGAAACCTGCCGCCCGCGCCGCCGCTGCATCGACGCCATACAACCAAATCCGCTTGCCCGTCGCGACCGGCAGGGTCGCCTTGTCGTTGCGCAGCAGCACCTGACTGGCGCGCTGGACGGCGTCGCCCTCAGCCTGCGCCTCGCGGCTCCCGACAATCCGGGCGGCGGCGGCTTCATCAACATAGGGATTGTCGAACAGCCCCAGTTCAAACTTCAGCCTCAGCACACGGCGCACGGATTCGTCGATCCGCTTTTCGCTGACCAGCCCCTTGGCAACCGCGTCCAGAATCGGTGCGGGATCGTCCGCACCGCCAAATTGGTCGATGCCCGCCTCTATCCCCTTGGCAAAGCGGGTCGTCTTGTCGGCCGCCTCCATGCCCCAGGGCGTGCCAATCGACGCGGGCGTCTGCGGGTTGGTGGCGTCGGGGGCCATGCAGGCTTGCGGGCAATCGCGGGTGATCGACCAGTCCGATACGATCAGGCCGCGATACTTCTTCTGTCCCCGCAACAGCCCTGTCAACATTTGCTTGTTGAAACCCGCCGCGACTGGCTCGATTGGCTGGCCTGCAATTTTTGGTCCATGGACGATGACATAGGTCGGCATGACCCCAGCACTGCGGGCAGCGAGGCTGTCGTCAAAGGCGCGGACATGCTGGGCAAAGGATGCGTCGCTCAGCGTGGCATTACGGCCATAATAGTTGTGGCCGTCAAACCCTTCCGGCTCCGCGCCATAGCCGACCCAATGTTTGACCACCGTGGCAACGCCATCGGGCCGCACGCCGGTACGGCCATGTTGGAACCCTTCGACATAAGCGCCCGCAAGGCGTGATACCTCAGCCGGATCGGACCCGAAGGTGGCGGCAAAGCGCGGCCAACGCGGTTCGGTGGCAAGGTCGGCTTGCGGCGATAGCGCCATATGGATGCCGACCGCGCGATATTCCTGCCGCGCAATGTCGCCGAAGCGCCGAACCGTATCAGCATTCCCCAGCGCCGCGAAGCCGAGCGTGTCGGGCCACAGCGAAAAGCCGCCGCCGGTCGTGCTGGCGCCCAAAGTCGCCTGAAAATGATGGCGCGGATCGGTGCTGATCGTGGCCGGGATACCAAGCCGCCCAGCCTCGGCGAGCTTCTGCACCACATTATTCTGTGCCGCCAGATCGGAAGGCGACACAACCAGACGGGTGATGAAGCTGCTGATATGGCGATCACGCAGCAGCTTTGCGGTCGCGTCGGCATCGTAGATATTGCCCCCAAAACCGATGGGGGAGCCGGGCGTTGGCAGCGTCCCGTGCAGCAGCATCCCCGCCTTTTCCGGCAGCGTCATCTGCCTCAGCAGATCCTCGACCCGCGCTTCGATCGGCACGCGCGCATCCTCGTAGCGATCGAGCCGACCATTATGGTTGAGGTCGCGCCAGCCCTTGGGCGGCGACGCCGTGCCGCCCAGCGCCAGCACGAAAAGCGATGCCGCTACGATCCGGCGCACTTTTACCATTTCAGTTGTTCCCTCCCGCAAAAGGCGTCGACCGGGCTGACCCCGGTGAAGGGCGCATCGCCTGTCAGCCTCTCCACCAACGCCGTCTGGACATCGGGCAGCGAGGCATAGGCGTTGATATAGGTCGCGAAATTGGGCGCGTCATACAGATAATAGGGTTGACCGAAGGAGACGAGCAGGGTCGGGATTTCGCGGTTGAACTGGATCATGCCGTTGCGCGGGCTGGCGTGCAGCCTGGCGAAATCGAGGAAGATATGGCCGAGCGAGGGCGTCGCTTCCTGGCCGATCAGATAGAGGATGAGGTCGGCATCGGCGGGCGTCGGCATCGTTTCAGGGTCGAAATCGCGGATGGTGAAACCCCGGCTTTCAAGGCCCGCGCGCAGCGGCGTGAAGTCGCGGTCCGGCGCCCCGGAAAAGAAGCTGGAGCCTTCATCAGCGATGATGACGACCCGCTTGTGCCTGTCGGGGGTGATGGGCAGCAGGGCGTCGCGATCCTTGACCAGCGTGATGCTGGCCGCACAAGCGCGTGCTGCCTGATCGAGATGGCCGGGCTGGCGCAGCGTATCGCGCACTTGGCCTAGAGGGGCGATCCGTTCGTCCAGCGTCATGCGGTGTATGCCCAGCTTTGCCTTCAATGACAGGAAGCGGGTGACGGCTTCGTGCAGCCGCTGTTCCGACAATCGGCCCTCACGCAGCCCTTGCAGCATGAAGGCCATGTCCTGCGCCGGATCGCGACTGAACAGGAACACGTCGCAGCCATTTTCGATCACCGCAGGCACCGCCTCAGCGCGCGCCATCCAGCTGGTCAGGCCGCCCATGACGGTCGCGTCGGACACGATCAGGCCTTGGAAGCCTAATTCCTCGCGCAGCAATTCCTGGTTCAAGAGGCGGGAGACAGACGCAGGCTCAAACGCCTGCGCCCCGACCTGCGGCATTCTCTCGCGAATATAGGCGGGCAGCGCGATATGCGCCGACATGATCGTCATCACGCCATCATCGACCAATGTGCCAAAGATGCGGCCAAAGGTTGCGTGCCACTCGGCCATGTCCATGTCATTGACGCTGGTGACGAGATGCTGGTCGCGATCGTCCAGCCCGTCTCCGGGCCAGTGTTTGGCGCAAGCTGCAACCCCCTGCGCCTGCAACGCGCGGACATAGGTGCGCGCTTGCGCCAGGATGCGGTCGGGGTTGGACCCATAGGATCGGGTCCCGACCACCGCGTTGCGAAAGGCGCGATTGATGTCGACGACCGGCGTGAAGGACCAATTATAACCCAGTGTCCGGCTTTCGCGCCCGACGATGGTGGCCAGTTCCGCGCTGAGGGTGAGATCGTTACAGGCCGCGATGCCCATCTGGTTGGGAATGGCGGTGGTGAAGGGATAGCTGATCGTGCCCCCTTCAATATCGCCTGACAGGATCAGGGGGATCTCGGAACGTTCCAGCGCATCGCGGGTCGCGGCCCAGGCAGTGTCGAGATTGCGGGTCGGGAAGCGATGGAGGCCGCCCGGCGCATGGGCAAGCAATCCCGCATTCTCCTCTGCGCTGTCATGCCGCGCCGACAGGACGAACAGCTGCGCGATCTGCGCCTCGACGCTCATGGCGTCGCGCGTGCGTTCCACCCAGCTTTGATCTTCGGGCGACAGGGCAAGGGGGTTGGGAGAAGCGGTAGGAATGACGGGGCTCATTTCGGATCGGGGGAGGCGTCGTCTTGGCGGGCGCGGCGGTATAGGCCGCCGCGCCCTTCGATCAGAATTTGAAGCCCAGCGTCGCACCGAAATAGCGGTCAGCGTCCTTGTTGAAGGTGCCGACCAGATCGGTGGCACCACCCAGGAATGACGAGTGGCCGATGCTGGTCAGGTAATTCTCGTCGAACAGATTCTTGACGAACAATGTCAGGCTGTAACGGCCGTCAATCTGCTTGATGCCGATGCTGGCGTCGACCAGCGTATAGGCGGGCTGTTCCAGCAGCGGGTCCTGTTCGACCGAAAAGTTCATCGCGCTCTGGAAGTTGACGCCGACTTGCGCGAAACCGGCAAAGTCGGTGCCGGGAATGTCCGCCTCGTAACGCGGGGCGACGGTGATCTTCCACTTCGGGCTGACCGGCTGGGCCGCATCGCGCAGATTTTGCGTAGGGGTGACGCCAGCGGCGGAGCGGTAGCAGATGTTCGTCGGCTTGCCCGACAGTATCGGAGCCGCCGCGTTGAGCTGCTGCGGACAGTTGAGACCATCAATGTCAATCCGCGCATCCGAATAGGTTACTGCGCCGGTCAGGCTGAAATGATCGTCGGGACGGACGGTCGCTTCTATTTCAAAGCCCTTGGTGCGCGACTTGCCTGCGTTGGTCGACACGAACTGGACCACGCCCGCGGCGAGATCGGACCGGTTCGCCTGCACCTGAAGATTGCTATAATCGGCCAGGAACAGCGCAGTGTTGAAGCTCAGCACGCCGTCGGCGGTGCGACCCTTGAACCCGATTTCATAGGCGTTGACATGTTCCGGCTCCAGCACGGTCTGGTTGGCCAGGTCCGTGCCGATTTCCATGTCATAGCCCAGCCCCTTATAACCGCGCGTATAACTGGCATAGACCTGCGCATTGCGGCTGAATTCATATTGCAGGCCCGCCTTGCCGGTCACTGCCGTATCGCTGGCCGTGATCGATCCGCTGACCGGGGCATTGCCCGGCAGCACCGCATCGCCCGGCACCAGTGGTGAAATGCGGCTGCCGCTATTGGTGCCCTTTTCATATTGCAGGCGCAGACCCCCGATCGCCTTCAGTCCGCCGACGATCCGGTAATCGACCTGGCCAAAGACGGCGACGCTGTCCTGCTTCAGGCGGACGTTGCTGGCCGACGACTGATAGATGGTATTGGCAGGCGCGCAGGGCTGGCCAAAGGTGCCGGCGGTGCAGCGCGCGCGGCGGCGGTCGAACGGGCGCTTGATGTCGGAATGCATGTAAAACACGCCCGCGACATAATTGAGGTCGCCACCACCATTATTGGCGATGCGCAATTCCTGGCTGAAAGCGCTCAGGTCCAGCTGCCCATGGTTCTGGCTCCAGTCGGCATAAGCAGCGGAGGCGCCGACGAACAGCGGCACATTGCTGTTGATCCGCTCGATCGGCTGGTTCACGTCCAGATTATAGGATTGGTAGGCGGAAATGGACGTGACCGTCGCAGCACCCAGATCCCAGTCGGCCTGCAACGAATAGGTCTGCTGGTCGCTGTTGGAATAAGTGACCGTCTCGTCATTGAGCGTGCGGTTGTTGCGGGTGGCGGTGATCGGGCCGACCAGCGCCTGGAGATTGGGGTTGGTAATCGCGATCCAGGTCGATGCGCAGCAATCCGCCTCGGTCTTGCGATATTCGCCAGTGAACAGCAGGTTCAGATTCTCGGTCGCATCCCATTCCAGCTTGCCGCGCACCCCCCAGCTTTTGGAGCCATTGTCCCAGCTGTCGGTGGCGATGTTGCGGGCAACGCCGCGCACGTCATTGTAAAAGCTGGTGAGGCGGGCGCGCAGCGTGTCGCTGATCGGGCCGGACACGGTGCCACGGGCGCGATATTCGCCATGTTCGGCGATGGTCGCTTCACCGCGCCCTTCAAATTCGCGCGAGGGGCGGGCGGTCGTGACGCTGATGACGCCTGCGGTGGCGTTCTTGCCAAACAATGTCCCCTGCGGACCGCGCAGCACTTCGACGCGCTCAATGTCGGCCAGATCGGTAAAGCCCTGGGTCTGGCGCACGGCGACCACGCCATCGACCACGGTCGATACCGAGGATTCAACGCCCTGGCCGAACAGCGCAGTGCCGATGCCGCGGATGCGGAAGCTGCTGTTGGTGGGGGTCGCGCCCTGCTGGAAGGTTAGCGAGGGGACAGCCTGAACCAGTGAACTGCTGTCGTTGATTTGGCGATTGGCCAGCGTGTCGGCGCTGACCGCGGTCACGGCCAGCGGCACGTCCTGCAGGCGCTCGGCGCGCTTCTGCGCGGTGACGACAATGTCGGTGCCATCCAGCGGCTCCTGGGGCGCTGCATCCTGCGCCATCGCGGCGGCAGGCATCATCGCGACGCTCAGGCTGAACAGCGACACTGCGGTGCGGCGCATGGTCATGGCTTTGGAAAAACGCATATATCCTCCCCTGTCCGGCGCCTGTGTCGGCGCGCGGTCTTGCAACTATGATTCCGACCAGCGGTTGTCCGCTCGGTTGTAGCGCTAAATCTTCCTGTCCGACGCTAGAGTCAACATGAATATTTTAGCGCTACATTTTTTGCGCGAATTGCGGATTTCTTGCAACAGCGCGCTGGTCATCCATTTACAAAGATCAGGAATATAGCGTTAAACGAACGCATAGCGCGTTCGCGTCCGTTCAGGGAGTTTCCAGCCATGGCCCGTTTGGGGCGTCGTACCAGCCAGGCTATCACCATCCAGACCGTTGCGGAACGCGCCGGCGTGTCAGCCATGACCGTGTCCAACGTCCTCAACAACAGCCCGCGCGTGCGCCAGACGACGCGGGATAGGGTGATGGCGGCAGTGCGGGAACTCAACTATGTCCCTAACATGGCGGCGCGGGCGCTGGCCAGCGCCAGCGCGACGCGGATCGGATTGCTCTATCGGAACATCGAAAATGCGTTCCTCAGTTCCATATTGGTCGGCGCGCTGGATGCGACCAGCCGGCTTGGTGCGCAATTGCTGTTGCGGCCGCTGGAAAGTGGCGATCCTAAGGAAATTGCGCAGCAGATGCAGGGGCTGGTGGAAAGCGGCGCCCACGCGATTTTGATCGTCCCACCCTATTGCGAGGTCGCCAATCGCCATGGCCTGACACGCGATTTCCCCGTGCCGGTCGTGGCGATGTCACCGGGCGACATATTACCGGGCGACCATATGGTGCGGATCGACGATTTTGGCGCAGCGCGGGACATGACGGCCTATCTCATCGGCCTGGGGCATCGCGATATCGGTTTCATTCGCGGCGGCGCTGGCCACATGATCCACCGGACCCGGTGCGAAGGCTATCAGGCGGCGCTGCGCGATGCAGGGCTGCCGATCCGACCAGACCTGATTGTGACCGGTGACATGAGCTTTGAATCGGGCCTCGCGGTCGGCGCGCAGCTACTGGACCTGCCGGACCGGCCGACGGCCATCTTCGCCAGCAATGACGACATGGCCGCTGCGATCATCTCGCTCGCCCACAGGCGCGGGCTGGATGTGCCACGCGACCTGTCGGTGGCAGGTTTCGACGACACGCCGATCGCGGTCAAAATCTGGCCATCGCTGACCACGGTCAAACATCCGGGCAAGGACATATCGGCGCAAGCGGCTATGCTCGCCGTCTCGCTCGCGAGAGGAGATCAGGAAGGCATAGCCGCGCCGACGGAGCAATATCTCGAACACCGTCTGGTCGTTCGCGAATCCACCGCAATGCCTGGGCAAGTCGATCAGAAGCGATAGCCGACCGTGCCCATGACGTTGCGGGGCGCACCCACGAAACAGTCGCCACGGGCAAGGCAGGACGCATAATAGCGGTTGTTCAGCAGATTGGTGGCGTTGAGTGCGAAGCGCCAGCTTTGCCAGTTGATCTCCGCCAGACCATCGACCGTAGTGCGCGCCGGGGTGACGATCGACCAGAGGGCGCTGGTGGAGATGCTCTTGCCGCTATAGACGACACCGCCGCCCAGGCGTAGCTGCGCTTCGCCCGGCAGGCCGAACGTCTTGGTCGACCAGATCGATGCGGTATGGCGCGGCATATAGTCGAGGCTGGTGTTGCTCTCGGATTTGAGCTTGGCGTAGCCGTAATTGGCGAGCAGCTCGAAATTGCCGGGCAGGGTGTGGCTGGCCTCGATTTCGAAACCCTTGGTGTCGAGTACGCCCGACTGGGTCGTGCCGCCAGCGGCCAGATAAAGGACGCGGTTCTGTTCCTTGATCTTGAATACCGTGGCCGTGACCAGCGTGTTGACGCCCGGCTGCCACTTGATGCCCGCTTCATATTGAGTGCCGTTCTGGGGCTTGTAGGGCGCGCCGGGCGGCGCTTCGGGATCGGGATCTTCGACACGGCCGGCGATCGGCAGGAAGCTTTCAGTATAGCTGAAGAAGGGTGAGAGGCCCGCGCCAATCTCGCCGATGATACCGGCACGGAAAGTGGTGGCATTGTCCTTCTGGCCCGATGAACCGGTCACCCGGTCGCGGCGTGCGCCCAGCACGACAGAAACGCGGTCGAAAAAGCGGATCTGGTCCTGCAGATAGACGCCCAGCTGCTTTTGCGATTCATAGGTGAAGGAGCCGGTCGGATCATAGGTTTGGAGCGCGTCCTGATCGATATTATAAAGGTCGATCGTCTCGACCCCGAAGGCACCGCGCTTGCCGACCTTGTTCCAGCTATAATCAAGGCCGACGAGCAGCTTATGCTCGATATTGGCACCGGTGTTGAAGCTGAACTGGAGATTATTGTCGGTCGAAAAGACATTCATCCGCGCATCGCTGGCTTCTGCGTAGAGACCGATGGTCCGGCCGTCGGCTGCAAAGGGATTGGTCGGGTTGGAGTAGCTGTTGGCATAGTGGGTCTTATATTCCAGGTCGCTGTCGATATAGCGTGCCTTGACACTGAGCCGAACATGGTCGGAGAAATTATGGGTGATGGAGCCGCCGCCCTGAAGCGAGCGGCCATTATAGCGGTCCCAGCCCGGCTTGCCGACGAACGCATATTGATCGAGCTTGCCCGCCGGATAGGCATTGTTCGGCAGGAAGGTGCCGACGATCGGCAGGAATTGGGAGGTCGATCCGGTGTCATCCTCCTGATAGAGGCCGGTCAGCACGATGTCGGTATCGGGCGTCGGCTGCCACCGGATCGACGGCGCGAACATCACGCGATCGTCGGGGACATGATCGACATAGGTGTCGGCATCGCGGACGCGGCCGACGGCGCGGATAGCGAAATTGTCGGCCAAGGCGAGGTTGACGTCGGCCAGCGCTTCCTTGCGGTCGAAACTGCCATAGACCAGGCTGGCTTCGCCCCGCGTCTCAAACCCCGGCGTCTTGGACACCAGATTGACCAGGCCGCCGATCGATCCCTGGCCGAACAGCACCGACGCCGGGCCGCGCACGATTTCGACGCGGTCGAAATTATAGGGGTCGGACGTGATGCTGGCATAATAAGAGAATATGTCGCGCATCCCGTCGCGGAATTGCAGCGCATCAAGGCCGCGCACATTGAAACCATCGACACGGGTGTCGCGGCCATAGGGGTTGGCGAGGACGCCTGCGGCATATTTGACCGTGTCGCTGATGTTGATCGCACCCTGCGCCAGATATTGGTCGGACGTAATGACCTTGATTGGCTGAGGCAGCTGGATCAGCGGCGTTTCGGTTTTCGTCCCGGCATTGGCGGCGGTGACGATGATCTGGCTTTCGCTATCGTCAAAAGGAGCCTGGGCAGCGTCGGGAGCCTGTTCTGCCGCTTGGGCGACTGTGCCGCAAAGGGCGATAAGCGCAGCGCCGCAAAGCGTGAAGGAGCGGGTGGCGGACATTGATTCAGTTTCCCTGTTGCAATTGATTCTCATCAGGGAAGCCGGGTAACGCTATTAATAGTTATTCGCAATATATAATTGGGAGACCGCTACCTTCTCGCGGCCCGCTATCTTAAGGTCGATGGCTATGGACCCAACCACGCCCCAAGCCGTTATATCCGCTCCATATCGGGAGAGAGACTATGAAGCGTACATCCACCCTGGCAGCGATCGTCGGTTTGAGTTTGACGCTGGCCGCATGTGGCGGCAAGGGCGACGACAAGCTGGGCGAGCAGGCCCAGGAAGCGGCCGAGAACAAGGCCGACAAGATGGACGCCATGGCCGATAATATGAGCGGCACCGCTGAGGATCTGATGCAGGCCAAGGCGGATGCGACGCGCGAAGCGGGCGATGCCCGCGAAGAGGCGATCGATGAATCCGATATCAACGCCGCCGCACTGACGCCTGCCGAGCGGGCGAAAGTCATCAACGGTAATTGATGTCCGGCACAATGCCGACCGATATGCCGCGTTGCATGTCGGTCGGCTTGCGACCATGTTCAGTCGCGTGGCGATGGCCGCGTCCGCCTGGTCGGCGCAGCTTAGCGCATCAATCCGGCGGTGCGCAGGGCGTCCTCGATAATCTTCTGGACGCTGCTTTTGGCCGCCGCGGTCGGCGGAGGTTGAATAGCCGACAGCGGTTCAAGTTTCGCCCTTTTCAACATCGGCAGATTGGGCGTTTCAACTTTCATTGTGCCATCGGTTTGGGATTGCGGCTTAGCTTTGCGCCTACCCAGAAGATCCCAGGACGCGGCGATCCTGCGGGTCGATGAAATGCCCGCTTCCAGCATATGGGGCATTGGCGTTCCACATGCATCATCCCCGGTGGTGGCGAGCGGCGTGCCATGGCCCATATTTGTAATCCGATAATCCTCAACCAGCGCGCGACCATTGCCGTCATTCCAGACACGGTGGCGATGACCGACGACATTTTGCGTCGCGCTCGGCTTGTCATCCAGCCCATGAACCGACAACCATTGGGCCAGGATCGCATCGGCATTGCTGCTGTTGACGGTGGGGTCGGCCGCGCCGTGCCAGATAGAAACACGCGGCCAGGAACCGGCATGGTCAGTCGCGCTCCGCACGCGATCGCCAAGCTGGGCGCCACTGGATGGACCCGGCGTGCGCATCGCCTCCAGCGCTTGCGGGACGTTGGATGCAGCGCCGAAAGGCAGTCCTGCAATGATCGCGCCGCCAGCAAACAGCTCAGGATAGCTAGCCAGCAATATCGATGTCATGGCGCCACCGGCGGACAGGCCGGTCACGAATATGCGCGACCGGTCGATGCCGTGCGTGTCGATCATGGTCTCGATCATTTGGCGGATCGAGAGGGCTTCGCCACGATCACGTCCATTATCGGCGGGCGAGAACCAGTTGAAGCAGAGGTTGGGATTGTTGGCGCGCTGCTGTTCGGGGAACAGGAGGATGAAGCCATGCTCGTCGGCCAGCTGCGACCAGCCTGCGCCACGATCATAGCCGTCCGCTGTCTGCGTGCAGCCGTGCAGGACGACGACCAAAGCTGGCTTGCTGGCGACCTGCGCGGGTATGTGACATTTCGCCTTCAACGCGCCCGGATTGCTGCCGAAGGATCCGACATCCTGCAACCGGCCCGGTTCGTTCCGGTCCATGGGCGCAGCCGCGGCAGTCCGCATGGCCATTAATTGGGCGATATTGGCGGATAATTTTCTCATGACATGACCTCCGGCCTTGAAGAGCGGCCATATTGGCCATGATAGTCGGCGGCGGATTATGCTGCACTGCACAATATGGCTATCCGCGCCGATGCGACAAGGTGAGAGTTCAAAATTTATCGGTAATGTCGCTGAGTAGGGAGGGGACTTGCCGCAGTCCGGTGCGGTGTGGGGCGTTGTCGGGATAAGGTTGCACCGGAAAGAAAAATGGCGGGGTCACCCCCGCCATTTCTGCATCAATGCTGCATCGAATGTTTGATGTCGCGCATCTCGTCATGGCCAGCCTTGACCGATACATAGCTAGTCTGAATCAGATCGCGCACTGTCGGGCTGAGCTTAGTGTCCTCCAGCGCATCCTCGAACTTGGCCTTAATATGATCTTCGCCGGCTTCGACCTCGTTGATGATCGCCTTGTCATCATTGCCCGTGACAACGGATTTGAGGTTGAGGAACATGCGATGCGCCCCGGCGAGCAGCGTGCCGTCATCTTCCGGGTTGCCGCCCAGTGCGGTCACCTGCTGCTGCAAGCGGGTGGCGATGGCGCGCCTTTCGCTGGCGCGGCTGGTGAACAGGGTCGTGAAACGGCTATTTTCGCTGTCCTTGGCCGCTTCGGTATAGCCATCGGCGCTGTCGATGGTCGTAGCGATCAGGCCATTGAGGGTCGAAATATCGTGGCTGTTATCGGACATAGGAATTTCCTCTCATAGGGGTGGCAGTTGCCGCGGCGGTTGGCGACTGCATGGTCCATCAACGACGATCCTTCATGAAAGTCGCATCGATTGCGCCCCGCTTAACCTCCATCAGTATGATTTTTCGTCGATCGACGGCACCTCGTCGGTGTGGACGTCGAACCGGACGAGATTTGTCGGCCCAAAGGCCGTGGTCAGCGCGACATCGGTCGCGTCGCGACCCCGCGCCATCAGGACGCGGCCGATGCGGGGCCGGTTATGGCGCGCGTCGCGCGTATACCAGTTACCATCGATATAGACGTCGAACCAGGCGCTGAAATCCATCGGCGCATCGACCGGGGGCACGCCAATGTCGCCCAGATAGCCGGTACAATAGCGGGCCGGGATATTCATGCAGCGGCACAGGGTGACGGCCAGATGGGCAAAATCGCGGCACACGCCGCGCTTTTCCTGAAAAGCGTTCCAGGCGGTCATGTCCGAGCGGGCATGATGATAGCCAAATTCGATATGGTTGTGGGCGAAATCGACAATGGCATCGACCCGCGCCTTGGCGGTCGTATAGTGCGCGAAATTGGCCCAGGCGAACGCCATCAGCCGGTCTGTCTCACAATAGCGGCTGCCCAGCAGGAAGGGCATTACTGCATCGGGCAATTCTTCGACCGGGGTGTGCGGTCCATCGGGGGCGGGCAGGTCCACCAGTCCGCTATCCTCAATCACGAAATCGCAGCACAGGGTAACGCCGCCCGCCGGAATGGTCAGGCGCGTTGCGACATTCCCGAAGTCATCCTCGAAATGATAAAGTGGCACATCCGGGCTGGCCATCAGCCGCTGGGGCGTGCGCAGGTCGAGATGGCGGGAGGGATGCAGGCTAAGCATCGCCATCATCGCGGTCTTGTTCTGGGTTTCAAATCTGATTTCATATCCGCAGCGGATCAGCATGGAGGGGACTTTCCTGAAGTGCCGACAGGGCGGCCGTTATTGGCATTAGGTAGGGGCAGGGCGACGCAGGCCGGGGATCAGTGCAGATCGGGGTGCTGGCCAAATGTCTCTGGCAAGTGCATCAAGGTGGCATGTTCGCACAGGAAAGCCGAATGCCGATCGCGAGTGCGGATGACAGGAAGGATCGTCGGCATGGTCATGGGGGTGGATCCTGATGGCCAAAGGCGCGGCAAATGAGCTATTGGGTCTGAACGATCCGGCACCGTTCGGGCTGTTCAACGCAGCAGGCGCGTCCCCGTTCCTGCTGATCGGCGATCATGCCGGGGCGGCGATACCGAAGGCGCTAGGTGATCTGGGCCTGGGCAATGCTGACCGCCGCCGCCACATCGCCATCGACATTGGTGTCCATGGTCTGGGTCATAGGTTGGCCGAACGGCTCGACGCGCCCTTTCTGCACCAGATTTATTCGCGTCTGGTTATTGATTGCAACCGCGATCCCACGCGGGATGACGCGATTCCTGCGGTGTCCGACGGCAGTCGGATCAGCGGTAATGAAGCGCTGGACGAAGCTGCGCGCGCTGCGCGGGTAGCGGCGATCCACGCGCCTTATCATCAGGCGATCAGTGACATGATCGACGCGCGGAGTGCCGCCGGTCGTGATACGACCCTGCTATCGCTCCACAGTTTCACGCCGGTCATGGGCCGGATTGCCCGACCGTGGGAGGTGGGTGTCCTGCACTGGCGCGGCCGCACCGATTTTGCCCATGCCATGCTGGCGGCGTTGCGCGACACAGCGACCCTTACCGTGGGCGACAATGTTCCTTATGCCATGGATGCGACCGACTTTACCGTGCCTTTCCATGCCTTTCCCCGCGACCTTGCCTATGCGGAGATAGAGGTTCGGCAGGATTTGATCGACCGTGTCGAGGGACACATGCTCTGGGCCGATCAATTGGCGCACGCCGCAAAAGACGCTTTGCAACGCATCGGTTGATGGCGAATCCGCATCATGTGTCTGGCCGATATGGCTTGTGCTAGCGCTGGCAACGATCTATTCCAATGCCATGCCAGACCCAGAAATCATGGCGCTGCAAGTCGCGCGGGACGATGATGTAGCCGTTGCGTTGATGCCGCTCGTGCCGGGCCAGGTGGTTGCCATCGGTGATCGCGAAGTGACCATTGTCGATGCGATCGCGCCGGGCCACAAATTTGCCGTCGATGACATATCCATCGGTAGCGCCGTCCGCCGTTATCGCGCCCCGATTGGCACCGCGACGCAGCCGATCGGCGTCGGTGAGCATGTGCATAGTCATAATGTGCAAACCGCGCTGCGGGGCGAACTTGCATACGAATATACGGCTAAGGCTGCGGAGGCGATCGAAACGCCGGGCGGTGAACGGCCCGGTTTCATGGGCTATGTCCGGCAGGACGGCAGCGTCGGTATCCGCAATGAAATCTGGATATTGCCCTCGGTCGGCTGCGTCGGCCGTTTGGGCGAAAGGCTGGCCCGCTGGGGCGAGGGTCTGGTCGGCGACCATGTCGATGGCGTCCATGCGTTCAACCATCCCTTTGGCTGCTCGCAACTGGGCCATGATCTGGAAGGCACGACTGCGATCCTTGCTTCGCTGGCGCAAAACCCCAATGCAGGCGGCGTGTTGATCGTCGGCCTGGGCTGCGAATCCAACCAGCTCGACCTGATATTGGCGCAGATCCCGCCAGAAAAACGGGCGCGGGTCCGCACGGTGCGGGCGCAGAGCGAGCAGGATGAATTTGCCGCGGGCAAGGCGGCGCTGGAGGCGCTGGCCGATCTGATGGCGCAGGATGTGCGGCAGCCTGTGCCGCTGTCGGCGCTGCGGCTGGGGGTCAAATGCGGTGGCTCCGACGCGATGAGTGGCCTGACCGCCAATCCGCTGATCGGCCGGATGGCGGACGCGGTTACCCAAGCGGGCGGAACGGCGGTCCTGACCGAAATTCCCGAAATGTTCGGCGCGGAACAATTGCTGCTGGCGCGGGCGGAGAGCCAGGCGGTGTTCGACCGGCTGACGCAAGTGGTCAATCGGTTCAAACGCTATTTTCTGGACCATGGCGAGCCGGTGTCGGAAAATCCCAGCCCCGGCAATATCGCAGGCGGCATCACCACGCTGGAGGAGAAATCGCTCGGTGCGGTGCAAAAGGGCGGTCTGGCGCGCGTCGTGGATGTCATCGATTATGGCCATATCGCGACCCGGCACGGGCTGACGATATTGGAGGCGCCGGGCAACGACGCAGTATCGACGACAGCATTGGCGGCAGCGGGCGTGACGCTGACACTGTTTTCCACGGGCCGTGGCACCCCGCTCGGCAGTCCAGTGCCGACTATGAAGATCGCGTCCAACTCGGCTCTGGCAGCGGCCAAGCCGGGCTGGATCGACTTCGACGCAGGCATGGTCCTGACCGACGGCATCGATGCCGCTGCGAACGCCTTGCTGGATCGCATCGTCGCCGTCGCGAGTGGTGCGCAGGCCTGTAATGAGCGCAATGACGAACGCTCCATCGGCATCTGGAAACGCGGCGTCACCCTTTAGGCGCGCGCAACGCTCCCTATACAAACGGCCATTTGCGCGGCATGGCAGAATGTATGGAAGCAACTCATCAGACGTTGGACGAGCTGGGCTGGCGCGCCTTTTTCAGCACGCAAGTCCTGGAGGCTGACGACAACGGCGGCAAGCCATATCGCGTGATGGCGGTCCATCGCGGCAAGATCGCGGTGGCAGGCGAGGGTGGGGCGCTCGATATCCAGCCCGGCTTTGGCGATGGCCTGGCGGCTGAGGATCATCCCACCGTTGGCGACTGGGTACTGGTCGATCCTGCCACGCTTCAGATCACGCAGATTCTTCAGCGCGCCAACCTGTTCAAGCGGCGAGCGCCCGGTGGTGACCAGAAAACCCAGCTGATCGCCGCCAATGTCGATACGCTCTTCATCGTCGCGTCCTGCAATCAGGATTTCAGCATCCCCCGGCTGGAACGCTATCTGATCCTGGCGCGCGAGGTGGGCGTGCATCCCGTGATCGTCCTGACCAAGACCGATCTGACCGACACGCCAGAGGTTTTCGCGGCGGCGGCGCGTGATTTGCAGCCGGGATTGCAGGTGGAAACCATCAACGGCAAAGACCCCGCCAGCGCGGCGCGCCTCTCCGACTGGTGTGGCAAGGGGCAAACCGTCGCGCTGGTCGGGTCGTCCGGCGTTGGCAAATCCACGCTGGTCAACACCCTGCGCGGATCGGACAGCATCGCGACCCAGGATATCCGCAAGGCCGACGGCACGGGGCGGCATACCACGACCGTGCGGGAGATGCACCGGCTGCACCAGGGCGGCTGGTTGCTCGACACGCCGGGGATGCGTGAATTGCAACTGACCCACGTGGCGTCGGGCCTTGCCGTTGTGTTTGCCGACATAGTCGAGGCAGCGGAGCAGTGCCGCTTTTCCGACTGCGCCCATAAAGGTGAACCGGGGTGCGCGGTTCAGGCGGCGATCGCGAGTGGCACGCTGACGCCCGCCCGTCTGGACCGCTGGCGCGCGCTGGTGGCGGAAGAGACCTATAACAGCGCCAGCCCGGCCGAACGCCGCGCGTTGGACCGTATCGCCGCAGCGGCGGCCGCCAAGCGAAAATGAGATGCGATCCGCTGCATTGAGCGACATAATGTCTGTCGCTACTGATGATAATGACTTGCAATATGCAGTAACGGCGATATGGGATTGGCGATGTTCC
Organism: Sphingobium sp. FG58; assembly: GCF_057809055.1. Lineage (NCBI taxonomy): Bacteria > Pseudomonadati > Pseudomonadota > Alphaproteobacteria > Sphingomonadales > Sphingobiaceae > Sphingobium > Sphingobium sp. FG58. The sequence goes on along the minus strand of NZ_JBMDJF010000004.1, from coordinate 308,932 downwards.
ATTGAGGTCTTGCCATGTCACCCCGATCACGCCGCTGGATACGCATAGCGCTCGCCGGACCGGGGGCGGTGATCGTGGCGCTCGTCATGACGGCGGGCATGGCGCTGTGGCTGCCGGGCGGGGCGGCAGGGATCGATAATCTTGTGCTCCCGCTGATATTGGTGCCGCTGGTCTGGGCCGGGCTGTTCTTCCACGCCTGTCTTGACCGGCGGCTCGGTCGGGTCGCGATCATCGCAGGGGGGCTGTTGCTGATCCATGGCGGGCTGATCGCGCAGAAATTTGGGGCAACACAACCCGCCGCAACGGAGAGCCATCGATGATCCACCTGCCCAAGGATGAAACCAAGGCGATGGTCGCGGTGCATGGCTGGTCGGGCATCTTGCTCGGCCTGCTGCTCTATGCGGTGGTGCTGACCGGCACGGCGGCAGTGTTCGCCGAGGAGATCGGCATCTGGTCGGCGGGCCATATCACGTCGCAATCAGCGTTCGAGCGGCCGATGGCGGACACAATGCGCGCGCTGGGCGAGCGCACGCCCAAGCAATATCATGAAGCTGTCGATCTGTTCGAGGTGGGTGACCATGATCTGGGCGCCTTCTTCCACCGGCATGAGATGGACAAGGGCGAACTGATCAGCCGGGGCATCTTCTATGTCGTCGGCAAGGATGGCCGTGTCACCCACAGCCAGCAGGGGACGGACGAGGATGTGTACGGCCCGCGCAACGACAATGCGCTGAGCAGCTTCCTGGTCGATACCCATGTGCGGCTCCATGTCCCCAATCCCTGGGGGCTGTTGCTGACTGGGATCGTCGGCCTGTCGATGCTGGTCGCCGCAGTGTCCGGCCTGCTGATCCATCGTCATCTGTTCAAGGATATCTTCACGCTGCGTCGCAAGGCGAACCCGGTGCTGGTCAATCGCGACCGGCACAGCGTGGCTGGCACATGGAGCCTGCCCTTCGCCTTCATCCTGGCCTTTACCGGCAGCTTCTTCTCCTTCTTCGGCACGATCGGCGTGCCGATCGTCGCGATGGCGGCCTTTGGTGGGGATGTCGTCGCGCTGACCGAGGCGGTCTATGGCACCCCCGGCAAGCCCGATCCCCGGCCCGCTGCCATCGGCAATTTTGATCGTATCACCAGCGATGCGATCGCGCGGGCCGGGGCGATCCCGACCTTCGTCGCGGTCGAGAATTACGGGCGTGCCGATGCCAAAGTGACGACCTATCACCCTCCAAAAAGCGGCGGCCTCGCTCCCATTTCCCTGCTCTATGATGGTGCCACGGCGCAGTTCAATCAGGTCAAACCACTGATCGGTCCCGCGCCCTCCGCGGGCGGCACATTGGCTGCGATCATGTCACCGCTCCACTTCGGCAATTTCGCCGGGATGCTGTCTAAGGCGATCTGGTTCGGCCTGGGTTTTGCCATGTGCTACGTCACCTATACCGGCATCCGCCTCTGGCTGGTGCGGCGGGAGGAGGGCGCGCGGTCGCTGGGCTGGCTTGATCGGTCGCTGGTCATCGTCGGGCTGGGCCTGCCCGTTGCGCTGCTGGCTTCGACTGCTGCTTTCCTTGTCGCCATGCCGCTGGGCAGCGCGACCTACTGGACGCCCGCCAGTTTCCTGATCGCGTCTGCCGCCATCATCCTGGCCGGGTTCCTGTGGCCGACCAGCACCGCCTTCGCGCGTGTGCTGCAAGGGGCGATGGCGGCCATCATGCTGGTCCTGCTGCCGCTGCGCCTGCTGACCGGTGGCCCCGGCTGGGCGAACGCGATGGCGGCGGGGCAGCCGGTTATCGTGGCGCTGGATCTGGCTTTCCTGCTGACCGGTGGCTGGTTGCTATGGTCGGTTGTTCGGACCAGCCAGAGCCGTCAGAGCGCTGGGCATCGCGTCTTGCAGGCAGCGGAATGATGGCCATGCTGCTGGCCTCGATCGCTTTTTCCGCTGGACTTCTGGCGCTCCTGTGCCTGGGCGATCCCAAGCGGCGACGGAGCATCAAATTGCCCGGCGCGGTGCAGGGGACGACCGCACGCCGACTTCTCACGGCCGCCAGCCTGTTGCCGGGGGCTGCCTTTGTCCTAGCGGGCGATGCGGCGGCGTTTCTGCTGTGGCTCGGCGGCTATGCTGTGGTCGGCTGGCTCGTCACCCTCGCCTTTTCGGCATGGACGAAACGCATTGAGGCTAGCCGCGAATCAGGCGTGCCTATTGCGCGATGATCCTGACTGCGAAGGCTGCCGCCGCCGCCCGTGTCTCCACGCCCAATTTCTCGAAAATCTGCTCCAGATGCTTGTTCACCGTGCGGGGGCTGATGACCAATATCTCGCTGATGACACGGTTGGGTTTGCCATAGCTGATCCATAGCAGCACTTCGGCTTCGCGCTGGGTCAGGGCGAAATGGCTTTGTAGCCGGGCAATGTCGGCCTGCGGGTCCAGATGATTGAGGCGGATCAGGGTTTCGCCTGCGCGGGGGCGACCGACGATGATCAGTTCCACCGTGTCGCCGCCGGGGCTGTCGGTCTTGACCGTGGTGCCTGCGGGCAGATCGTCGGGCAGCAGGCGGGCGACCGGCGTCCGCAGCATTGTGGGGAGTGCGGCGTCGGTGCGCGACCAGCCGGGTTCGAGCGCTTCCATGAGTTTGTCCGCGCCGGGCGTGCGCCACGACAGCGCGCCGTCGCTGCCGACCGCGATCAGGTTGCGGCCGGTCGCGTCGAGCGCATAATGGCCGCCCTGCGTCTGGCGCGCATTGGCCATATGGACGCGGACGCGGGCAAGCAGTTCCTCGACCACGATCGGCTTGCGAACATAATCGACGCCGCCCGCTTCGAGCGCATGGACCACATGTTCGCTTTCGGTAAGGCCAGTCATGAAGATGATCGGCACCGGCGCGCCGCGCGGCATCTGCTTGATCGCGCGGGTGGTTTCAAAGCCGTCGAGGCCCGGCATCACCGCGTCCATCAGGATCAGGTCGGGCGTCACATGGGCCAGCAGTTCGAGCGCCGCTTCGCCGCTGGTGGCGATCAGGACGGAAATGGCCGCCGCCTCCAGCGTGTCGGTCAGGAAACGGAGCGATTCCGGCGTATCGTCGACGACGAGGACGGTGTCGGCATGGGGTGTGGTCATTTGACGGCCCTTATGATTTTTATCAGCCCCTTAAGGTCGAAACGGTCGAGATGGGCAAGCATCCGCGCGACGAGCGGCTGGGCCTCCGGTACGGCTGCTTCGAGCGCCCGGATGCTCGATTCGATGCCGCGCACATGGCCGATGATCGCCTTCTGCTCGATATCGGCCAGGATGGGCAGCGCGTCCTCTGGCAGGATCGGCAGGTCCATGTCGTCGGGCGCTGGCGCAGGCGGCAGCGGGGCGTCGCCGGTCCAGCGGATATGGAGCTGATCGGCGATCGCGTCCAGCAGCGCGTCGAGATCGACCGGCTTCATCAGGAACATGTCATGCGCGGCCTGCCCGTCGCCGCCGCGATGATATTCATGGGCGTTCGCTGACACCATGATGATCCGCACTGCGCCGCCCAGCGTTGCGCGCAAAGCCCGGCTGATGTCCCAGCCGGATTCGCCAGGCATGGAGATATCGAGAAGGATGATGTCGGGCGCATCGCGGGCCGCGATGTCCAGCCCCGCGCGACCGCTCAGCGCTTCCATGACGGTGAAGTCGAGCGGTTCGAGCAGCCCGCGCAGCACCGCAACCTGCGCCGGATCATCGTCGATCAGCAATATCTTGCGGCGATCGCCGACATAGCCCGAAATCCGGTCCACCGGCGGCGCATCCTCTACCGGGTTGGCGACATGGCCCAGCATCAGGCGGACGGTGAACTGGGTTCCGCGACCGGCTTCACTGACGACGGACAGGTCGCCGCCCAATATCTGGACCAGCGCTTGGGTGATCGACAGGCCAAGGCCGATCCCCTTCTGCCGCTGCGCGTCGGGGTTGCTGCCGCGATCAAACGGGTCGAACACGCGCTTCAGGTCATCGGGCGCGATGCCGATGCCGGTGTCGATAATGTCGAAGGTCGCCATCTGGCTGCGATAGGCGACGCGGAAGGTGACCGAACCGGAACGGGTGAACTTGATCGCGTTGGACAGCAGGTTGATCAGGATCTGGCGCAGGCGTTTCTGGTCGGTGCGGACGAAATCGGGGAGTTGTTCGGGACGTTCGAACAGGAAGTCGATGCCCTTCGACTGCGCCTGCGGGCGAAACATGTTGGCGATCTGATCGACAAAGGGGGTCAGGCGCACCGTTTCGCTGCTGATGCGCAGCACGCCGCTCTCAACCTGGCTGATGTCCAGCAGCCCTTCGACCAGATTGGTGAGATGTTCAGCGCTGCGGCGGATGATTTTGGCGGCTTCGACCGGGGCGATGTCGTGGCCGCGTTCCATCAGCTGGGCGTAGCCGTAGATGGAGTTCAAGGGCGACCGGATTTCATGGCTGACGCTGACGAGATAGCGGCTTTTGGCGGCATTGGCGGATTCGGCGGCTTCCTTGGCCTTTTGCAGCTGCGCGCCGGTCACGTCATGGGCGATCACCTCTTCCATCAGCTTCTGCACATGATGCTCGCTTTCCTGCATCGCGGATCGGCGGCTTTGATGGGCCAGCACGATCATCCAGGCGATGACCCCGCCGAACAGCGAAAAGAGCAGGAAGAGGCCGAGCATCAGGCCGGACATCTCCGCCGCAATGTCGGGCATCCGGCGACCGATCTGCCAGTTGATACCGCCCAGCAAGGCGGCATTGGCGATGGTGATGGCGGCCATGACGGCGATGAAATGGCCGACCGGCGTATGGACATAGCGGGCTATGCTTTGTGGCAGCAGGCGTTCGAGCCAGCGCGCGGCCTGCTGCGTGGCGCGGCTGTCGCTCTTGCAGCGATCATGGCAGCGCGCCTCCAGCGTGCAGCAGAGCGAACAGATCGGCGCGGCATACATGGGGCAATGCGCCATATCGACAGGCTGGAATGCGTTTTCGCAGATGATGCAGGTCTTGGCGTCGTCCCCCTCCGTCACCTCGGCGCGGCGGGCGATATAATAGCGACCATGGGTGATGAGCGCGATCAGTGGTGCCGCAATGAAGGCCACGGCCATGCCGATGACCGGCGCGAAGGCCTGCGCCACCGCGCCCAGCAGGCCCAGATGTGCGCTGCCCGATATCAGGATCGACAAAAGCATCGCGCCGATGCCGACCGGGTTGATGTCATAGAGGTGCGCGCGCTTGAATTCGATTCCGGCGGGGGAGAGGCCCAGCGGCTTGGAGATCATCAGATCGGCGGCCAGCGCCCCGATCCAGCCCGCCGCGGCGGTGGCGTAGAGGATCAATATCGCCTCGATCGCGTCGAAAATGCCGACTTCCATCAACAGCAGCGCCAGCAACACGTTGAAGATCAGCCACACGACGCGGCCAGGATGGCTGTGGGTCAGACGGGCGAAGAAATTGGACCAGGCGATCGACCCGGCATAGGCGTTGGTGACGTTGATCTTCAATTGGCAGACGATGACGAACAGTCCGGTGATAACAAGCGACAGCCCGGCATGGCCAGACATGGCGGTGAAGATCGCGTGGAACATGGCCGTCGGGTTGGCGGCGTCACTCGCCAAAGCCGCGCCGCCGATCAGATAATGGGCGAGCCAGGAGCCAAGCAGCAGCTTCATGCCGCCGATCAACGTCCAGCCCGGCCCCCCCGCCAGCATCGCCGCCCACCATTTGCCTTTGCCGATCTTCTTCGCGCTGGGCAGGAAGCGCAGATAATCTGCCTGCTCGCCAATTTGTGGCAAAAGGGAGAGCAGGGTGGACAGCGCGAAGCCGAAATAGAGCAGGCTGACGCTGCCATCCTTCGCGCCCAACTGACCGGTGAAGCGAGACCATTCCGCCAGCGCCGAAGGGCCGGACCAGAGGATATAGGCGATGGGCGCAATTTGCAGCGCGATCCAGATGCCTTGCGTCGCATTCTGGAAGCGGGTGATGGCGCTCATGCCGTAAAGGGCAATCGGAATGACGATGAGGGCGCTCACCAGATAGGCAATGCTCATCGCCATACCGGTCATCGCGGTCAGCGCCACGGCCATGATCGTCGCTTCGACCGAGAAGAGCAGGAAGGTGAAACTGGCGTAAATCAAGGAGGTCAGGGTGGAACCGAGATAGCCGAACCCAGCGCCGCGCGTCAGCAGGTCGATGTCCAGGCCATGTTTGGCGGCATGATAGGCAATCGGCAGTCCGATGACGAACATCAGGGCGACGGCAGCAGCGATGGCCGCGACGCTGTTGGCGAAACCATAGGTGAGCGTAATCGACGCGCCGATCGCTTCGCAGGCGAGGAAGGCGGTCGCGCCGATCGCGGTGTTGGCGACCTGCCCCGCCGACCAGCGCCGGGCGCTGTCGGCGGTATAGCGCAGGGCATAATCCTCCAATGTCTGGCTGGCGACCCACTTATTGTAGAGCCGCTTTTCGCGCAGGACATAGGCGGCGCGATCCATCAGATCGCGGCAGGGAAGGGGCGCAGGCCGCCGGTCGCAACGATGAAATCGATGACCGCAGCCAGCCCGATATTGTCCTTGAGGTTCGTGAACAGGAACGGGCGATCGCCGCGCATCTTCTTCGCGTCACGGTCCATCACGCCCAGATCCGCGCCGACCAGCGGGGCCAGGTCGATCTTGTTGATCAGCAGCAGGTCCGACCGGGTGATGCCGGGACCACCCTTGCGCGGAATCTTGTCACCCGCCGACACGTCGATGACATAGATGGTGATGTCGGCCAGTTCGGGGCTGAAGGTCGCGGCCAGATTGTCGCCGCCGCTTTCTATGAAGATGAGTTCCAGGCCGGGAAATTTGCGGTGCATCGTGTCCACGGCCGCCAGGTTGATGCTGGCATCCTCGCGGATCGCGGTGTGCGGGCAGCCGCCGGTTTCCACGCCCATGATCCGTTCAGGCACCAGCGCGCCGGATCGGGTGAGAAACTCCGCATCCTCGCGCGTGTAAATGTCGTTGGTGATAGCGGCGATATTATAGTGGTCGCGCATCGCCTTGCACAGCCGGTCGGTCAGCGCGGTCTTGCCGGAGCCGACCGGGCCGCCAATGCCGACGCGCAGGGGACCGTTATGACCAGAAGGAACCGGATTCATGATCGGAACAACCTTGTATAAAGTGTTTCGTGGGAAAGGCTGGCGAGTTCAAGGTCTGGCGCGGCGGTGCCGAGATCGTCGAGCGACGTGTGGAGCGCCCTCTCTGCAATGGCTGGAATGGCATGGGATAGCGCGGCGAGCGCCAACTGGCCATCGGTCTGGCCCAGTGGCACGAGGCGGATGCCCGCCGAGACAAGATTGGCGGCGATAGAGTGCAGCCAGCCGTGCAGCGCAGGTTCCAGTGGGATGTCGTGGACGGCGCAGGCCAGCGCCATGACGGTGGCATGGGCGATGGGGTGGTCACCGTTGCGTGCCGCGAAAGCGTCGAGTGCGGGGTGCGGCCATGCTCGCCGCGTGACCGACAGGAAGGAGCCACCCTGCTGGCGGCTTTCAAGCGCGGTTTCGCTGCTGCCGCGAAAGGCGGCGGCGAGTTCGGACAGGGCATCGAACGCCGCGTCATCCTGCGCGGCGCGGTGGGCGTGGACGAACAGCACGGCATCGATCCAGCCGCCGCCGCGCGCCAGCACCGCCTCGACATAGGCGGTGACATGACCGGCCGTGGTGATGCGGCCATCCTCGACCGCGGTTTCCAGACCATGGCTGTAGGTGAAGCTGCCCACCGGATAGGAAGGCGAGGTCCAGGCCAACAGGCGGTGGAGCGCGGCGTCAGCCAGCATGGTCGTGATGATGATCATGGGAATGATCGTGGTCATGCCCGTGATGATGATGCCCGCCGCCGGAATAAGCGCCGCCTTCGGGGGTGAAGGGTGCATTGATTTTCGTGACGGTCGCGCCCAGCCCCTCCAGCATGGCGTTGATGACATGGTCGTCGCGCAGACGGATGGCGTGGGGGTGCAGTTCGGCTGGCAGGTGGCGGTTGCCGATGTGCCAGGCGAGGCGGATCATCGCGGCCGGGTCTGCGGCGGTTACCTCGACCAGCGCTTCGGGCGCGGCGAGGATTTCGACCAGACGCCCGTCGGACAGTTGCACCGCATCGCCATGATTCAGCACCGTCGCACGGGCCAGGTCGAGCAGGAACAGCGTGCCATGGTCGGCAGTATAGACCCAGCGGCGGCGGTGGCGCGCGTCATGGTCGAGCATGATATGGTCGGCGGCGGGGCCGGACCAGTGGCCGTGGGGGATGACGGTGTTGGCGGTTAGCATGGGGATGCCCCGATCTGAAGAATAACGTGCTCCCGCGCAGGCGGGAGCCCAGTCGAGACGGCTGAACTGGGCTCCCGCCTGCGCGGGAGCACGTTACGGGATCGGGTGTGTATCGTCCCGGTCAAAACAAAAAATAGCGCTGTGCAAACGGCAGCACGCTCGCCGGTTCGCATGTCAGTAACTCGCCATCCGCTCGCACCTCATAGGTTTCGGGATCGACTTCGATATGCGGCATCGCATCGTTCAATAGCATCGACGCCTTGCCGATCCCCCCGCGCGTGTTGCGCACCGCCTCCAATGGTCGCGCCAGTTGCAACCGCTCTCCGATCCCGTCCGCTATCCCCGCCGCCGACACGAAATGCACCGCCGACAGCGCGCCCGCCCGGCCCATGCTGCCGAACATCGGACGATAATGGACCGGCTGGGGCGTCGGGATGCTGGCATTTGGATCGCCCATCGGCGCGGTCGCGATGCTGCCACCCTTGATCACCAGATCGGGTTTTACCGCGAAGAAGGCAGGGGACCACAGCACCAGATCGGCGAGCTTCCCCACCGCGATCGAGCCGACAATGTGGCTGATGCCGTGGGCGATGGCCGGGTTGATCGTATATTTGGCGACATAGCGTTTGGCACGGAAATTGTCGCTGTCAGCATCGTCCGATCCCAAAGACCCGCGCTGCTGCTTCATCTTGTCGGCGCTCTGCCAGCAGCGGATGATGGTTTCGCCGACCCGCCCCATCGCCTGGCTGTCCGACGACATCATCGAGAAAGCGCCAAGGTCGTGGAGAATATCCTCCGCCGCGATCGTCTCCTTGCGGATGCGGCTGTCGGCGAAGGCGACATCCTCGGCGATGCGCGGGTCGAGATGGTGGCAGACCATCAGCATGTCGAGATGTTCCTCGATCGTGTTGACGGTATAGGGCCGGGTCGGGTTGGTGGAGGAAGGCAGGACGTTGGGCAGCCCTGCCAGCTTGATGATGTCGGGCGCATGGCCACCGCCCGCACCTTCGGTATGGAAGGCGTGGATGGTGCGGCCCTTGAACGCGCCGATCGTGCTTTCGACGAAACCGGCTTCGTTCAGCGTATCGGTATGGATCGCGACCTGAATATCAAACTCGTCCGCGACCGACAGGCAGCAGTCGATCGCCGCAGGGGGCGTCCCCCAATCCTCATGCAGCTTGAGGCCACACGCCCCTGCGCGGATCATTTCGACCAGCGCGGCGGGCTGGCTGGCATTGCCCTTGCCCATCAGCCCGAAATTCATCGGCATGGTTTCCAGCGCCTGGAGCATCCGCCCGATATGCCAGCTGCCCGGCGTGCAGGTGGTGGCCAGCGTGCCATGCGCCGGGCCAGTGCCGCCACCCAGCATGGTGGTAATTCCTGCGTTGAGCGCTTCCTCCACCTGCTGCGGGCAGATGAAATGGATATGCGCGTCGATGCCGCCTGCGGTCAGGATACGGCCTTCGCCGGCTATAATTTCCGTGCCGGGGCCGATGGGGATGGTGACGCCGGGCTGGACGTCCGGGTTGCCCGCCTTGCCGATCGCGGCGATGCGACCATCGCGGATCGACACGTCCGCCTTGATGATCCCCCAATGGTCCAGGATCAGCGCGTTGGTGATGACCGTATCGGGCGCGCCGTCGGCGCGGCTCATCTGGCCTTGCCCCATGCCGTCGCGGATCACCTTGCCCCCGCCGAACTTCACCTCCTCGCCATAGACGGTGAGGTCATCCTCGACCCGGATGAGGAGGGAAGAGTCGCCCAGCCGCACCCGGTCGCCGGTGGTCGGGCCGAACATCCCGGCATAGGCGCGACGGGGGATGGTTACGGGCATGGCGATGCCGCCCCGAAATCATCCGTCATCCCCGCGCAGGCGGGGATCCATCTCCCAGCCTTGCATCCGACTGAAAGGGTCGGAGATAGATTGGCTGACGCCGAACTTCGTTTCCTGCCTGCGCTGGAATGACGATGAATGAGGGGAAAGACATTCATCACAATTCCCCCATCACATCACCGCGAAAACCGATGACGATCCTGTCCCCGGCATAAGGGATGAGTTGCACGTCGCGACTCTGCCCCGGCTCGAAACGGACGGCGGTGCCGGACGCAATGTCCAGCCGATAGCCGCGCGCCGCCTTGCGATCGAACAGCAAAGCCGGGTTCGTCTCGGCGAAATGATAATGGCTACCCACCTGGATCGGCCGGTCACCGCTATTGGCGACGGTCAGGCTGATCGGCACCCGCCCTGCGTTCAGGACGATGTCGCCAGCGGCGGGGATGATTTCGCCGGGGATCATAGGATGACGTCCGACACAGCGTGTTCCCGCCTGCGCGGAAACAGGATCAACTTTGTTGCCACCGCCCTCACCGGATCGGCCGATGCACGGTGACGAGCTTGGTGCCGTCAGGGAAGGTCGCCTCCACCTGAATGTCATGAATCATCTCGGCGATGCCCTCCATCACCTGGTCGCGGGTCAGGACATGACCGCCGCTGGCCATCAGCGCAGCGACCGACTGTCCGTCGCGCGCCCCCTCCACCACATGGTCGGTGATCAGCGCGATCGCTTCGGGATGGTTCAGCTTCACCCCGCGCGCCAGCCTCTGCCGCGCAACCATTGCGGCCATCGCAACCAGCAATTTGTCCTTTTCGCGCGGCGTCAGGTTCATGGGCTTAACAATAGCAGATTGTGGGCATGGAGGGCGACAGTCCGAATATCGCTGCGCGTAAAATGCCCGCCGCGCGCATCACGTCCTTGCGCAGCGCCTGCGCGTCATTGCGGGTCAGGCGCAGGATCAGCAACCCGTCAAAGCTGGTCGCGCCACCGGTCGGGGCTTCGACCAACGTGCGGGCGAGATCGAGATAATCGGCGGCATCCGGCCCGGCATAGACGAGGGTGGCGATCGCGCTCGCGTCGCCAAAGCCGAACGGCGCGCGACCTTGTGATGCAAAGTCGCCCTCGACATGCAGCGCATCCGCCCAGACCAGCCGCCCGCCGCGGCGGATGCGCCAGCTGTCGTGGATCAGCCCGCTCTGGTAGCTTTCTCCCATGGCGCTGCGCCCCAGCACCAGCATCTCCATCGCCAACATGCGCGCGTCGAGGGCCATGTCGGCCTCCAGCGTGCGGCGCATCTTGCTGCGGTCAAACAGGATCGCTTCCTGCGCCAGCCATTCGCAGGTCGCGCCTGCGCCGATGCTGATGCGGGTTTCGATGCGGGTCGGCTCATCCTCGTCCAGCGCGCGATAGAGCTTTTCCGCCGCCTGCGGCACGATCGTCGCGGCGACGCCCGGATCGACGATGATATCGAGCGCCAGCCTATCCCCCCCCGTCAGCCCGCCGCAGGTGGTGACAGTGACGGCCAGCGGAAAATCACCCTCCCGCCCGTCGGGAAACAGCAGCCGAGCCGGGGCGACCTGCATCATGTCGCGGATACCGCGCGCCCCGAACGCCACCATGGCGCGGCCATCGACGCGCTGGTGCCGGGACTTGGGCGGCACGGTGATGGCGCGTTGCAGGGTCATGGTCACCATCTGATCAGGCGCGGCAGGTCACGACATGGGGCATATGACGTATGGAACGAAAGGGCGGCTCTGGCCCGCCATCAACCGGCTTAATTGAGTGAGGTGTTCCCGCGAAGGCGGGAACCCAGTCCAGACGCCGGAACTGGATTCCTGCCTTCGCAGAAACACGCGGTGCGCCAAGCCTCAGGTCGTCGGACGCCGCCTGCCACCCCGCCCGTAACCCGGATCGACCTTCTCGGTCTTGCCCTCCTTCGCCGCTTTCTCGCCATAGCCCGGCTGGCCATGTTCGGTCGTCAGGTCGGACAGATAGCCCACCTGCCTGATCCCCTTCTTGCGCATCGCCACTCCGGTCAGGCAGGCGTGCATGATGAAGTTGGCGTTCAATGCGCTGCGATAGGTCGGGTCCAGCACGGGGGCGAGTTCGACGATCTCGAAGCCCACCAGCTCATTTTCCGCGCACAGCCGCCGCACGATCGGGATCGCTTCCCGCATGGTCAGTCCGCCTGGAACCGGGGTGCCGGTGCCGGGAATGAAGGCGGGGTCCAGCACATCGACGTCGAACGAGATAAAGATTTTCTTGCCGCTCTCCCGGGCTTCCTTCAGCGCCCGCTCCATGGTGGCGGCCCAGCCATTTTTCTCAATCTCTGGCATTGCATGATAGCGCACGCCATTGTCGCGCATCCATTCAAAGCCTTCCTTTTCCGGCCATGGTCCGCGCAGCCCGACCTGGATATAGTTTTTGCCCTGGACATGGCCTTCCTTGACCGCGCGATAGACCGGGGCGCCATGGGTGATGAAATGGACCCCGCCCTTGCCCGCATCATAGTGGGAATCGAAATGGACCACGCCAAAACTGCCCTTGCCATGGACATCGGCCAGCCCCGCGACATCGCTATATTCCAGGCTATGGTCGCCCCCGACGATGAAGGGCAGCGCGCCAGTGCGGGCAATCTCCGCCACCCGTTCACGTACATGGGCGACGGAGCGTTCGGTCGACATATTGTCGATGGCGATGTCGCCATAATCGACGATCTTCAGCTCCTTTGACGGATCGACCATGGTGTACATGTCGATGCCGCCCGCGCCATATTGGGTGCGCATCGCCGACGGCCCGCCCTTGGCTCCGCGATAGCCCGATCCCATGTCGAGCGGCGCGCCGACGATCGCCACGTCCACCTTGCCCGCGACCAGATCTTCGGGGAAGATCGCGACCGGCGCTCCTGCAAAGGTAGCAATCCCGCCGCCATAGACGCCGCCGCCGCGACTGTTGGCGTAATAGCTCAGCTCGAACGGCCCCGGTTCGCGCTTGGGGTCCAGCCCGTCGGGGCGGCGCAGTTTCCAGCCGTTGAAATTCTCATTGTCGGTGTCGAGCGGGATCGCGGCCATGTCCGTCTTGGCGTTGAACTTCGACGCCTCGACCGCCGCCATCATTCCTTCAATATAAGCGTCGATCTCCTGTGGCGTCTTGGTCTGCAACCGCTCGAACAATTTGTCGTAGGACCCGGCAAACATTTCGGCCGGATCGGAAATCAGGAAGTCGCGCTTGGCCTTGGACAGCCCCTTGATCTTGGCTTCTAGCGCGGCGGGAATGGCCGGCTTGTCCGATTGGGCGATCACCGCCGCTGATGAAATCACCGTCGCGGCGAGCAGCGCGCCCAGTGCCATGCGTTTGAACGTCATACAGTCCTGCCCCCGATTCCTGTGTCGCGCCAAAGGCTAGGGCGCGATTCATGCGCGACCAATGGGGCGATTGACGTAGCTTTGCGCGGGACGCTGTGGCGCTGAACCGACTGGACAGATGCCTGCCGATCAGCCTCTAATGCGCGCGACACAGTCTAAGGTGGGCGAGATGGCAATCAGTCTGACGGTAAATGGAGCCAAGCGGCAGGTGGAGGGCGATCCGGCCAAGCCCTTGTTGTGGGTATTGCGCGAGGATCTCGACCTGGTCGGCACCAAATTCGGCTGCGGCGCGGGCCTGTGTGGCGCCTGCACCGTCCATGTCGACGGGCAGGCGGTACGATCCTGCCAGACCTTGCTGGGCGATGTGAAGGGCGCGGCGATCACCACGATCGAGGGCGCAGCTGCCACCGATGTCGGCAAGCGCATCGCGGCCAGCTGGATCGCGCAGGACGTCCCCCAATGCGGCTATTGCCAGGCCGGGCAGATCATGAGCGCCACCGCTTTGCTCCGCCAGACGCCCAAACCGACCGACGAGGATATTGACGCAGCCATGATGGGCAATCTGTGCCGCTGCTCCACCTATGTCCGCATCCGCGCCGCGATCAAGGCAGCAGTCGCATGAGCGCCGCAACCCTCTCCCGCCGCAGCTTCATCTCCGCCTCGCTGATCGCTGGCGGCGGTTTGCTGTTCGACCTCGCCGTGCCGATGGCGCAGGCGGCGGACGGCACGCCGGTCATCCTCAACGCCTTCATCCGCATCCTGCCCAACAATCGCGTCATCATCGGCGCTAAAAATGCCGAGATTGGCCAGGGCGCCAAGACGATGCTGCCAATGCTGATCGCCGAGGAACTGGACGTCGACTGGGCGCAGGTCAGCATCGAACAGACCCATGCCGACGCCAAGATTTTCGGCGGCCAGAGCGCAGGTGGCAGCCGCACGACCCCGCGCGAATGGCTGCCCACGCGGCAGGCGGGTGCAGCGGCGCGGGCGATGCTGGTCGCCGCCGCAGCGGCGCAATGGGGTGTGGCAGCGGACATGCTGACGACAGCCAGCGGCAAGGTGGCCGATCCCAAATCGGGCAAGTCTATCCCCTACGCTGCGCTCGCCACCGCCGCCGCAAAGCTCACCCCGCCCGATCCTGCGACGCTCACCCTGAAAGACCCGGCGAAATTCCGCATCATCGGCCAGTCGATCGGCGGCGTCGATACCCCCGCCATCGTCGCGGGCAAGCCGTTGTTCGGCATCGATTTCAAGTTGCCGGACATGCTCTATGCGGTGCTGGAAACCTGCCCGGCGTTCGGCGGCACCTTCAAATCGGCCAATCTGGACGCGGTCCGCGCGCTGCCCGGCATTGCCCATGTGCTGACGATCAAGGGCGATGGCACGCCTGAATCGGGCTATGACGGGGTCGCCATCCTCGCCAAAAGTTGGTGGACCGCCAATCAGGCGCGCGAGACGCTGAAAGTCGAATGGGACGACAGCGCGGTCACCGGTTTTTCGACGCAGGGCTATGCCGCGCAGGCCGTAACCCGCGCGAAGGGCAAGGCGGATGGCGACATCGTGCGTACCGGCAATATCGATGCTGCCTTCGCGTCGGCGGGCAAGGTCGTGACCGCCGATTACAGCTATCCCTTCCTCGCCCATGCGACGCTGGAGCCGCAAAATTGCACGGCTTTGTTCAAGGATGGCGCGATCGAGATTTGGGCGCCGACCCAGAACCCGGAAAGCGGGCGCGGATTGGTCGCCAAGGCGCTCAATCTGCCGCCGGAGAAAATCCGCATCAACTTCACGCGCATCGGGGGCGGGTTCGGGCGGCGGCTGATGAATGATTATATGGTGCAGGCGGCGCTTGTCGCCGCGCAGGTGCCGGGCGTGCCGGTAAAACTGCTCTTCACCCGCGCCGACGACATGCGCCGCGATTTTTATCGCCCGGCGGGCTGGCACGGCTTCCGCGCCGCGCTGGACAAAAGTGGCGCGCTGACCGCCTTCCACGATCATTTCATCACCTTCGGCAAGGATGGCAAGCCGGTGCGGTCGGCCGAATTGTCGCCGGGCGAACTGCCCGCGGGCCTTCTGGACAATGTGCTGCTGGAACAGAGTTTCCTGGCGACCAACATGCCCACGGGCTGGCTGCGTGCGCCCGGCTCCAACGCGCTGGCCTTCGTCTATCAGGCGTTCCTGGACGAAATCGCGGCGGCGGCGGGCAAGGATCTGCCCACGCTCATGCTCGAACTCCTGTCCAAAACCGCGCAGGTCAGCCAGGGCGCCAACCGCCCCCCCTTCGTCACCGCGCGCGCCAAGGGCGTGATCGAAAAGGCGCTAGCCATGGGCGACTGGGCGAACCGCAAATCGCTGCCAAAGGGGCAAGGCAAGGGCTTTGCCTTCTATTACAGCCATGCTGGCTATTTCGCCGAGGTGCTGGAGGTGGCGGTCGCCGACGGCGTGCCGAAGGTCAAAAATGTCTGGGTTGCGGGCGATGTCGGCAGCCAGATTATCAACCCGATCAATGCGCTGCATCAGGTGCAAGGATCGGTGATCGAAGGGCTGGGGCAAGCGCTGGCCGGACAGGTGATCACCCAAGTCGGGGGCGCTATCGAGCAGGCTAATTTCGACACCCACCCGCTCCAGCGCATTCCCGACACCCCCACCATCCACGTCGAATTCGTCAAGACCGACTATCCACCCACCGGCCTGGGCGAACCCGCGCTGCCCCCGGTCATTCCCGCCTTGGTCAACGCCATCCACGCTGCGACGGGCAAGCGCATTAGGTCGCTCCCGGTGACGGCGGAGATGCTGGCTTGAACGCCCCTTCGCCCCATGGGGGAGAAGGATACGAAGCCTTGGTGCCGTAGGCACCTAGGCGAAGTTGGAAGAGGGGGATCGACGCTGATGTGGCGCGTGTCTATAAGGTCAGCGCACCCTCTCCCAGCTACGACTAAGGCAGCAAGCTGCCAAGTCTCCGCAGCCCTCTCCCTCAAGGGAGAGGGGTAAGAGGAGCACACCCCATCATCACCCCTTCCAATGCAGGATTTCCTCTGTTCTACCTGATCGGATGGACCAGCCATCCTCCGCCTCGCCCCACCTGTCGTGCCGCCGTCCCACCGCTCCGCCCCCAACCCATGCGTCATTTGACGTAGAGGGACGCATCCAGCGCCTCGTCATAACCGGTATCGACGCCTGCCTGTCGGGCGCATGTGAAAGGGTGTTGCGCTGATGCGCCGACTGGTTGCCATGCTGCGTGGGATCGCCGCCCGCGATCCGTTCATCGTCTTTCTGGCCGTGGCGGGGGCGATTTTCCTGCTCTATTGGGCGGTCACCGCCCGGCGCGAGACGATCGAGGTGCCGCGATCGGTGCAGCAAAGCCTGTCCGACGATTATACGATGATGGCGGGCAAGGCACCCGACGCCACCGCCAAAGCCAAACTTATTCACGATTATGTCGCCGACGAACTGCTATTCCGTGAAGCGATGGATCGGGGCATGCACATGACAGACAAGACCACCAAGCAGCGGCTGATCGACCGGGTACGTTTCCTGATTGCGGGTGCGCCGCCAGAGCCGAGCGAAGACCAGCTGATCGGCTATTATGCGACCCATCGCGACCTCTATCGCGCCGAACCGCGCCTGTCGCTTACCCATGTGTTTTTCGAAAAAGCGCCTGCCAATGCCCCCGCGCTGCTGGCACGGCTGCAATCGGGCGGGACGGTCAAGGGCGATGATTTTTGGATGGGGCATGACCTGCCCGATTATGGCGTGTCGATGCTGCGCGGCATGTTCGGAGCGCCCTTCCTCGACGCGCTCAACAAGGCGCAGGCAGGCACATGGATCGGCCCGCTCCGCTCGACCCGCGGCTGGCATTTCGCGCGGGTGCGGGATCGGGGGGCCGCGGCGATGCTCCCCTATCCGGCGGTGCGCGATCAGGTGAAACAGGATTATCTGGCGGCAGAAACCGGCGCGCTGGTGGACAAGGAGGTCGCCCGACTGGAGGATCGCTATCATATCCGGGTGGAGCCATAATATGCTGGCTCGCGTGCTCTGGATGATCGTTCTGTTGCTGGGCCTCGTCGCCCCGGCACAGGCGGATATATTCCGGGTCGGCGACTATAGCATCCAACCGGGCATCGACCCCGGCAGCTTTGATCTCAGCGCCTCCATCCCCGCCGTGCTGGCCAGTAATGCCCCGCTAGGTCTGCCCGACGGATGCCGGGAAACGGCGCGCGAACGGCTCAATGAGGCGACCGTCACCCGCTATGCCATCACCATCGCCTGCGACCGCGCCATTGCCCCCGATGACGCTATCGTCACCCCCTGGGCAGTCGATGGCGGCACCTTCCTCTCCACCGCCACCGGCACCCGCGTCCAGCAGGCGCTCCAGCCCGACGGCGACAGCCTGTCGTTGCCGATCGGCGCAGTCGCCGCGCGCGAACGGGCGCTGCCGGAGATTGCGGTCGATTATACCTGGGAGGGGATCGTCCACATTCTTGGCGGCTGGGACCATCTGGCTTTCGTCCTGTGCCTCTGCCTGCTGGCGCGCGGGCGCTTCCTGCTTTTGCTCGTCACTACCTTTACCATCGGCCATTCGCTCAGCCTGGCGCTGGCCTTTTTCGATGTCGTCACGGCGCCAGTGCCGCCCGTCGAGGCGGTGATCGCACTCTCCATCGCCTTCATGGCGCGCGAGGCGATCCGTACCCGCGACGATGCGCTGCCCGATCCCGGTAAACAACGCCGCCAGCTGGCGGTGGTGGCGAGTTTCGGTCTGCTTCACGGCCTTGGCTTTGCGACCGTTTTGCGCGAATTGGGCGTCGCGCCGCAGGAGCGGCTGCCGGGACTGCTCTTCTTCAATGGCGGGGTCGAACTGGGGCAGTTATTCTTCGTCGGCTGCGTGCTGGGCGTCATGAAGCTTGCCGCAATTTTCGACCGGCAGCAGATGGTGCGGCAGGCGGCGCTCTATGGCGCCGGAATTGTCGGCTGTTTCTGGATGATCGAGCGGGTGGTGGGCTTCACCATGGGGGCGGCATGAGCCTGGAGGCGCGGGCGCGCGCGGCGCTGGAGCGGGGCGATCTGGCGCAGGCGGCACAGGCGGCGCAGCAACTGGCCATGACGCACCCCGACCAGCCCGCCGGTTTCTTCCTGCTGGGGCTGGCGGCGGCGGAAGCGGGGCAGGTGGCCAAGGCGCTGCCGATGCTGGAGCAGGCGGTGGCGCGCGGGCCGGTGGCGGAACATCTCGCCCAATATGCAAGGCTGCTGATCCTGCTGCGCCGCGATGGCGAAGCGGGGCAGGCGGCGCGGCAGGCACTGACGCTGGGCGGGGGGGATGCGCTGACGTCCGACACAATCGGCTGCGTGCTGGCGCGGCTGGGCGACCATGAGGCATCGGTGCCGCCGTTCGAGGCCGCCGTGGCGGGCGAACCGGATAATCTCGACTATCGCTACAATCTCGCCGCTGCCTGCGGCTTTACCGGGCGCGTGGAGGCGGCGCGGCACCAGTATGAGACGATCCTGTCCGCTGATCCCGGCCATGCCCGCGCCCATTATGCGCTCGCCATCCTGTCGCGCCAGACGAAAACGGCGAACCATATCCCCCGGCTGGAGGCGGCGCTGAACGCCGCGACCCGCCCAGACGATGCGCTGCGCATTCGCTATGCGCTGGCCAAGGAGGCGGAGGATCTGGGCGATGCATCCGCCGCCTTTGCCCATCTAAGCCAGGCCAATGCCGCGCATAAACGCGCCATCGGCTATGATTTTGCGCAGGACGCCGCGATTTTCGATGCGATCGAGCGGTTTTTCGGCGACGGCCCGCCACGCGGGTGGGGCGAGGGTCTCGAGGAGGACGCGCCACTCTTCGTCGTCGGCATGCCGCGCACCGGCACGACATTGGTGGACCGGATATTGTCCTCCCATCCAGACGTCGGGTCGGCGGGCGAATTGCAGGCGATGCCGCTGGCGGTGAAGCAACTGGCTGGTACAAGGTCGCGGCTGGTAATCGACCCGGAAACGATCGCGGCCAGCGCGGCGGCTGATCCGGCGGCGATCGGCCAGGCCTATATGGCCCGCGCCAGCCATCATCGCCCACCGGGCAAGCCCCGCTTCATCGACAAGCTGCCCGCCAATTTCCTCTATATCGGCCATATATTGCACGCCCTGCCACAGGCGCGGATCGTCTGCCTGCGCCGCCACCCGATGGACACGTTGTGGAGCAATTATAAAAATCTCTTCGCCAGCCAGTCAGCTTATTATGCCTATAGCTACGATCCTATGGACATTGCCCGTTACTATGCGCGCTTTGACCGGTTGATGGCGCTGTGGGAGCGGCTGTTTCCCGGCCGGGTGTTGCAACTGTCCTATGAAGCGCTGGTCGCCGATCAGGAAGGGCAGACGCGGCGCCTACTCGCTCATTGCGGTCTGGCATGGGATGCCGCCTGCCTGTCCTTCCACGAAAATAGCGCCGCTGTCGCAACCCCTAGCGCCGCGCAGGTCCGCAGGCCGATCAACGCCGATGCCGTGGCCCGCTGGAAAGCGCATGAGGCGACGCTGGCCCCGGTGCGCGACTGGCTGGGAAGCCAAGGGATAGAGGTGGAATAGGGGGCGACCTGCCGTCGGAAGACCGCCCCTGTTACTTAGAATTTCACGCGGCCTTCCACGCCGACGACGCGGGGTTTGGCGACGGTGCGGCCATAATAGCGGGAGATCACCCCGCCATTGACAAAGCCGAAGCGGCTGAGGTCATTACTGACGCCGGTGACGGCATATTTGTTGAAGATATTGTTGGCGAACAGGGACAGTTCAAACTGCTCGGTCCTGTAGGTAGCCGACGCCCGGTGCATGATATAGCTCGGCAGCTTCTCGCCAAAGCCGCGCGCGCCCACGCGGGTCAGGATGCTGCCGGTATAGGTCGCGGTCCAGTTGAAGATGGTCTCATTGTCGCCCATCGGCAGAGTGTAAGTCGCCGATACCGCACCCGAATTCTTGGACGAACCGGGAAGGCGATCGCCAGCAAACACATCGACTTCGCTGAACTTGGGCCGGAACCGCGGATCAAGGCTGTTACGGATCTGGAGCAACTCCGGCACATCCTCTGTCAGCTTGGCATCGAGATAGGAATAATTGCCACGCAGCGAGAAGCGGTCGGTGACCTTCGCCGTATAGGAGAAATCAAAGCCACGGTTGCGCGCCTTGCCACCATTGGTGGTGATGCCGATGCCGCCATTGAGGGTCGACCCGCCCAACTGAATGCCATCCCAATTGACCTGAAATACCGACAGGGTGGCGTTGACGCGATTGTCGAACAACCCGGCACGGACGCCCAGTTCGATATTCTCGGTCTTGTCGGGACCAAAGAACAATTCGTTCGGCAGGGCGCAGATATTCTGCACATCGGGATCGAGCGGCAGGACGCAGGGCGCAGCACCAGTATTGGCACCACCGATGCGATAGCCGGTGCTGTACGTCAGATAGGCCATGAGGTTCGGGGCGAAGGTATAGGATGTGTTTGCCTTCCACACGAAACCGTCCGCCTTGGCCGCGCCTGAGCTGGAGGGAATGTCGAGATCGTCGGTCACCGCGCCATCATAATAGGGCAGGGTCGAACCGCCAAAACGGCTGAGGTCATATTTATAATAGCGCACGCCGCCGGTGACCTGCCATTGCGGGGTGATCTTGAACGACGCTTCGCCAAAAACAGCCTTCTCCTTGGTCGTGCTGCGACCGAAGGAGGCATATTCATTGTCGTCCGCATTGGGGATGACGCCAAAGTCGATGCCGGTCGGCGATGCGGCAAAGCCGGGAATATATTCGCGGTAGGAAGTTGCAGTCTTGAGCTTGTTGTAGAATGCCCCGATTACCCAGCTGAACGGACCGCCATGGGTCGAAACCAGGCGTAATTCCTGATTGAATTGCTTGTTTTCAACGCGCGAACGGGTGAAGCCGGTAAAGGCGGGGAAGGCTTCATAGCCATAGTCCAGATCCAGCAGCAGGTCGGTGACGTCGACCGAACTGACATTCTTGGTCTTGGTATAGGCGGTCGCCGACACCAGCTGGGCGATGTCACCCAGTTGGGCTTCCACTTCCAGGCTGAGCAAGTGCGATTTGCGATTGGACGGCTCCATCACGCGCCATGGGCCTTCATATTTGCCTTCGCCCAGTACGCCGCCGCCATTGGCCTGACGACCGCCGGTCTTGGTCTGCTGGAAGGCGTAGGTCAGATAGGCGTTGAGATTTTCAACGGTCAGGCCAAGCTGGTTGCGGGTCGTAATCGTCTTTTCATAATTGACGTCGTTCTTGGGATCGAAATTGGCGGTCTGGTCAGCCTCCGAACCCAGCGGATTGGATGCTGGTCCCGGCTGGGGCAGGGACGTGCCGATCGTCTTCACCGCGAACGGATAGTCGATGAAGCCCGGATCATAATAATAACCGGTCGCGGATCGGAAGGCGAGATAGTCCTTGATGATCGGCAAGTTGATCGCGCCTTCAGCGATGTAACCAAGGCCGCTGCCTTCCTTCACGTCATACAGTCGCCCATGGACATAGCCGCCGAAGCGGGACGCATCGGGGCGTTCGGGAATATAGCGGATGGCACCGGCCAGCGTGCCGAGGCCATATAGCGTGCCTTGCGGGCCGAGCAGCACTTCGACGCGCTCAAGGTCGATCATCTTGAAATCAAGATAGAGCGGTATTTCGCCCAAATAGGTGCCGATCGCGTTATTGCTGTTGTCGGCGAAGTTGCTGGTGTCGTCGGCGCTCAGGCCGCGCATGACGATCGTACCCGCGCCACGCGGCCCGGTGTCGGTGACGGTGATGCCCGGCGTGAAAGCGCCCAGGTCGCGCACATCGTTCAGACGCTGTTCGTTGAGCTGTTCGGTGCCGATTGCCGATATGTTCATCGGCGTTTCCATCAGCGTGGTGCTGCGGCGGGTGCCGGTGACGACGATGACGTCGCTGTCGGCTTCGGCGGCGGCAGGTGTGTCCTGCGCCAGCGCGGGTGCGGCAAGGGCCGCACTGGTCATCATCGTGGCGGACAGCAGTCCCAGCCTCAGCGTCTTGCGATATGACATGCTATTCCCCTTTTGTATCCAATAGCTCCCTGACATCAGCCCCTCCCGGTGTGCGTCTGGCTGCCCCTTTTGCGGGGGCCATCACGCTGTGGGCGACCGCGCTGCCGCCTCGTGCTTTTCTGCAATGGTGGGAAGGCTATGGACTGCGCAGGCAGTCAGACATGGGGCATTTGACGTAGCCTGTTCGTCTGTCAGACTTGCGCGCCATCCTACGTCAAATGCCCCATGGGGGGCGACGCACGGGTCGCTTACCTCTTGGGAAAAGGGCCAGGTGCGCCCTTTTCCTGCCCACAGCCTTTGCCTGCGCCGCGCGGGCCGGAGACGATGATGCCTTCTTTGACCGCCGTTACAGGATGGAGCATGGCCGGGATCGCGGCGATTGGGGCCGTGCTGGCAGGCGACCTGCCCAACGCGGCCACGCCCGCGCCGCAAATGCCGGCCGAAGATGATATGGGCAAGCCCAAGCCGCTGGAATTGCCCAAGGATGTCGAGGCGAAGCTGGTCGGCATCGACAAGGCGAAAATCGACTTTCTCAAGAGCGGCGTCACTGGTCGCTATGTCGAAAAGGACGCGCTGTTCGATCGTATCCGCACCAGCAAGCCCGAAGAGATCAGCGCCTATATCGACGCGATGCAGGCGCTGCACGCGCAGGTGGAGTTCAAGGCCGGGCGCGATGTCGCGGCGATCCCGCTCGACACATCATCGCGCTGGTTCAACGCCTGGAAGGCGAAGCGCCCCGCGACGATGGACCCACGGCGTGAGGCCGGTCCGATGGAACTGACCCGCTATATTGGTGGCTTTGGCGGGGGCTTTGCAACCTTTGCGGGTGCGCCGCTGGCGATGACGCCGGAGGATCTGAAAGCGGGCAAGGTCGATGTCGCCATCGTCGGCGCGCCGCTCGATATGGGGTCAGGGTGGCGCAACGCGATCGACGGGCCGCGCGCGATGCGGATGACCGGCGGGGCGGGCGGCAATGACATGTATTCGATGATCAATCCCAATGCCGCGCTCAAAGTCGTCGATTATGGCGACATTGCCATCGACCAGAATTCGACCGAACGCAGCGTCGATCATGTCCGCGCGATGGTAGCGGAAATCGCCCGCACCGGCGCGATCCCGATCGTCATCGGCGGCGACCATAGCCTGGAATATCCCAATGTCGCCGCCGCCGCCGATGTCCATGGCAAGGGCAATGTCGGTGTCATCCATTTCGACAGCCATTATGACATTGGCCGGGGGCGTGTGCATCTGCTCGACCATGGCCAGCCGGTCTATCGCGTCATCAATGAAGGCCATGTCCGGGGCAGCGACTATATCCAGGTGGGCCTGCGCGCGCGTGGACCCGATCTCGAAACCTTTGGCTGGATGCGCAACAAGGGCATGAAATATCACACGATGGTCGAGGTGGAAAAATGGGGCTGGGACAAGGTGATGGCCCGTGCGCTGAAAGAAGCGCGCACCAGCACCAAGAAGCTCTGGATCAGCTTCGACGTCGATGTGCTGGACCCCGCCTTCATGCCCGGCACCGGCACCCCGGTTCCCGGCGGCCTGACCATGCGGGAGGCGCAGCCGATCATGCGCAACCTGTGCGCGGAAAATGACATTGCGGGCATCGATATCGTCGAAGTCGCGCCCTATCTCGACACCAGTTACAAGACCGCGCTCAACAGCAATTTCCTGCTGAATGCCTGTTTGGCGGGCATCGCCATGCGCAAGAAGGGGCTGAAACCCGGTTATCTCAACCCGGTGTCGGTCGATCATGGGCTGGACGCTTATTATGGGAAGAAGAACTGATGGCGCGCGCCGCTTTGCTGGCGCGTGGCGCCGCTCTTGCCCTGACCCTCGCAACCTTGTCCGTCCCCGCCATGGCGCAGGGCAGCGATCCGCTGGTCAGCCTGTCGCCGGAGAAGAAGGCCTTTCTGTCCGATCCGGCGGTGCTGGCGCGTTTTGGCCTGACGGATGAGAAGTTGCAGGTGGCGCTGGCCGGGCGCTCGGTGGCCGATGTCGACGCCTATGCCAGCGCGTTGATGGCAGTGGTGGAGGACAGCAAATATATGGCCGGGCGCGATCCGTCGGAGATTGCGCTCAACCCGCAGGCGCGCGGCTGGAACGCCAGCACCACGTTGCGTCCCAAGCTGTTCGACAAGCGCAAGCGCGACGACGGCCCGTTCAGCCTGAAACGCTATCTGTTCCAACGCGGCGCGGTGCCGACCTTCGCCGACGCGCCGGTCGCGCTGCGCAAGGAGGATCTGGTCGCGGGCAAGGTGGAGGTCGCCTTTGTAGGCGTGCCGCTCGATTTCTCGTCGGGCTGGCGCGACTCCAAGCACGCGCCGATGGCGTTGCGCGGGATGGACGGGCTGGTCGGCGCGGATGCCGATGGCGGGGTCGATCCGGGCCTGCTGCTGTCGATCGCCGACTATGGCGATCTGGCGATCGACCCGATGGCGCCCGAACGCGGGCTGCCCCATGTCCGTATGATGATCGCCGAGATGGCGAGCGTCGGCGTGGTGCCGTTCATCGTCGGGGGCGATCATGCGGTGATGTTTGCCGATGTCGCGGCGATGGTCGATACTTATGGCGCTGGCAAGGTCGCGCTGGTTCAGTTCGATGCCCATGCCGGGGCGGAGCTGAACGGCGATCATCTGATCTCCGACACGCAGACTCTGACCCGGCTGATGCAGCAAGATCTGCTGCGCGGCAGTGACGTGACGCTGGTAGGCCTGCACGGGCGCGACGCTGATCCGGCGACGCAGAAGCGGCTGACCGACAGCGGCGCGCGCATTCTATCCACCGCCGCGATACAGGAACGCGGCTGGCAGGCGGTGACCAAGGAGATATTGGCGGGCCTGAAACAGGGGCCGGAGAATGTCTTTATCTCGTTCGACATGAGCGTCCTTGATCCGGGCGATGCGCCAGCATCGGGCCGCCCGGTTCCTGGTGGCATCACCATGCGGGAGGCGATCCCGATGGTGCGTCAACTCTGCGCGCAGACCAAGGTGGTCGGCTTCGACCTGCTCGATGCCGCACCGATCCTGGACCCGACCTATGTCAGCCGGATGAGCGCCAACTATATATTGCACGCCTGCCTGAGCGGCATTGCGCTGCGCAAGAAGGGGGCTGCGACCCCCATTTCGGCCGAGCAAAGCGGGGCTGGCAAGTCAACCCGCAAAAAATCTTGAAGTCTGTCCAGTTTCCTATGGCGGATTGTCGCGGGGCCATACGTCATTTGGGCAATGGCGCGCGGTGCGCGCCTGCCTAGGCTTGGGTTTCGCGCACCCGACGGTGCTTGAGGGGGAAACAGGGTGAAGCGGGTAACACTCTCGAAATTCGGGTTGCTGGCGCTGTTTTCCACCTCGATCCTGTTTGCGCAGGCCGATGGCGGGCCGGACGGCGCGACGATGAAGGAAAGCGATCCGGGCATCCCGGTCGCCGACGCGCTGGTCAAGGAAAAATGCGGCACCTGCCACACCCCCGATGCCAAGGGGAATTTGTCGCGGATCAGCTGGGTTCGCACGACGCCCGAAGGCTGGTCGCAGGCGATCAAGCGGATGGTGCGGCTGAACGGCCTGGCGATCACGCCCGATGAATCGCGGGCGATCGTCAAATCGCTGTCATCGTCCCATGGCCTGGCCCCGCAAGAGGCGCTGCCGGTCATGTATCTGGCCGAAAAGCGGACGATCGACGAAACCAATATCCCCAACGAAACCATGCGCGGCGCGTGCGCCGCCTGCCACAGTTTCGCCCAGCCCTTGTCGTGGCGTCGGTCGAAGCTGGAATGGAAGCAATTGCAGGATCTGCATGTCGCCATGTATTCGCAGGCGGACGCGCAATATCGTCGCCCTGCCGAGGATAGCGAACAGCCAGTGGGCCGCGACCCCAAGGACAAGATGCTGCGCGGCGAATATGCGCTGACCTATATGGCCAAGGCCGCGCCGCTGCACACGCCCGAATGGGCCGCATGGCGATCGCGCCAGAGCGTGCCGCGTCTGGCAGGCGAATGGCTGGTCGTGGCATCCGCGCCGGGGCAGGGACGGTTCGTGGGCAATTTCAGCGTCCAGCCGGGCAAATCGGCGGACGAATTTGTGACCAGCAGCACGCTGCGGTCGCTGACCAATGGCGGCACGGTTAGCCGCAGCGGCGCGGGTATCGTCTATGCGGGCTATAGCTGGCGCGGATCATCCAAGGGGGCCGTGGCGGCCGGCAAGCCCGACGATCTGGCAAGCGCCGCGCGGGAGACGATGTGGTTCGCCCCCGATCAGCAGAGCGCCGTAGGGCGCTGGTATTGGGGCGATTATCAGGAATTCGGGCTGGACGTGAAACTGATCCGCGCAACGGCTGCGCCCGCTGTGCTGGCGGTGGTGCCTGGCCCGGTCAAGGCCGGAACCAAGGGCACGCAATTCCGTATCGTGGGACATAATCTGCCCGTATCGCTCACCCCCGCCGACATTGATCTGGGCGTCGGCGTGACCGCGACGAAGATCGTGTCGGCCAGCCCGCAGGAGTTGGTGGTGACCGCTGATGTCGCCGCCAGCGCGGCATCGGGACAACGCAGCGTGGCAATCGGCGGCGCGGTCTTGGAGCAGGCCTTCCCGGTCTATAGCAAGATCGACTATATCAAGGTGACACCCGAAACCGCTGTGTCGCGGCTGGGCGGGATTAAATTCCCCAAAGGCTATGCGCAGTTCGATGCGACCGGGTTCGAAAATGGCATCGACGGCAAGCAGGGTACGGCGGATGACATTGCGGTCGGGCCGGTCGACGTCACCTGGTCCACGCAGGAATATCTGGCGGTCTATTATGATGATGACGCCAAATATGTCGGGGCGCTCAGCCCGGCTGCGCTCTTTACCCCCAATAGCGAAGGGCCGAACCCGGCCCGCCGCTTTGGCCGCAACAATTATGGTGATGTCTGGGTCGTCGCCACGGCCAAGGCCGAGAAGGACAAGTTCGGCAAGCCGCTGACCGCCCGTTCCTACATGGTCGTCACCGTACCTGCCTATCAGAAATGGGATCAACCGGAGGTGTCGCAATGACCGTGATGCAGGCACCCACCTATCGCCGGGCAGAATATCATGGCTTTGACGCCGGGGGCAGCGACTTTGTCTATCTGGTGAGCGCAGGCGCGATCTTCGAGATCGACCCCGATGTGCGCGCGGTTCTGGACCGGCTCGACGGGCAGGAACTGACCCATGCGGCGCTGGTCCGCGAACTTGTCGCCGAAGGGCGCGCAGCGGAAGAAGCCGATGGGCTGGTGCGCGAATTGCGGCAGGCGCGCCTGATCCATCTGGGCCATGCCATGCCGGTGGCGCAAGTGCCGCAAGCTCCCCCGGCGGACTTCCCGTTGCAGGCGCTGGTGCTGAACGTCACCAACCAGTGCAATCTGGCCTGCACTTACTGCTATGAATTTGGCGCGGACAAGATCGCGACGCCGGCGGGCAAGCCCAAATATATGACGCTCGACACCGCGATGGCGTCGGTCGATCTGCTGATTGCCGAGGCGGTCGGGCGTAAGTCGGTGCATATCACCTTCTTCGGCGGCGAAACGCTGATGAATTTCAAGCTGCTGCGCGATGTGGTGGCCTATGCCAATCATGCAATAGCCTTAGCGGGCAAGGCGATCACCTACAGCCTGACCACCAACGCCACGCTGTTGACGCCGGAGATCGTCACCTTTCTGTCGGACAACCGGGTCGGGGTGACCGTGTCCATGGACGGCCCGCCGGAATTGCAGGACAAGCATCGCGTCTATAAAAATGGCAAGGGCAGCTATGCGGTGATCGAACCGCGCCTGCGCACGCTGATCGCCCATCACAAGACGCGGGCGATCACCGCGCGGGTGACGCTGACCGAAGGCGTGACCGATGTCGTCCGCATCTTCCGCCATCTGAAGGATGATCTGGGCTTCCACGAGGTGGGCTTCGCGCCGGTGACGACGGGCGAGGAGCGCGCCTATTCGCTCAATGGCAACGGCATGGACAGCGTGCTGGCGCAGTTCAACAGCCTAGCGGACGAGTGGCTGGAATATGCGCTGCGGGGGGAATCGCACGGCTTCACCAATGTCAGCGAAACGATCAGCGAGTTGATTTCGGGCGTCAACAAATCGCATCCCTGTGGCGCTGGGCTGGGCCTGATGGGTGTCAGCCCGTCGGGCGACCTGTCGCCCTGCCATCGCTTCACTGATGCGGATACGCACACGATGGGGCATGTCTCCAGCGGCATCGACCGGGCCAAGCAGGGCGAGTTTCTGGCCAAAGGGCATGTCGAGGCCAAATATGACTGCCAAAGCTGCTGGGCGCGTCCGCTTTGTGCGGGCGGATGCCATCATGAGGCGTTCGTCCGCTATGGCGACACCGGCCACGCCAACCTCCATTATTGCGACTGGATACGCCAGTGGACCGACACCTGCCTGCGTATCTATGGCGTGCTGTCGGTGCGTAATCCCGGTTTCTTGGAACGCTTTGCCGAAAGAAAGGGGCTGTCATGAAGCATCTTCGTGCCATCAATAAAAAGGCGCAGCGGATCGACGAGGCCGTGACCCAGATGGAAGCGGCCGCATCGCCCAATGCGGACATGGAGGAGGATGTCGTCGCCCTCCAGCAGGCCCCGCGCCCGCATGTGCCGATGGGCTGTTCGCTCTCTTTCTCCCCCGGCTGGGAAGTCGATGCCAGTGGCGGGACGGCGGGGCTATGCCAGCCGGTCGAGCGCGACATTTACGACTGCTATGTCACCTGTTTCTGGCCGGTCCAGGTGCCCGATCATGTCAACTACTCGCCCGACTGGGCCAGCAACTGCGCCACCGCGACCAAGGACTGGCGCAGTCTCGATCTCGTTTTCCCATGAGGGCCGCCATGCCAAAATATCGTCTGATGCTAGGCGCTGGCCTTGCGATGCTGAGCGCCATGCCCTTGAATGCGGCGACGTTGTTCATGGGCTCCTATCCCGACCGCCTGCTGGTGTTCGAGGAGAGCAAGGGCGCGGTTACCGGCACGATCAAACTGGACACCGGCCTGCCGACATCGATGCAATTGTCCGATGATGGCAAGCGCATCTATGTGACGACCATCACCACCAGCGGGATCGAGGTGATCGACACCGCGACGCGCAAGGTGATCAACAAGTTCAGCCTGAACGATGGCACGACCCGCTATCGTTTCTGGGGCGGCGTACCCGATCCGACCGGGCGCTATTTCTACACCGTGATCTCGAAGTTCGAGAAGGGGATCGACCGCTATACCGTCAGCAAGCCCATGTATGGCGTCATCGACCTGAAGCTGCAAAAGGTCGTCCGCACCGCCGAAATCGACAAGGAGGATGAGCGTTCCGGCGGCTGGCGCGCGGGTTATAAAGTGTCGCCCGACGGCAAAACGCTCTACGCCTTTGGTGAGAAGGTCGCGATCATCGACGTGGCGACCCTCAAGGTCACCGACCGGATCGACCTCGCCAAGCCTGAAGGCACCGGCATGGAGAATGTCGGCTTTGGCGGCACATTGGATGCGATCCGCACGCCGGGCCAATATGTGTCGCTGTTCAATGCCGCCGACGCCTATGTCCATAACAAGATGTTCGGCATGGCACGCTTCGACCTGTCCACCCGGCAGTTTGATTTCACCCCCATCGGCCCCGCGCCTGACGCCATGGCCGGACTGCAGGTTACGCCCGATGGCAAGCAGGCCTATACCGTCGTCACCAACGGCAAATATGGCAATAAGCGCTGCGAATTCTGGCATATGGACATGGCCAGCAACGCCGTGGTCGACAAGGCGGAATTTCCTTGCCGGTCCCGTTTTCGCCTGGGCATGTCGACCGATGGTGCGAAGCTCTATATCTATGGCGCGAGCTATGATCTGGAAGTCTATGACGCCAAGACATTGAAGCATGAGGTGACGCTGGACCTGGGCTATGACACCACCGGTGCGGGCATGGTCGCGGTGGAATGACCGAGCAGCGCATGATCGTCGGCATAAGGGGCAGCGGGATTGCCGCGACGACATGCGCACATCTGTTGCAGGGGGCGGGCCTTCGGATCGCAAGCGAAGCCATCCATCGCGCGCCGGTGCCGACGATCATGCTCAGCGATCCGGCCCTGGCGCTACTGCGCGACATATTCGGGCGGCCCGACCTGTTTGCCGATAGTCCCCGGATCAAGCGGCGCGTGGTTGCATGGGGCGGCGCGCCGGTGGTGGTGCCGCATGGCGCGGCTCTGGCGTCAGAGGATGCGGTGCAGGCGGCGCTGGCGGGGGAGCAGCCTGTCGCACGGGACGATCCGATCGATTTCTCCATCCACGCTGCGCCGCCGATGCCACTGGGCGAGACACGCATCTTTGGCGATCGCCATGCCGTGGCGACCAGGGTGCGGCTGCGTGACCCGGCTTGCGGCGAAGAAGGCCGGATCGAGGCGGTGCCGAACGGCTGGCTGTTCCTGGTGCCTGCCGGAGCGGACGAAGGCTGGTTGCTCGGCGTAGGGGGAACGCTGGACGATTTGCTGGCGCAGAGCGGATTGATCACGCCGGTGGTCGATGCCGTGGGGGCGGTATCGATGCCCTTTCTGGCCGCGCCGCGCCTGCATCTGCCGTTGTGCGGCGACGACTGGCTGGCCTGCGGCACGGCGGCGCTAGGCTTCGATCCGATCTGCGGCGATGGCATGGCGCAGTCGGTGCGGGAGGCGATACTGGCGTCAGCCGTTTTGATCGGTATAGCGGAGGGCGGTGATGCGGCGGCGCTGCTGACCCATTACCAATCGATGCTGATCGCGGCGATGCGGCGGCATCTGCTGCTCTGCGCGCAATTTTACGCCAGCGGCGGGATCGGCGAGTGGTGGCGGGCGCAGCATGACGCGCTGATGGACGGGCATCGTTGGTGTACCTGCCTGCTGGCCAAGATGCCGGAGCCTGCCTTTGTCTTGGACGGTGTGCGGCTGCTGCCCCGGCGGCAGGCGGCGTGAGCATTGCGAACATCCATTTCATTCCGTCATTCCCGCTTGCGCGGGGACGACGAGTGGAAGATCATTTGGGTGACTAATCTCTCACCCCCCGTCGCCGACTGGAGCGCCTACAAGCGGCTGACGCCATTCTTGCGTCCCTATCGCGGCGCTCTCATCATGGTGCTGGCGATCAGCCTGATCTCCACCGCGCTGGGGCTGGCCCAACCCTATCTGTCGAAGCTGATGATCGATGAGGCGCTGTTGCGGCGGGATATGGGCGCGCTGGTGCGGATTGCGGCGATCATGATCGGTGTGACAATCGCCGGGTTCGCGGTCAATATCCTCGCCAGCTATCGTTATGTCGCCCTCTCGGCGGCGATGCTCTACGACATTCGGGCGGCCCTGCTGCGCCATCTCCAGACGCTCTCGCCGCGTTTCTATGGCAGCTTCCGGCTGGGCGACCTCGTGTCGCGGATGAATAGCGATGTGAGCGACGTCCAGCGGATCGCGTCCGACACCTTGCTGTCCGTGGTCAGCAACCTGCTATTCTTCGTCGGCTGCGTGGCGATGATGCTGTGGCTCGACTGGCGGTTGTTTCTGGTGAGTGTGGTGCTGGTCCCGGCCAGCCTTGCGACCTTTGCCTATTATCAGCGACGGCTGACCGCACTGACCCGCGACATGCGGGAAAAGGGCGCGGATCTGGGCAGTCTGCTGGTCGATACGGTGATGGGGATGCGGGTCGTCGCCTCGCTCCGCGCGGGCGAGCATGAGGTCGGGCGCTTCCGGCAGAAGAATGACGCTTTCGTCGGCGCGATGCTGCGGATGCAGGTCGCTTCCTATATGACGGGCGCTCTCCCCGGCACGCTGATGACGGCGGCGACGTCCGCGGTGATCCTCTATGGCGGCTGGCGCATCATTGAGGATGGCATGAGCATCGGCACGCTGGTCGCGTTCATGACCTATCATATGCGGCTGCTCTCGCCGATCCAGACGCTGATGGGGCTGACGTCGGGGCTTGCTTCCGCGCGGGTGTCGTTGGGCCGGATATTCGAGCTGTTCGATACCAGGGCGGAAGTGGTCGAACGCGCCGATGCCTTGCCGCTGGAGCGCGCGGGGGTGATGCGGTTCGATCGGGTGGCGATGCGCTATGATCGCGATGCCGTGCTGCGCGACATTGACCTGACGATCCCGGCGGGCAGCCTGTGCGCGATTTTGGGGCCGAGCGGCGTCGGCAAATCGACCATGGCCGACCTGATGGTCCGTTATCTCGATCCCGATGGCGGGCAGGTGCTGGTCAATGGCCGCGACCTGCGTGACTATGCGCTTGATGATTTACGGCGGGAGATCATTCTGGTCGATCAGTCGCCCTATTTGTTCAACGATACGATCGCGGCGAATATCGGCTTTGCCCTGCCCGATGTGCGGCAGGCCCAGATCGAGGCAGCAGCCCATGCGGCGGGGCTGGACGACTTTATCGCGCGCTTGCCCTTGGGCTATGAGACGCGCGCCGGGGAGCGCGGCATGGCGGTGTCAGCGGGGGAGCGACAGCGGATCGTCCTGGCGCGGGCGCTGCTGCGGTCGCCCAGCATATTGATATTGGACGAGCCGACGTCGGCGCTCGACGGAGAGACAGAGCAACTGATCGCCGGGCGGCTGCGCGGCGCGCTGCCCGACGCGACGATCATCATCATCACCCACAAGCCCGCCATGGCGCAGATGGCCGACATGATCGTGACGCTGGCAGACGGTTGCGCGCAGGTAGAGCGTCGGGGCGAGCCGGTTCATGCCTGATCCAGTGCGCATCGCCATCATCGACAGCGGGGTACATCCCGACCATCCGCATATCGACGCCGCGCGTCTGCTGCCGGGCTTTGCCGTGGCGCGCGATGGCGGGCTGAGTGAGGGCGATACGCTGGACAGTTTGGGCCATGGCACGGCGGTGACTGCGGTGATCATGGAGCAGGCACCCGCTGCGCTGTGCCTGCCGATCCGCGTCTTTCACGAAGCGCTGCGGGCCAGCGCGCGGGCGCTGGTCAGCGCGATCGACCGGGCAGTGGCGGCGCGGGTCGATATGATCAATCTCAGCCTTGGCACCGTCAATCCGGCGCATGGCGAAGCCTTTGCGGCGGCAGTGGCACGGGCCGAGGCGGCGGGGGTGCTGATCGTCGCGGCGCGCGATGTGGACGGGCAAGCCTGCTATCCGGGCAGTCTGGATGGCGTAGTGGGCGTCAGCCTCGACTGGGACTGTCCCCGTGAAACCTATGTTGAGCGGGGCGGGATCATCCATGCCTCTGGCCACCCCCGCCCAATCCCCGGCGTCGAACAGCGACGCAATCTTTACGGTGTCAGCTTCGCGGTCGCCAATGTCAGCGGGATCATCGCGCGGGCGCGTCAGGCGACGCCAAACCCCGCGACCCGCTCGACCATCCAGAAACAGCCGATCGCGCCGACCGCATAGAGCGCGGCGACCCGCACCGGCGTGGCCAGCGAGATAGCGCGCAGGCCCGCCAGTGCCGCGATGATCGCGCCGACGAACAGCAATTGCCCGGCTTCGACGCCGATGTTGAAGAAGATCAGCGCGGGCAATTTCTCGCCCGCCTGCACGCCCAGTTCGCCCAGCGCTGTGGCAAAGCCAAGGCCGTGGAGCAGGCCGAACAGCGAGACGACGATGAGCTGGCGGCGGAACGCGAACCCCTGTTCCCCCTTCCCGACCAGCAGCGCCTCGCGGGCCATGAAGGCGATCGACAGGGCGATAGCGGCCTCGACCGGGGGGACGGGGACGCGGACCAGTTCAAAAAAGGCGACAGCGAGTGAGACAGAGTGACCGGCAGTGAAGGCACTGACAAGCCACAATAATTCCCGCCCCCGCGCAAGCAGGGCAAGGCACAGCACGAAGGCGAGATGGTCCCAGCCCAGCCAGATATGCCAGACCCCCTGCGCCAGGAATTCGGGCGCGATCTGGGTCAGGGGTCGCTGGGCCGCTGCGGTTTCACCGACGGGTATTGCAATACCGTTCGTATCCCCGGTCAAGCTGCGATCGACCTGGCTGCCCATGACATTGGTGACGAAGCGACCGCCATCGGCACGCCAGGGTGTCTGGATCATGTCACCGGTAGCAAAGGGACGTTCGCAGCCAAATTCAAAGGCATATTGCGCCCGTCCGCCGCTGGACTGGCGCGTCATGCCGGTCTGGCTGCACCCGTCTGGCCAGGCGACAGGAGCAGGCTGACCGACCGTTTCCGGCACGGCGGCGGTAAATTCATATGTGTTGGCGTCCTCGCCCCGTGTCAGGGCGAAATCGGCGGACAGGAAGATGTCGGCCATCGCCGTCGCCGGCAGCAGCAAGCCGAGCGCCAGCAGCAGTGCAGCCAGACTATTCTTCCACATCATATTTCTCCTTGAGGCCCGACAGCGCCTTGCCGATGGCGGCATTGCTGTGGGCGATCATATAATCCTGCCGCACCTGATCGCGGATGGCGGGGAAGGGGATCATGGCGCTGGCGATGCTCTCGCTCTTGCGCACGAAATGCCAGCCACGCGGCGAGCGGACCGGGCCGAACCAGCGGCCTTCCGGCGCAGTTTTGAGCGTGGCGACGAAGGGCTGCCCGAAAATGCCGCGCACCATCGAATCGCCATAGCGCGGGAAGCTGCGCCCCAGCCAGAAATCGTCGCCGGGGATGGTTTCACCGGCATTGAGCTGCGCCAGTAACAACGCGGCGTCAGCAGGTTTCTGCGCCAAGTAGATCTGGGTGAAGCTGGTGCGCGGTTCTGCGCGATATTGCGCCAGATTGTCGGCATAATGATTGACCAGCTGCTCCTGCGTCGGTTCGGGCGGTGCGCCCGCAATCAGGTAGCGAACCTTGTCCACCAGCCGCTTGCGGGTTTCCCCGTCGGTCAAATGCATGTTGCGGTCGATCGCCTCGCGAAACAGCAATTCCTCGGCCAGATAATCGCGCTTGATCCGCGCCTTGTCTGCGGCAGTGGCAGGGCGACCGACCAGTGTTTCATATTCCCCGACCATCGCCTGTTCGACCTGCGGGGTGAAAACGACCGGCGGCTTTTGCGCCCGTTCGATGATGGAATAGCCGCCGAACAGCGCCACCCCCGCAGCCATGAAAGCCACCAACGGATCGCGGATGGCCTTGCGCGCCATGGCAAGGATATGGGGTGGCGAGGCTGAAGATTTCGCCACCATCGCGTCCGCCGCCATCTGTCCCGCCCCGTCTGCCATGGCGCAATATTAGGGTGAGCCTGCGCGCGGGTGCCTACGTCAAATGACGCATACGGGGGATAGGCGGCTTTCCATAGCCTTGAGCGGTCCAGATTGCTGCAGCGCCACAACCGGCCTGCCAGGGGGAGACCTACACATCATGATCCGATCCAGGCTGCTCATGCTTGCCACCTCTGCCTGCGCGCTGGCGCTGGCTTCCTGTTCCGGCGGGGACAAGGCGAGCGCGCCTGCGGGCGACAGCGTGGCGGTGGGCGTGCTGCAATCGCTGACCGGCACGATGGCGATTAGCGAGATCACGGTGAAAAATGCCGAGATGCTGGCGATCGAGGAGATTAACGCGACTGGCGGCGTGCTGGGCAAGCAGATCAACGCGCTGGTCGAGGATGGCGCCTCCGATCCGTCCACCTTCGCGCAAAAGGCGTCCAAGCTGATCGAGAGCGACAAGGTCGCCACCGTGTTCGGCGGCTGGACCTCCGCCAGCCGCAAGGCGATGCTGCCGGTGTTCGAGCGGACGAAGAACCTGCTCTGGTATCCGGTGCAGTTTGAGGGCAATGAATGTTCGCCCAACATCATGTATTCAGGCGCGCAGCCCAACCAGCAGGCGCTGCCCGCGCTCGAATGGGCGGTGAAACAGGGCTATAAGAGCTTCTTCCTGGTCGGGTCCGACTATGTCTATCCCCGCACCGCCAACCTGATCCTGAAAAAACATATCGAAAAGGGCGGGATGCAGGTGCTGGGCGAAGCCTATGTGCCATTGGGCGGGACCGACTTTTCCGGCGTGATCGCCAAGATTGCGCAGGCCAAACCCGCGATCATCATCAATACGCTGAATGGCGACAGCAATGTCGCTTTTTTCAAGCAGATGCAGGCCGCCGGGATCAGCCCCAAGACGATGCCGGTCATGTCCTTTTCCATCGGCGAACAGGAAGCGCAGGCGATGGGCGCGGGTCTGGTCGAGGGCAGCTATGCCGCCTGGAATTATTTTCAGAGCCTGACCGGCGACGCCAATGCCAAATTCATCGCCGCCTACAAGGCCAAGTTTGGCAAGGATGCGGCGATCACCGACCCGATGGTCCATGGCTATCTGGACGTTTATGCGTGGAAAGCCGCGGTGGAGAAGGCCAAGAGCTTTGACCCCGACGCGGTGCGCAAGGCCGCGGCTGCGCTGGGCGGTTTCGCGACGCCAATGGGGACGGTCAGCTTTGCGGCCAACCAAAGCCTGGTGCAGAAAGCCTATATCGGCAAGCTGAAGGCCGATGGCCAGTTCGAGATCATCGCCGACAGCGGCAAGGACATCGTGCCGGAGCCTTATGACGCGCTGGCCTTCCCCGGCAAGACTTGCAAGCTGTAAAATGCCGATCAAACCCGTCATCCCCGCGAAGGCGGGGATCCATCTCCGGCCCCAGCGACCGGCGCGAAGTCGGGAGATGGATTCCCGCCTTCGCGGGAATGACGGAGGAAACGGGGTGAAACGATCCTTCCGGGCGGTGGTATAATGGACGCCCTTTTCCTCAACCAGCTGTTCAATGGCGCGTCGCTCGCCTCGCTCTATCTGTTGGCCGCGCTGGGCCTGGCCCTCTCCTTCGGGCTGATGCGCGTCATCAACATGGCGCATGGCGAAATGTTGATGCTGGGCGGCTATCTCGCCTGGATGACATTGCTGGTTGTGCCGGGCGCGCTGGGGATTTTGCTCGCCATCCCCGTCGCGTTCGTGGGCGCAGCGGCGATGGGCGGGTTCATCCAGTCGACCCTCATCCGCCACCTGTCCGCGCGCCCGCTCGACACGCTGCTGGCGACATGGGGCGTCAGCCTCATCCTCCAACAGGGCGCGCGCGACCTGTTCGGCGCGATCGGGGTGGAGGTACGCGCGCCCGAATGGCTGACGGGCAACTTCGTGGCGTTCGGCGTCACCCTGCCTTCTGCGCGGCTGTTCATCATCGCGATCGCGGCACTCGTGCTGGGCGGGCTGGCATTGCTGCTGCTCAAGACGCGGATTGGCCTGTTGGTGCGGGCGGTCAATCAGGACCGGATGATGGCGTCGGCCAGCGGCATCGACGTCAAGCGCGTCGATTTCACCATCTTCTGCCTTGGCTCCGGGGTCGCGGGGCTGGCAGGCGTCATGCTCGCGCTGCTAGGTCCGGTAACGCCCAATGTCGGGCAAAGCTATATCATCCCCGCCTTCCTGGTCGTCGTGATGGGCGGGCTTGGCAGCATCGTAGGCACGACCGCATCGGCGATCATATTGGGACTTTTCGCCGCACTGGCGCAAATTTTCGTCGATGTCAGCGTGGCGCAGATGCTGCTGCTGGTGTTCGTCATCCTCTTCATCCAGGTACGCCCGCAAGGCGTCGTCGCCGTAAAGACCCGCCAGCTCGATGCCTGATCTCTCCCGCCTTTCGCCGCTCAAACCGGTATTGCCGTGGCTGTTGCTGGCGCTGGGCGTCGCCGCGCCCTTTGCGCTGTCCAGCTATGACCTCAACCTGCTGGCCCGCTTCATGGCGATGGGCATCCTTGCCCTCGGCCTTGTCCTCATTTGGGGTCATGGCGGCATATTGAGCCTGGGGCAGGGGGTGTTTTTTGGCCTTGGCGGCTATGCCATCGCGCTGCACATGAAGCTGGCCGATCTGCCAGCGGGCGAATTGCCCGACTTCATGGTGTGGAGCGGGCGCGAGAGCCTGCCCTTCTGGTGGACACCCTTTGCCAGTCCGGCCTTCACGCTGGCGGCGATCATCCTTGTGCCGACGCTGGTCGGGGCGCTGTTCGCCTGGGCCGTGTTCCACCGGCGGGTGGGCGGCACCTATTTTGCGCTGATCACGCAGGCATTGAGCCTTGCCTTCGCGACGCTCATCATCTCGCGGCAGGACGTGACCGGGGGCTTTAACGGGCTCACCGATTTCTACTCCATCTTTGGCGTGAGGCTGGCCAGCCCCGGCACCGGGTCGATGCTCTACTGGATCACGCTGGCCATATTGTGCGGGGCGTTCGTTGCGCTGCGCTGGCTGCTGGCGTCGCGCTTTGGCATTTTGCTGCGGGCGGCGCGCGACGGCGAAAATCGCGTGCGGTTTCTGGGCTATAACCCGACGCCCTTCAAGGTCGCGGCCTTCGCCATCGCGGCGATGCTGGCGGGGATTGGCGGCGCGCTGTTCACGCTGCACGCAGGCGTTGTGTCGCCCGCGCTGATCGGCGTCGTCCCCTCGATTGAAATGGTCGTGTGGGTCGCGATTGGCGGGCGCTACAGTCTGGCGGGGGCGATTATCGGCGCTTTGCTCGTCAATCTGGCGCGCGATGCGGTGTCTAGCGCCTTTCCCGAATTGTGGCTTTATCTGATGGGGGCGCTGTTCATCTTCGTCGTCACGCTACTGCCGCGCGGGCTGGCTGGCATCGCCAAAGGCAAGGCGGCATGAGCGGATCGGCCATATCCGACCTGATCCTGAGCGTCGATGGCGTGACGATCGACTATAGCGGGTTCAAGGCGCTGGACGGATTTTCGATGACACTCAACCGAGGCGAAACCCGCGTCGTGATCGGTCCCAACGGCGCGGGCAAATCGACCCTGTGCGACACGATCATCGGCCGGGTGCGGCCCAGCACGGGCCGGGTGATCTTCAAGGGCGAGGAAATCCACCGCTTGCCCGAACAGGCGATCGTGGCGCGGGGCATATGCCGCAAGTTCCAGGCGCCCGGCGTGTTGCCGACATTGAGCGTGCGCGACAATCTGGCGCTCGCCGCCCGCCGCGACCGGCGTTGGTGGAAGAGCCTTGGCACCGGCATCCCGGCGGACGAGCGTGCAGCGGTGGACGAAGCACTAGAGAGCGTCGGCCTGACCCATCGCGCCACGGTGGAGGCAGGGACGCTGGCCCATGGCGAGAAGCAATGGCTGGAAATCGCGATGGTGATGGCGACGGGGGCGGAACTGCTGCTGCTGGACGAGCCGACCGCAGGCATGGGACCGGCGGAAACCAGCCGCACGGCTGAGCTGATATTGGGACTGGGCGACACACGCACCGTGCTGGTGATCGATCATGATATGAGCTTTGTCGAACAATTGGCCGCGCCCGTCACCGTGATGCATCAGGGCAAATTTCTGAAGCAGGGCAGCGTCGCTGAAGTGCGCGCCGACCCGGAAGTCGCTGCGGTCTATCTGGGCCACACCGCATGAGCGCGCTGCTGGAAATGGACGGCCTGTCGAGCGCCTATGGCCAGAGCCAGGTCTTGTGGGACGTGGAACTGACGCTGGCGCGCGGGCAGGTGATGGCGCTGATCGGCCGCAACGGCGTGGGGAAGACGACGCTGCTGCACACGATCATGGGGACGCGGCCGGTGACGGGCGGGACGATCCGCTTCGACGGGCAGGACATCACCGCGCTGCCTGCGCACAAACGGTCGCGTGCGGGGATCGGCTTCGTGCCGCAGGGACGGCATGTGTTTCCGCAACTGACCGTGATGGAAAATCTGGAAACCGGCCTGTCGGCGCTGACCGGGCGGGGCAGGGGTGCAGCCAAGGTGCCGTCGCATATTTTCGACCTGTTCCCCAAACTCTACGACATTCGCACCCGCGCGGCGGGATTTCTGTCGGGTGGCGAGCAGCAGCAACTGGCGATAGGTCGCGCTCTGGCTGGGGAACCCAGCCTGCTGCTGCTGGACGAACCGACCGAGGGCATCCAGCCCAATGTCGTGCAGCAGATCGAGGCGGCCCTGGTCCATGTCCGCGACCAGCTGGGCATGACGGTGCTGGTGGTCGAACAATATCTCGATTTCGTCTGGCGCTTTGCCGATCGCTATTGCGCGATGCAGAACGGACGGATCATCCGGCAAGGCGCGATTGCCGAGGAAAGCGCGAAAGATGTCGCGCATCTGGTGCAAATTTAGGGCGAGATGAGGTTAGAGTAAAACTCCCAACCTTCGCTCGAAACGAACGGGCCAAGGTGAGTTTGTCGCTCTCTATGCCGTGGTCAGCGCCTCCAACTGGCGCAGCATGTCCGCGCTGACCGGGATGCCCTCACGCATGGCCTTTTCACGCCCGGCGAAGCGGCGGTCGCCGGGCATACGCGCCTGCCCGGCATCGTGGAGTGCCGTGACCATTTGCTCCACCCGGTTGGCAAACCCCACCGCCGATCCGCCCCGGCTGGGATCGATCAGGATCAGGCACTCGCCAGTACAGGGCGTCTGCGCGCCGGGATGGGCGGACCAGTCCACCTCCGCCGAAAACAACCCGCCGGTCAGCGCGGCGGCCATGATTTCGATCATCAGCGCAATGGCTGCGCCCTTATGCCCGCCAAAGGGGAGAAGCGCGCCGCTGTCCAGCACGGCATGGGGATCGCGCGTGGGCTGCCCCGCCGCATCGACGCCAGCATCGGCGGGTAACATATGGCCATCGCGCGCGGCGATTTGCACGTCGCCATGGGCCAGCACGCTGACTGCCTGATCGAACACGACAATGCGCCCGTCGGCACGCGGCGCGGCGAAGGCCAGCGGGTTGGTGCCATAGACCGGGTGCCGCGCGCCGGGCGGCGCGACATAGGCCATGCTGTTGACCATGGCGATGGCGACCAGCCCCTGTAGAGCGAACGGCTCGACATCGGGCCACAGCGCGGCGAAATGGTGCGAGCGCCGGATGGCGACGACGCAGGCGCCGGTCGCGCGCGCCTTGTCGATCGCCAGTTGCATGGCGGCAGCCAGGGCGGGCTGGGCAAAGCCGTTGGCGGCATCCACCCGCAGGAAAGACGCGCCACCATCCTCCAGCCGGGGCTGCGCCCGCCCATCGACCCAGCCGCTGCGCAGGGTGGAGACATAGCCCGCCATGCGGAACAGGCCATGGCTCATTGCGCCGTCGCGCTCGGCACTGGCGCAATTGCGGGCCAATATGTCGGCCACCGCGTTGGACGTGCCATTGGCCAGAAAGATGCGGCGGAGCAGCGCGACCAGCGCGTCGAAATCCATATGGGTCATGGCACTACCCTTTCCTGCTTTGCATCGGGGCGCAACGCCTCGTGCGTGCGAAGCCATACGTTCTTTGCCCCATTGCCGCCCTTTCGCCGCCGTCCAGACTGGACGCCATGCCCGACGAACCGATCGACCTCGACGACCTTCGCCGCCTTTATGCCGGTGGCGGCGGGGCCGACATTCACGATCCACATTTTCGCGAGATTGCGGGGCTTCAGTTCAAGAGTGGGGACAAAAGGCGCTGGCCCTTTGCCGAGCCTTCGACGCTGCTCGATGCGCCCTATATCGCGGGCGGGCTGACAGCGGAGACGCTCGATACACTGGACGTGGCGCTGATCGGCGTGCCGATGGACCTGGGCGTCACCAATCGACCCGGCGCACGCTATGGCCCGCGCGCCGTCCGCGCGATCGATCGCATCGGTCCCTATGAACATGCGCTGCGGGTCGCGCCGATGAACCATCTGACAGTCGCCGATGTCGGTGATGTGGCGATGCAGAGCCGCTATGATCTGGCGCTATGCCATGCCGATATAGAGGCCTGCTACGCGATGATCGGCGCAACCAGAGCGATCCCGCTGTCGGTCGGCGGCGACCATAGCATCACCGGGTCGATCATGAAGGGGCTGGCGGCGACGCGCGGGCCGATGGGCATGGTCCATTTCGATGCCCATTGCGATACGGGCGGCATCTATGAAGGCTCCAAATTCCACCATGGCGCGCCCTTCCGCGAAGCGGTGCTGGCAGGGGTATTGGACCCGAAACGATCGATCCAGATCGGCATCAGGGGCGGCGCGGAATATCTGTGGGAATTTTCCTATGCCAGCGGCATGACGGTCATCCATGCCGAAGATGTCGCGACCATGGGCATGGACGCGGTGGTGGCCAAGGCGCTGGAGGTGGTCGGCAATGGCCCCACCTATGTAACTTTCGATGTCGACGGCCTCGACCCGGTATTCGCACCCGGCACCGGCACCCCCGAAGTGGGCGGGTTGTCCACGCGGGAGGCATTGCAGCTGCTGCGCGGGCTGGCCGGTATCGACATTATCGGCGGCGATGTGGTGGAAGTTGCGCCCGAATATGATCCCGGCACGGTGACGGCGCAGGCCGCCGCGCAAATGCTGTTTCAATTGCTCTGCCTGGTGCATCTGCGCCGATGAGCGAGACCGGCGTCCCACCCGAACCGGCGTTGCGGCGCGGCGTTACTGGCCCCGGTTTCTTTGCCCTCGCCTTCGGCACCATCGTCGGGTCGGCATGGATGGTGTTGATGGGCGAGTGGGTGACGCCCGCCGGGCCGGGCGGCGCGGTGCTGGCCTTCCTGGGCATGACGCTGCTGATGGTGCCGGTCGCCGCCGCCTATGCCGAGTTGGTTGCGCGAGTGCCGCGCGCCGGGGCCGAGTTCGTCTTTGTCGAAAAGGCGTTCGGTCCGTGGCCGGGCTTTGTCACCGGCTGGTTCCTGACCCTCTACTTTGTCGGCATCTGCGCCTTTGAAGGACTGGC
The DNA here is from genome assembly GCF_057809055.1 of Sphingobium sp. FG58. Lineage (NCBI taxonomy): Bacteria > Pseudomonadati > Pseudomonadota > Alphaproteobacteria > Sphingomonadales > Sphingobiaceae > Sphingobium > Sphingobium sp. FG58. Next base: position 265,818 of record NZ_JBMDJF010000004.1, on the reverse strand, counting down.
TTTGTCCTGGTTCCTCGAAAATCTGGTGTCGGCGATGGCCGGGTGGCCGCCGCTCTACAGCTTTCTGGGCAAGTCGATCACGGCGCTGGACCTGGGTATCGGGCTGACGGGGGCGGTCGTCATGACGCTGCTCAATGCGGCGGGGGCAAAGGTCGCGGTGGGTTTTCAAAAGCTGGTGACCTTCGCCTTTCTGGGCGCATCGGCGCTGCTGGTGGTGATCGGTTTTGTCCAGGGTGATCCCGCCAACTGGCAGCCCCTGTTCGAGCCTGCCCATAGTGGTAGTTTTGCAGGCGGCATGTTCGTGATGCTGGGCGTGGCGGGCATGTGGCTGTCGGGATTCCAGACGGCAGCGTCCGCCGTCGAGGAACGTGCGCCCGGCACCAGCTTCCACACGGTGGCAAAGGCGATGATGCTGGCAGTGGTGGTCGCGGCGATCTTCTACAGCCTCATCATCATCGCGTCTGCCTCGCTCATCCCCTGGCGTGCGCTGACGTCGGGCGCGCTGCCGGTCGCGGCGGCGTTCGACCATGCGCTGGCCGGAGGCATCGCGACCAAGGGCATTTTGCTGGTCGCGATGGCGTCGCTGCTCAAAACCTGGAACGCGATGCATTTGTCGGCGACGCGGGTCATCTTGGCGCAGGCACGCGCGGGTTTCCTGCCTGCGGGGCTTGCCCATGTCGATGCCAAGAGCGGCGCACCCCGGCGCGCGGCGTTGCTGGTCGGTGGATGGACCTGCCTTGGCGTGCTGGCCGGACGCGGCGCGATCAGCCCGATCATCGCGATGGGGACGATCTGCACCACGGCGATCGCGGCGGTCGCGCTATTTGCGCTGATACGGTTGCGCGCGGTCGATAGGGGTGAGACCAGCCCCGCCTTCATTCTGCCGGGCGGGCAGGGGCTGCTCTTGCCCGTCGCGATCGGCGCGACGATCGTGGCAAGTGCAGCGATCATCGCGCCCTTTGGCATGGCGACGGGCATACCACTGGAAATCTGGCTGATGCTGGGCTGGCTCGTGCTGGGCATAGCGCTGGTGATGGGGCAACGGCTCTGGCACCCGTCGCCAGCGTCGCTTCAGGCCGGATAGGCTGCGATCACCGGTCCCAATGCCTGTTCCAGCGGACCGAGCCATGGCGCAAAATGCCGCCAATGATCGACGCCGTCGGTGAAGATCGGCTGGCGCACCTGTTCCGAACTGGCGGTGCGCACCGCCCGCTCTGTTCGCCAGAAGGCAAGGCAGGCTTCCTCGAACGGCAAGCCTAGATAATCCAGCAGCCGCGCGACTTCGCCCAGTGTGTCGGCGACCATATGTTCATAATGGACGCGGTGGACATGACCGGGCGCAGCAGCGTCGAACGCCGTCATCAGCGCAACATAATCGCTATAATAGCGGCCGATCTCGCTTAGGTCATAAGTGAACGCCTGACCACGCGCGAAATGCTGTTTCCAGCCTGAAAAGCAGCAGCCCATCGGATGACGCCGCGCGTCGATGATCTTCGCGTTGGGCAGGATCAGCCGGATCAGCCCGACATGCTGCCAATTATTGGGCATTTTGTCGATGAAGTGGGGCCGGTCGCTCTGGCGGTGGACGCGGGTGCGATCGACATATTCCTCGCCCAGTCTTTGCCGGTCGGCGGGCGTAAGCGACGCGATCATCGTCGCGAAATCGGAAAATTCACCTTCGTCGACGCGCGATTGCAGGCGGCTGGCGATGATCATCATCTCCGGCAATTCCATCGTCCCTTCGACCTTGCTGTGGCTGGAGAGGATTTGTTCGACCAATGTGGAGCCTGACCGTGGCAGTCCGACGATGAAGATCGGGTCGGGCGCAGGGCAGCCGCCCTCCCCGCAATTTGCGATAAAGGCGCTGGTAAAGCAGTCGGCGGCTGCCCTCACTTCTGCGGCAAATTCATCGGCGTCATAGGATAGCAAAGTGCGGCGCTGGCGGTTGCCGCGATCATAATGGCCAAAGGATGCGGCATAATCGCGCGCATCCTCCAGCGCCTTGCCCAGCGAGAAATGGAGGTGGAAAATATCCTCGCCTTTCGTCGCTGCGTCTGGCGCCAGCGTCGTCAGCGCTTGCTCCATCGCCGCAATATCCTGCGCGTCGAGCTTCACCGTCTTGAGATTGGCAAGGCTCCACCAGGCTTCGCCCATGGTCGGTTGATAATAGACTGCCTGACGATAGGCGTGGATGGCGTCGGCCTGTCGCCCCAGCGTCTTGAGCGCATGGCCCAGATTCTGCCACAGCTGTGGCTGGTCGGGCTTTTGTGCCAGCAATCCTTCGTAAATGGCCGCTGCCTGCGCCTGATCGCCCAGCCGCACCAGCACCGACGCCCGCAGCAGCGCATAGCCCGGATTGTCGAGCGGCGATTGCGCCAATATCTCGGCATGGGCAAGCGCGTCGGTCAGGCGGTTATTCTGGAGTAGCAGGCGGATCAGGAAATCGCGCGCGAGATCGAAACCGGGTGCGGTGGCGACCGCGCGTTCGACCAGCGTCAGCGCCGCACTCATATCCCCCCGCCGCCAATATATTTCGCCCAGCAACCGGGTGGCGGTCGGATCGTCGGGCAGCCGGGCGAGTCGCGTATCAAGGATCGTCGCTGCATCCTCCAGACGACCCTCATTCATCGCCATCGCCGCTTCGAGCAGGTCGCGATCGCGCGAGGAGGCATGGATGCCCGACAGGTCGGCGCGCCACGCATGGTCGGTGCGGCCGACCTTCCGCAATTCGCCCGCCAGCAGGAACCAGCCGCTTGCCACGCCGGGTTGCTGCCGGGTCAGGCTTTCCAGCGCCGCGATGGCTTGCGCGCTGTCGCCCGTTTCGCTGGCGGCCTGCGCCAGTTCCCAGAGCAACGCAGGCACGTTCGGCTGGCGACGGGCAAGCGCGGCTAGACGTGACAGGGCGGTTTCGGGCTGGCCCAGCCGACGCAACGCCTGGGCCGCCAGCAGCTCTGCGGGCGGCAGTCCGGGGGCTTGTTTCAGTATCGCTTCTGCCTGCGCCAGCGCCTCCGCCGGCTGCGCATCCAGCAGGGTGGCAGCATGGCCAAGCGCCTCCTTGAGCGCAAGGGAGGGGGGGGTGGCAGGGCGCGAGGCAGCTTCCATGGCGGGTTTTGCTTCCTTTCTCGTCTGCACAATGAACAGGATATTGCAGTTGCGCAACAACAGGAGCGATTGAAGCGCAGGAACAGCAAAATTAGGCTGTTGACTCCTGCAATCGTTACAGCATTATCAAAGTTGGACAAACGTACGAAATGACGAAAGTCCAAGGGGAATAGTGGTAAATTGTGATGCCGTGCCGTTGTACGGCAGGTCTGGAGGCGTGCGCCGTTTCCGGTCGCGGGGCTGTTTTGCCCTTGCGAAATGCAGGCTGCGACGCGCCGTGTGACAATGTGCTGCAATGCGTCATAATCACGCGGGGAAACCGCGATTTGGGAGAGTGGAGGGCATCTTTTCAAGGGGGAGTCCAACACCATGAAGATTCAGTCTCGCCGCGCCAAGCAATTTGTAAAGATATTGGGGGTGACAACCATATTGGCCGGGCTGGGCGCTACGGGCATGGCGCGCGCCGCCGATGCCGTTGCTGATCCCACTGCCGATCCGGCCATGGCTCTACCAGCCGAAGAGGCGGGCGGAGGTCTCACTGAAATCGTCGTCACCGCGACGCGCAGCGCGCAGAGCATCCAGAAGGTGCCGATCTCCATGCAGGCGCTGGGCGCCGAGACGCTGGCGGAACGGCAGGTGAAAGGCTTGAGCGATTTCGCCGCGCTGTTGCCGTCTGTCTCGTTCGAGGGGATCGGGCCGGGCCGCAACACCGCCTTTTTTCGCGGCATCGTGCCAGCGGGTGGCGCCTATGCCTCGGTCGGCTATTATCTCAACGACATTCCGATCACCGGCACCGAAGTGCCTGATATCCATGCTTATGATCTGGAGCGGGTCGAGGCGCTGGCCGGGCCGCAAGGCACGCTTTATGGCGCGGGATCGCTGGCCGGCACCATCCGCATCATTACCAACAAGCCCAATATGGACAAGTTCGAGTTCGGTTACGATGTCGAGGCCAATAAATATGGCAAGGGCGACTTTGGCGGTCAGCTCGAATCCTACATCAACGTGCCGTTGAGCGACACGCTGGCGGTCCGCGCCATGGGCTATTATCGGCGCGATGGCGGCTATATCGACAATACGCCCAATAATGGCCTGCTCAACAATGGCGCGCCAGCGGTTTACACGCTGGGTGACAATAATCCTGCCACCTTCTTCAACCTCGACAATTCCGATATCGCCAAGGATGATTATAATACGATCAAGGAATTTGGCGGTCGCGTGCAACTTCTATGGGAACCGGTCGATGGCTGGTCGGTCGCGCCGGAAATCACCGCGCAAAAGCAGGTTGCCAACGGCTATTTCGGTTTCGATCACCGCGTCGGCGATCTGGAAGTGCATGATTATGACCAGACCAAAAATGACGATCGCTGGTATCAGGCGGCGCTCAGCATCCATGGCCATATCGGCGACTGGGATTTGGTTTCCGCCACCGGTTTCTTCAAACGGCGGACCCGCACACTCAACGATTATACTTATTACACCGTCACCTATGACGGCTTCGGGCCAGGCTATGAAAGCTATCTGCAATTTTTCGACAATTGCACCGGGTCAGGCGCTGCGCAGAAATGTTCGCTGATCGACCCGACGCAATTCTATCATGCTGATACCCACCGCAACAAATTCACACAGGAATTGCGCCTGTCGACGCCCAAGGACTGGCCGTTCGACGTTACGATCGGCGGCTTCTACCAGCGGCAGAAGAACAAGACGAACACCTATTATTCCATTCGCGGGCTGGACACGATCACCGGCTATACCCAGACTGGCGGCGGCGATGTGCCGGGTGGCCTGATCGGCGTGCCGGCCATGTACGGGATTGATTATGATGAGGATGGCAACCCCTTCTTCGACACCGGCAACGTCATCAACCCCAACGGCAATCCGCTTGGCACGATGCTGCTGGGGACACAGGCGGTAAAGGGCGATGGCTTCTATATCACGGAGCAGAACCAGCTTTATCATGACAAGGCGATCTTCGCCGAAGGCCATTACAACATCACGCCGACATTGAAGCTGACCGGCGGCATCCGCTATTTCTGGACCGATTATGCGGTGAAGGGCTTTGCCGGTGTCGCGGGATCTGCGGCCAATACTGTCACGTCGGTTTTTGTCCCGACCGGGGAAATGGGCTGCCCCACACCGCTTCCGGCCGAGCGCCTGCAATGCCTCAACACCAATTTCCGCGCGCCCGACCAGACCGGGCGATACAAGGAAAAGGGCGAGACGCATAAGGTGGCGCTCGACTGGCAGTTCCAGCCCGACAAGATGGTCTATTTCAACTATTCCACCGGTTTCCGCCCCGGCGGGTTCAACCGCCCGCTGCGCATCCGTAACTTCGGCCCGGTCGATGTCGCCCCGTTCAAGTCCGAAACGCTCACCAATTTCGAGCTGGGCGTCAAAACGACCTGGAACAATATCTTCCGCTTCAATGCGGCGGTCTATTATGAGAAATGGAATAATATCCAATATGGTGTCGTCGTGTCGGGCGCGCAGGGTGCGGGCATGACCGGCAATGCGGGCAAGGCGGTGGTCAAGGGTGTCGAATATGATGCCGACCTGAAGCTGGGCAAGGTGACGATCTCGACCTCCGGCGCTTATAATGACGGCAAATTGAAGGGCAATTTCTGCAACTTCGCGCTGGACCGTGACACCTCGTCCATTTCCCAACTGTCCAGCTGTACGCTGGGTGAGGATGTGCCGGAATCCAGTCCGCCAACACCGCAGGTCGCTGCCGCAAACGGCACCCGCCTGCCGCGCCAACCCAAGTTCAAGGGCACGACCTCAATCCGCTACGACACCTATCTGGGTGACTATAGCGCTTATGTGCAGGGCGCAGCACTCTACCAGACCGGGGCGACGCAGGATTTGAACGTCGATAATAATGCGCTGCTCGGCAACACGAAGGGCTTTGTCAGCTTCGACTTTTCCGGGGGCGTCAAGAAGGACAATTGGAGCCTCACGCTGTTCATCCAGAACGCTTTTGACAAGCGCGGTCAGCTGACCAAAAATACCTTCTGTTCGATCGACTTCTGTTCCGGCTCGTCGCGCACCTTCACCATCAAGCCGCAATTTTTCGGCATCCGCTTCGGCCAGAAATTCTAACGGGCGAGGCACCAACATGAAAATGCCGCCGGGTCAGCGATCCGGCGGCATTGTTTTACCCATTTGGTTTTAGAACTGTCTATTTCTGCCCTGGATAAAGCAGCCGCATGGTCACCGGCGCGCCGCATTGACGGATCGCAACCTCGACATAGCGGGCGCGTTCGGCCTTGAGCGAAGCGGACGTCAGGGCGAATTTTCGCTCATGCGCGACCTCTTGCGCCGTGAACGGCTTTGAACCCTTGGGGACACTCGCCCCACCCAGGCCAAAGACCATATAATTGACCAGATCGGCGAGCTGTTGATTGTCTCTAATCCGGCTATGCGCGACATTGGGCAGGCGGATGAGATAGGCACGCGACTGTGGCGTACACATGAACCAGCCGACCCGCCCGCGCAGTTCGGGCAATTGCGCGGGCGCGGCGCTACCCTGTATGCCATGGCAGCCGCCGCAATGTTCGGCATAATCGGTCCGCGCCATATCCGGGTCGGTAATCGCGGCGGGCAGCACACCCAAAGGCGGCAGCGCGGCGCGGCCAATGCCGACCGCGCCGATCAGGAGCAGGGAGCCGAATAATAGCCTGCGCATCGCAATAAAGCCCTAGGGTGCAGACGCATGAATTGCGAGGATCGAGACAGGATTGTCCGGGATTCTGTGGGAGGAGAAGCGCGAAGAGCGGGCAAGATTGCCCGGTCGAGGGCTTCGACGTGCCACAGGACCCGGACAATCCTGCCCCGGAGGGGTGGGACGAAAATGACCGGTGGAGCGGTCGAACGCTCGCAAGATAGTCCCGCTATCTCGCAGCGCGCTCTCCCTCCCAACAACTATTTTCGTCTCCATCTCGACCTCGCAATTTATGGGTCTGCACCCTAGCTGGCGGACCCCACCAGCACCGCGGTCGAACAATGATATTCCATGCTGGTCGTGCCGAAACACCAGATCACGTCATTATTAAGCTGGGGCATGTAGAGCTGGGTTTCGCGGTCGGTATTGTCGCAACCGCACTGGCCGCAGGCTGGTTTGCCGCAACAGTCGCGATAGGCGATCAGATAGGCTTTGCCATCGTCCGGGTTGATGCAGGTGCCGACCCAGGAAACAGGCGATGGCTCGGCGCCGGGCGGGCAGCTATGGATACCGCCGCCGCAGCAGGTGCAAAGCGCACCGTCAATGGCGCAATAGCGCCAATAATCGCATTTGGTGTCATCCTTGGTCTGGGCGTTGCGCGCAAAGCCCGTCTTGCCCTCCGGCGACCGGTCAGGCTTGGCCGCTTCGGCGCGGCTGACCGGCAAGAGCGGGAAGGCGGGCGCCGCCACCAGCGCTGCCCCCAGCCGCGAGAGCATCGAACGGCGCGATGTGCCGCCAGCCAGCTTGCGCAACAGGCGTTCCCCCATGGCGTCGGCGTCAAATTTCTTCATGTCACTGACCCCCTATATGCCGTTCAGGCTGCCTGCGCCTTTAACGATCCGATATAATCCTGCACGGTCTTGATCCCCATTTCATGGGCCACGACCAGGCTTTCGAGATGTTCGCGGCTGTTGACCAGGCCCTTGGACAGGATCGTCCCTTCCGCGTCGAGCAGCACGGCATAGGGCAGCTTGGCGACGCCAAAGGCCTGGCCGACTTCGGGACCATTGACGAAGGGATAGGCTTCCAGCCCGTGCTGCGCGATCATCGCGCGCTGGGCGGTGGCGTCATCATCGCCGATGAAGCTGAGCGCAACCCGCTCGTCGCGGGCGAAGGATTTGGCCATCGGAATGATCGACTTGCAAAGCGGGCATTGCGCCGACACGAACATCAGCAGGCGCAGCGGCACGTCATGCGCATGGCCGCCGATCGTTACCGGTGCGCCGTCCAGCAGACGCGCATCGACCTTGACCGTGGCGTCGCCGACCGCCGGGCCACCGCTGGTGGTCAGCGCTCCGGCGGGCGCAACCCGAATGTGCAGCACCCCGACCTGCCGCGCGAGCGCCAGCAGCGCCACGCCAAGGCCCAGGATCACGATCCATGACAGGATCTGCGAGAGAATGAGCGATGTCATCATGAATGCTTATCTCCGGTAGGCGGCGGGCGACGCGACCAGCGCGCCGATGGAATTGCAGAGCAGATAGCCCAGATAGAGCGCGATACCGCCGACCATGGCCGTGCCGATATCCATTACGCCGAGCGGTGCCGCGGGCCACAGGCGCGGCACCAGCAGCAGGGCCAGTACGGCATTGCGGGCAACCAGCAGCCAGCCGATCGGATGGCGCAGTTGCGACCGGCCACAGCCGCAATCAATCTGGGTGCGACCGCGCCGGATATTGATCGCCATCGCCACCCCGAACAGCGTCAGGAGCAGGACGGCCATCATTGCCGGCAAGGGCGCAATACCCGCGATCAGCGCGCCACCGATCCCGATTTCGGCGATCGGCAGGATTTTCGCGGCAGGCCCAACCAATCCTGCGGGGAGCAGCCGATAATTGGCGATCACACCGGGCAGCAATATGCGATGCCGCAGCTTTTCCAAGCCCGCGATCAGCAGGATCAGGCCAACCCCCACCGATGCGGCCAATCCCATGATCGCCACCCCCAGCGCCATGGTCAGGACGGGTCCGCAACCGTGATGGTGCTGCCCCCGGCTTTTTCGATCTTATGCTTTTCCTCGCCGGTCGCGACATCGATGACGATCGCGCTGCCCTCTTCGCCGTTCATGAACAGCAGCGGCTTGTCGGTCTGCGACACTTCGATATTGTTCATCGGCTCCTTGAGCGCGCGGCGCTTGACGACCTTTTGCGTGGCCAGGTCAACTTCCCACACTTCGGTGCCGGACGCCTTGTGCGACCAATATTCGCCCATATGCATCAAGACGAACAGATGGCCAGACGGGCGATGGAGCGCCATGGGCTGGCGACCGCCCGGATACCAGTTCAGCTCCAGCGGCTTGGTTTCACCCGGACGAATACCCGCCGCCGCCTGGATCGAGAAAGGCGCGGAAATGGTCGGCGTCGCGCCCAGCTTGGCCTGATAAATCTGGCCGGTATAGGTCAGAAAGGTCGTTTCCTTCTTGCGCTTGTCATAGGTGAAATTGTCGAAGATCGGATCATCGGTGGCCGAAAAGAAGGGCGCGCTATGGCTGATGTCCGCCTTGGTCCCCTTGATCGCCACGGTGGCGAGCGAACCATCCGAACAAAGCGCGGAAAAGCCAACGCCCGGATTGGGCATCAGGCTGGCGCAGCCGGGCAGTTCCACCGCAGTCACGAACTTGCGCTTGACCAGATCGACGATATTCACCCCGGATACGGGACTGAAATCATAGACATAGGCGGTCTTGCCATCGTCGCTGACGATGAAGTTATTTTTGCGCGACCCGATCAAGATGCGGCCGGGCAGGGGGACTTCGGTGATCAGGTTCAATGTCTGGCTGTCATAGACCGACACCATGTCCTGCCGCGTGCCGCGATCGCCCTTCGACCAGATGGTTTCGGCGACATAATAAAATTTGCCCGCCGGATCGATCGCGAAATCGGCCAGGCGGCGGGTTTCGACCATGCCCTTCATCTTGCCGGTTTCGCCGTCGAAGATGCTGGTGCCGGGCATGTCCCATCCGCCATCGACAAAGAACCAGGTCGGTTTGGGCGGGGTGATGGTCAGGACGTCGGACGTCTCCATTTCCAGCACCGCGCCGGTATCGGCGGGCGCGGCCTGAGCCGGGCTGGCAAGCAGCGCCCAACCCAATGCAGCGGCGGCGAACAATCCCCTGGCGGCGGTCCTCGGCATCTGGCGTGATCCCCCTTGATCGTGCGGACGGACAGATGGACTCAACGGGCCACATATCAGCGTCTGCGCAAAGATTGGACAGCTGTCCGATATTGGTCAAGCGCTTTGGCGGGCGGGACGGAAATATATTTTGCGATGCAACAATGCGGGGTAAAACCGAATTATCGGCTGACCTTACGCGGCCTGCGCCATCAAGCCTGCAAGGTCGCGCGACGTCACCGTTTTGGCAAGCTGAACCAATGACGTAGCGGCAATCGCGGTGAAAGCCGGCATCTTGTGCGCCCAGGGCTTGCCATGGCCCAGAAATGGCGTCGATCCTTCCATCGACGCGCTGATGAACAAAGCGACGCTATGCACTTCGTCGGCGGTCAGCGCCGGATTAAGCTCAGCCACATATTCGCCGATGGCGCCATGCACCCGCTCGTAAAAGGCGCGAACCCGATCGGCGACGAAATCGCTATGATTGGCCAGCGCCCATAATTCGGTGAACAAATGGGTGGTGCGCTTGGTCTGTATATCGTCCAGGCACAGGATGATGACGCGCCTCAGCCGCTCTTCGGCGGTCAGGCCGGGTTTGCGCACCGTCTGGTCCATCATCGCGCCATAGGAATCGACCAGTTCGTCCAGCATCACCTGGATCAGCATTTCCTTGCGCGGGAAATGATAGCTGACATTGCCGACCTTCATGTCGCAGCGCGCGGCGATGCGACGCAGGGTGAACGCATCGGACCCTTCGTCGATCAACACCGCCAGCGCGGCTTTCAGGATCTGGTCGACCGTTTCGGTCCCGCGTGCATAGATGCCGGGACGGGAGGGTGAGAATATCATGTCACTATCTGCCTTGCACCGCTCCTACCATCCATTGGGTCGGGCCGCCACCCTTAGCCGCCATTTCGGGGCAAAGAGGCGTGGTGGCCGAAATGCCCGAATGACCACACAGCCTCGGTGCGATTCGTCCCATCAGCCAAGAAGGTCGTGTTGGTGAGCAAGCGCGGCGTCAGATTGCTGCGTTTGCCATCGCGATACCATCCAGATGCAAAGATCGGCACGACGATAAAGCCGAAAAATCCGTGCAAATCCGCCGAAAAATCGCCTTGCGGAACGCCAGGCACGGGTCTTGCCCGATCCGCCGCTCTTGGCAGATGCGCCGCGCCCGACTGTTATGCGCGTCCATGCCATGCGCCCCGATGACGGAATGTGCAGGCGACCGCCATGATTGCGTAAGAGAGGCATCTGACCTGTGAGCGAGACCATCTTCGACTGTTCGGACATCGACCAATATCTCGGCAAGCCGATGCAGCCGGCCCGGATGCGCGAACCGATCCACAATAATGACATTCGCCGCTGGGCGCAGGCGATGCATTATCCCAATCTGCTCCACTATGATGCCGACTATGCAGAGGAAAGCCGCTGGGGCAAACTGGTCGCGCCGCAGAGCTTCGCCGTGACGATGGACGATGGCCATGGCGCCGGCCCCGCCTGTGTCGGCAGCATCCCCAATTCGCACCTGTTGTTCGGCGGTGACGAATGGTGGTTCTATGGCCCCCGCATCCAGGGCGGGGATATGGTTCATAATGAGCGGGTACCGTTCGACTATGTCGTCAAGGACACAAAATTTGCTGGCCCCACCTGTTTCCAGCGCGGCGACAATAATTATTACAATCAGAATGGCGAACTGATCGCCAAGCAGCGATCGACCGCGATCCGCTATTCGGCGGAAGCGGGCCGGGAAAAGACATCGGCCGAAGTTGTCGAAAATACCGAGGATCCGGTCTGGACCGACCAGGAGCTGGTCGAAATCCAGGAACGCAAGTTCCGCTGGGTCCAGATGCTGCACGATCTGGGCCATGGCAAACGCTATCTGGAGGATGTCGCCGTGGGCGACGTCCTGCCCGAACGCGTGTTCGGCCCGCACAGCATTGCCAGCTTCACCACCGAATGGCGCGCCTATCTGTTCACCATCTGGGGCGGCACGCACCGGCGGACCGATCTGGACCTCGCCGCGCTGGGCTTTGTCGATGAAATGGCGGGCCATGAAAATGATCCGGTGATGGAGCGGATCAATCCAGAGCTGACCGACGGCGCCTATTTTGGTCCGTCGCGCGGGCATCTCTTCCCGCGCTGGGCGCGCTTCATCGGGATGCCGCGCGCCTATGGCTATGGCGCGTCGATGGGCGCTTGGGTGGTCGATTATCTGTCGGGCTGGGCAGGCGAATGGGGCATGGTGACCCATTCGGTCGCCTCCTATCGCGGCCCCGCCTTCACCGGCGACATCACGATCATGACAGGCACGATCGTCGACAAATTCGTCGATGATGAAGGCCGGGAAGTCGTGCAGGTGGACGTGCGGATGGCCAATCAGTCCGGCACCGTACTGGCAACGGCCAAGGCGGAGGTTCTGCTGCCACGCAAATGACCTGCGACGGCGGGGCTGGCGACCTTATTGGTCGGCAGCGATCACCCGGTAGAGCAGCAGCCGGTTGCTGACGAGCGCGAGATCGGTAGCGATCGCGGTGCGACGCGCGCCGTACAGCGACCGCTGGTTGACCAGCGTGTTCAGGAACGTGTCGATCCCCGACCGGTAGCGCTGTTCCGACAGGTCATAGGCGCGCTGGCTGGCGGTGACAAGCCGACGTTGCGCAGCCTGCTGCGCATCGATCGTGCCGTCCCGCGCCAGCGCGTCGGCGACTTCGCGAAACGCCGTCTGGATCGCCTTCTCATATTGCGCCAGCGCCAGGTCGCGCTGCGCCTTGCTATAGTCCAGATTGCCGCGCGCCGGTCCGCCGAAGATCGGCAGGGTGGCGGACGGGCTCGCCGACCAGGTGAAAGCGTTGCCGGTAAAGAGCGATGACAGAGCGGAACTCGCGACGCCGATCGCCGATGTCAGGCTGATCTTCGGGAACATCGCCACGCGCGCCGCGCCGATATCGGCATTGGCGGCCTTGAGCTGATGCTCGGCCTGCAACACGTCGGGACGCTGGAGCAGCATGTCGGACGACAGACCGGCAGGCACTCTGGCAACGCCTGCGATCAGGCTGTCGAGCGAGGCGGGGAGTAGTGCATCCTCGACTGGTGCGCCGACCAGCAGGTTCAGCGCATTGCGGTCCTGCGCCACCTGCGTCACATTGGCGGCGACGTCGGACGCAGCCTGTTCCACCGTCGTTTGTGCCTGATAGACGTCCAGTCCGCCGCTCAGCCCTGCGCCCTTGAGCGACTGGGTCAGCTTCAGGCTGCGCTGCGCACTGGCCAAAGTCTGTCGCGACACGGCGAGCAATTCCTGATCCGCCGCCAGCGTGGCATAGGCAGTCGCGGTTTCGGCGATCAGGGTGATGCGCGTCGCCCGCGCCCCCTCCTGCGTCGCCAGATAGGTCTCCAGCGCTGCCTCACTGAGGTTACGGACCCGGCCGAACAGGTCGATCTCGAACGCGCTGATGCCGATATCCGCACTATAGCTGTCATTCTGCCGCGTCACATTCGCGCCCGCGTCCCCGCTCAGCGTCGGCAGTTGCGCCGCGCGCTGCACCCGATATTGCGCGCGCGCCGACAGGATGTTGGCAAGGGCTGCGCGCAGATCGCGATTATTGGCCAGCGCCCGCTCGATCACCGTGCGCAGCGCCGGATCGCTCACCAACTGCGTCCATGCCAGCCCCGGCTGCACGCCAGGTTGCGTCGGCGCATAGGCCTCGCCCGTCGGCAACGCCGCAGGCACTGGCGGGGCAGGGCGGACATAGGCCGGGGCCATATTGCACCCCGCCAGCATCAGCGCCGGGATCAGCGGAAGGACGGCGCGGCTCATGCCGGCACTCCTGCGCCGGGCGGTGTCGGTTCCGCCCCAGGGTCCGTCCGCACGGGCCGGTCATTGCCGAACAGCCGGGCGATGGTGACGAAGAAGAGCGGCACATAGAAGATCGCCAGCACCGTCGCCGTCACCATGCCGCCCACCACCGCCGTGCCGATCGCGATGCGGCTCTGCGCGCCCGCGCCGGTAGCGATGGCGAGCGGAATGACGCCCGCGATAAAGGCCAGACTGGTCATCAGGATCGGCCGGAACCGCAGTCGCGCCGCCTCCAGCGCCGACGACAACGCATCCTTGCCCTGCCGGTGCGCCAGTTCGGCAAATTCGACGATCAGGATCGCATTTTTCGCGGCTAGCCCCATGGTGGTGAGCAGCCCGACCTGAAAATAGATATTATTCTCCAGCCCGCGCGCCCACACCGCAATCACCGCGCCGACCAGACCCAGCGGGATCACCAGCAGCACCGCGAACGGGATCGACCAGCTTTCATAGAGCGCCGCCAAACACAGGAACACGATCAGCACCGACAGCGCATAGAGCAACGGCGCCTGCCCGCCCGACAATTGCTCCTGATAGGACAGGCCGCTCCAGGCATAGCTGGTCCCCGTCGGCAGCTGCTTTTGCAACGCCACGATCCGGTCCATCGCCTCGCCGGAACTCGCACCGGGGCCAGCCTGTCCCTGAATCTCATAGGCCGACTGGCCATTGAAGCGCGCAACCGTCGTCGGCCCCATGGTCCAGTGGCTGGTGGCAAAGGCGGAGAAGGGAACCATCTCGCCGGTCGCGCTGGACCGCACCATCCATTTGTCGAGATCGGTCGGCAGCGCGCGATAGGGCGCGTCGGCCTGCATATAGACACGCTTCACCCGCCCGCGATCTACGAAGTCATTGACGTAGCGGCTGCCCCAGGCGGACGTCAGCACATTGTCGACATCGCCCTGGGTCAGCCCCAGCACGGCGAGCTTTTCGGAATCGACATCGACCTTGAGCTGCGGCGTATCCTCCAGCGTGGCGGCGCGCACCCCGGCCAGCATCGGGTCTTTCTGCGCGGCGGCGAGCAGCTGGTTGCGCAGCTCCAGGAAGCGCGCGCGAGACAGCCCCCCGGTGTTGAGCAGTTCGAAGGTAAAGCCGTTGGACTGGCCGAGGCCGCGAATGGCAGGCGGCGTCATCGCCAGCACCCGTGCGTCGCGGATGGCGGCCAGCTGCTTGTTGGCGCGCCCGACAATCGCGTTGGCGCTGTTCACCGCCCCTGGTCGATCGCCCCAGGGCGCCAGATTGATGAAGCCCTGCGCGGTATTTTCGCCTTGCCCGGCAAAACTGAAACCGGTCATCACGAAAGCGAAGGAAATATTGTCCTTCTCGTCACTCAGGAAATAATTTTGCATCTGTTCGACCGCATGGGCGGTCCGGCTGGATTTCGCACCGGCGGGCAGGGTCAGCTGCACCATCACCTGCCCCTGATCCTCGACCGGCAGGAAACTGGTGGGCAGCCGCACGAACAGCAGGATCAGGATGGCCAGGATCACGGCATAACCGCCCCAGAATAAAGTCCGTTTGCCCAGCATCCGCGTGGTGCGGTGGACATAGCCATTGGTCAGTCGTTCAAACCAGCGGTTGAACTTGCCCGACCATCCCTGCGTCCGCCGTTCCTCCGCAATGGGTTTCAGGATCGTGGCGCACAAAGCAGGCGACAGGATCAGCGCCACCAGCACCGACAGCAGCATCGACGACACGATGGTGATCGAAAATTGCCGGTAGATGACCCCGGTCGATCCACCAAAAAAGGCCATCGGCAGCAGAACCGCGGACAGGACGAGCGCGATGCCGACCAGCGCGCTGCCAATCTCCTCCATCGACTTGATCGTCGCCTCGCGCGGCGACAGTCCTTCCTCCTCCATGATGCGCTCGACATTTTCGACCACAACGATGGCGTCGTCCACCAGCAGGCCGATCGACAGCACCATCCCGAACAAGGTCAGCGTATTGATCGAATAGCCAAACAGCGCCAATATGCCGAATGTACCCAGCAGCACCACCGGCACCGCAATCGCCGGGATCAGCGTGGCGCGCCAGCTTTGCAGGAACAGGAACATCACGACGACGACCAGCAGCACTGCCTCGATCAGCGTCTTGATGACCTCCTCGACCGACAATTTGATGAAGGGCGTGGTGTCGCGCGGGAACACGATCTTGTAACCGTCGGGCAGGTTGGTCGAAAGCTCCGCCACCCGCGCCTTGACCATTTCGGCAGTCTTGAGCGCATCGGCCCCCGGTGCCAGCTGCAACGCCATGCCCGAGGCCGGATGGCCGTTCAGCCGCGCGGCGGTGGTATAGCTTTCATTGCCCAGCTCCACCCGCGCCACGTCGGACAGGTGGACGATCGACCCGTCACTCTGCGTCTTGACGATGATATTGCGGAATTGCTCCGGCGTCTGGAGCCGCGCGCGCGCCGTGACCGTGGCGTTGAGCTGCTGCCCGGCAGGCGCGGGATCCGCGCCGATCTGCCCGGCGGACACTTCGACATTCTGCGCCGCGATCGCGCTCTGCACGTCGGACGGCATCAGCTTGACGGCGGCCAGCTTGTAGGGGTCCAGCCAGATCCGCATCGCATATTGCGATCCGAAAATCTGCGACGATCCGATGCCGCTGATCCGCGCGATCGGATCCTGGAAATTATTGACCAGATAGTCGGAAATGTCGGACTGCGACGCCCGGTTGGTCTCGTCATAAATGCCGACCAGCATCAGAAAGTCGGTTTGCGACTTGGTGACGGTCAGCCCCTGCTGCTGCACTGCATTGGGCAGACGGCTCAGCGCCTGCTGCACCTTATTCTGCACCTGCACCTGCGCGGTGTCGGGATCGGTCCCCTTCTCGAACGTCACGGTGATCGATGATCGCCCGGTCGCCGAGGAGGAAGACGAGAAATACATGAGCCCATCGACGCCGGTCAGTTGCTGCTCGATGACCTGGGTGACGCTGGTTTCGACCGTCTCTGCCGACGCGCCCGGATAGGTCGCGTTGATGCCGACCGAAGGCGGCGCAATATCGGGATATTGGGCGATCGGCAGCGACAGCATGGACCCCATGCCCGCGATCATCACGCCGATGGCGATGACCCAGGCGAAAATCGGCCGTTCGATGAAAAAGCGACTGAGCAAGATCCGGTCCCTACTTCTTCGTCGCGATGGTGACGGGCTTCACTGTGTCGTCGGGCTTCACTTTGTCGGTGCCCTCGACGATCAGGCGGTCGCCCGCCTTCAGCCCGTCGGTGATCAGCCATGCGTCGCCGATCGCCTGACCGGCGGTCACGATCCGCCGTTCGACCTTATTATCCTTCGTCACCACCAGCGCGGTCGCATTGCCCTTGGGATCGCGGCTGATCCCCTGTTGCGGGGCCAGGATCGCGCCCGGCACAACCGATTGCGGCGCGACCACGCGCACGAACATGCCGGGCAGCAGCAATCCGTCGGGATTGGGGAAGCGGGCGCGCAGCGTTACGGTGCCGCTGTTGACGTCCACGATCGGCTCGGCAAATTCGATTCGGCCTTCCTGCGGATAGTCGCTGCCATCGTCCAGCTTCAGCCGGATCGTGGCGCTGGCCGGCAGTGTCTTGCCCGCCGCCAGCGACCGGCGCAGTTGCAACAGTTGCGCGCTCGACTGGGTGATATCGACATAGATGGGGTCAAGCTGCTGGATCGTGGTCAGCGGATCGGCCTGACTGGCGGTCACCAGCGCGCCCTGCGTGAACAGGGTGCGCCCTATCCGGCCACTGATCGGCGCGCGGACCAGCGTGAATTGCAGATTGACGTTGCTGGTCGCCAGGGAGGCGCGCGCCTGCTGGACAGCGGCGGCGGCCTGCCGCGCGGTCGCGGTCACATCATCGCGATCCTGCGCGCTGACCGCTTCATTGTCCGACAAGGTAGCATAGCGCCGCGCTTTCGCCTGTGCCGCCGCAGCAGTCGCCTGCGCACTGGCCAGCGCGGCCATCGCCTCGTCGCGGGACGCGCGGTACAGCCGCTGGTCGATCTCATAAAGCGGCTGGCCCGCGCTCACCAGCGATCCTTCGGTGAACAGCCGCTTCTGGATCACACCCGCCACTTGCGGCCGGACTTCCGACATCATAGTGGATACGGTGCGGCCCGGCAATTCGCTGGCCACGGTGACATTGCGCGCCGTCAGCGTCACCACGCCCACCTCGACCGGTCCCTTCTGCGGCGGCGGCTTGTCGCCACAGGCCGCGACGGCCAGGCAAAGCGCCAGCAGGGGCAGGAAGCGGGCAGAGAAAGGCGCTAACATCGTTGGGCAGGTTCCTTGTTGACCAGGCGGAGCCTTGCGATGCGCTTTCGCGCGGGGTTCGACCTGCCGGGGCGCACGAGGGGGAGGGGGACGCACGCTGACGGCCGGATCGATCGCGGCGATTGTCCGTCCCGGTGGACGGACAGGCATCGCAAGGACTCCGCATGGTGTCGGCGAGGGGGCCAGCCGACCTCAGCCTCTTGGCTATTTTGGCAACGACAGCATAGCGGAATTTGGCTTCCATCTGTGGCACTGTGCGGCATAGCGTATCGCTTTGTATCAGCCTGTATCATCGCTGGCCGCCGGGCAGACTTTCGCCACGCGACGCGCTACGGAAGGGGGATGCCTGATACCGCTCCCGCCCGTGCTGCTACCGTGCTGGTCGTCGATGACGATGCGGACATTCGGGAATTGATCGTCGGCCAACTGGCCCAGGAAAATTACCGGCTGCTGGCGGCGGCGAACCTTGGCGAATTGCGGCAAATGCTGCGCGATCATCCGGTCGACCTCATCGTCCTCGACCTCAACCTGCCCGATGGCGACGGCCTGTCGCTGTGCCGCGAGTTGCGCGGAGAAGGATCGGACGTACAAATCATCATGGTGACCGCGCGGGGCAGCGCGATCGACCGGGTGCTGGGGCTGGAACTGGGTGCCGACGATTATCTGACCAAGCCGTTCGAGCCGCGCGAATTGCTGGTGCGCATCCGCAACCTGCTGCGCCGGGGCCGGGGCGACACCGGAACGCAGGGCAGGGCAAGCACGATGCGCTACGCGCATTTCGGCCCGTGGCGTCTCGACCTGGTGCAGCGACGGCTGATCGCGCCCGACGACCGGCTGGTCATGCTGTCCTCGGCCGAATATCGGTTGCTGTGCCACTTTATCGAGCAACCCAATATCGTGCTGGGGCGCGAAGCCTTGCTGCCCGAACGGCGCGCCACTGCCGCGTTCGACCGTTCGATCGACCTCCAGATCAGCCGCTTGCGCCAGAAGCTTGCCGATGTGGCAGGCGGCAGCGAACTCATCCTGACGGTGCGGGGCGAAGGCTATGTGCTGGCCAGCGCGGTGGACTATTCATGATCAGGCGGCTGGGCGGCCGGGTCCGCACTTTCTTCCGCTCCATGGCGGGGCAGATTTTCGTCATCCTGACGCTGGGCATGACGATCGCCGCGATCATCGCGCTATTGGTCGCCGAACAGACCCGCCGCCATGATTTTGAACGGGTGCGGCGGCAGCGCGTCGTGGCCAGCGCAGTCGACATTGCCGACCGTCTGCGGCGCGATCCCGCCCGGATCGAATCGATGATGGCCGATCACAGCATCATGGGCGCAGCGCCGGTGCCGCCCGGCATCTCGCTGACCGAACCGGATACGGCCCTGCAACAGTCGCTTGTCGAACGCTTTGGTCCGCGGTCGCAACCCGAAGCCGGGCAGGTGCCGACGGGCCTGTGCTTTGCGACCTATACCGGTCGCTGGGAACGGGCGGCTGGCCTGGTCGATGCGCCGCGTCCCGACTGCTGGATCGTCCGCTTCACCGATCACGCCGGGCAACGCCGCGAAATGGCGCTCAGCTTCCCGCGCCTGGCCAAACCGCCCAGCACCATCTTCAATCCGCTCTATTTGCTGGTCATCGTCGCCGCCTCGGCCGGGCTTGCGATATTTGTCGCCCGCTTCGTGTCCAAGCCATTGCGGCGGCTGGAGCAGGCGGCGGAGGCCTTTTCGGTCTCGCTCGACCCGGAGGAAATTCCCGAACGCGGGCCGGAGGAGGTGCGCGCCGCACTCTCCACCTTCAACCTGATGCAGCGGCGCGCGCGGGCGGGTTTTGCCGAACGGACCCAGCTGCTCGCCGCGATCAGCCATGACATCCAGACACCGCTCACCCGGCTGCGGCTGCGGCTGGAACTGGTCGAGAATGAGGAGCTACGCGCGCGCCTGCTGGCCGATCATGAAGCGATGCAGCGGCTGGTGCGCGAAGGGCTGGACCTGGCCAGCAGCACCGAAGCGCGGGAGGAGTGGTCGGTTCTCGATATCGACTCGCTGCTCGCCAGCATGGCCGAGGATGCGGAGGAACTGGGCGCACCAGTCCGCTTCCTGACCGGCTGCGGCGGCACCGTCCGGGTCAAACCCAATGCGCTGACCCGCTGCATCGCCAATCTGGTCGACAATGCGGTGCGCTATGGCGGCAGCGCCGACATCAGCTGCGCGCGGGCAGGGGGGCGGGTGCTGATCCATATCCGCGACCGGGGACCGGGCATCCCCGCCGACCGGCTCGACCAGATGTTCGAACCGTTCACGCGCGGCGCGACCGGTCAGCCGGGCGGACGCACCGGCACCGGCATCGGCCTCACCATCGCCCGCTCGCTTGCCATGAGCTTCGAGGCATCCGTGCGGCTGCGCAATGCCGATGATGGCGGCCTGATCGCCACCATCGATATGAAGGGCTAGCTGTACGACTCCTGATCCTCACCCATTAAGCAAGGGCTATCGTATATGAGCCGCACCTCATTTACCTCCGTCATGCTGAACTTGTTTCAGCATCCATCGTGTCCCAGAAGCCTTCGCTCGTGGCGAGAAATCGACCCTGAAACAAGTTCAGGGTGACGATGAGGATTGGCATCGTTTCATATGCGACAGCGCGGCAGATCAAAGGGGAGGACGCTTCGTCGGCACGCAGGTTCAAGCCGCTAGCCTATTTCGCTTCGGCCTTGAGATAGGCGATCAGATTGGCACGATCCGCCGCCTGCGGCACACCGGCAAAGGCCATGCGATTGCCGGGGACAACGCCGCTCGGCTTCGTCAAAAACGCGTCGAGCGTCTTGGCGTCCCAGCGGATCTTCGCCTTCTGCATCGCGGGCGAATAAGTGAAACCTGCCATCGTACCCGACGTGCGGCCGAACAGGCCCGCCAGATTCGGCCCCATCTTCTTGGGTCCGGGCTTGACGTCATGGCACAGCGCGCAGCGCGCAAAGACAATCTTGCCCTTGGCGGCATCGCCAGCCTGCGCCAGCGCTGGCGTGGCGGCCATGGCGACCATAGCGATTGTCAGTCCAGCGAAATTACGCACGATCGTCATGCTCGAATTTGTCCCTTCACCATGTCCTGAATGCAGATCAGTGACCGATTCTACCCATATGGCATTCCGAATCTGAACGGGGATTGACGCAAAACCCGCCATTTCGCTTCGCCACTTATCAGGAAGTTGCCACAGGGCAACTACCGCCTTGAGGGCCGCCGCCAGTCTCCAACCAAAAAGGCCGCACGAACAATCGCGCGGCCTTTCGTGACAGGCATGGAAACAGATGCAAGTTCGATAACAAGGATTATGTTAAATACAACCCCATATCAAATCGCTTACATATGTTCAGCTCATCGTCGGGATAACGAAACTCTGGTCCATTACCGCGCCGCCGCTGGGCCAACGCTGGGTGATCGTCTTGACCCGCGTATAGAAACGCACGCCATCCATGCCATATTGGTTCATGTCGCCAAAGCCCGACCGCTTCCAGCCGCCAAAGCTGTGATAGCTGACCGGCACCGGGATCGGCACGTTGATGCCGACCATGCCGACCTCGACATTGGCGCAGAATTTGCGCGCATAGTCTCCGTTACGGGTGAAGATCGCCACGCCATTGCCATATTGATGCTTGGTCGGATAGCTCAGCGCCTCCTCGAACGTCTCCGCCCGCACCATCTGAAGCACCGGCCCGAAAATCTCCTCATTATAGCTTTTCATGTCGGGCTTCACATGGTCGAGCAAGGTCGGCGCCAGGAAGAAACCCTCCTCATAGCCCTGCAACGCAAAGCCGCGCCCGTCGATGACCAGTTCGGACCCTTCATCAACCGCCATCTGAATATAGTTTTCAATCCGAGCCTTATGGGCCGAACTGACCACCGGACCATAATGGGCGTCGGGATCGCTCGGCACGCCGACGCGCAGCCCCGCAATGCCGCTCTCCAGCTTGGCCCGCAGCGCCACCGCGGTCGCTTCGCCCACCGGCACCACCACCGGCAATGCCATGCAGCGCTCGCCCGCCGAGCCATAGGCTGCACCAAGAATGTCCGCGACCGCCTGGTCCAGATCGGCGTCGGGCATGACGATCCCATGATTCTTCGCCCCGCCCATACACTGCATCCGCTTGCCGTTCGACGCGCCGCGCCCATAGACATATTGGGCGATGTCGGACGATCCGACAAAGCTGACCGCCCGGATCGCCGGATTGTCGAGGATCGCGTCCACCACCTGCTTGTCGCCATGGACGACGTTCAGGATGCCTGCGGGCAGTCCCGCCTCCATCGCCAGCTCCGCCAGCCGCACCGGCACCGACGGGTTCCGCTCGGATGGTTTCAGGATAAACGCATTGCCGCACGCAATCGCGGGCGCGAACATCCACATCGGGATCATCGCCGGGAAGTTGAACGGGGTGATCCCTGCCGCGATGCCGATTGGCTGGCGCATCGAATAGACATCGATCCCCGGCCCTGCGCCTTCGGTATATTCGCCCTTCAGCAGATGCGGGATGCCACAGGCAAATTCCACCACGTCCAGCCCGCGCTGAATATCGCCCTTGGAATCCGAATGAACCTTGCCATGTTCGGCCGACAGCATTTCGGCCAGTTCATCCATATGCTTTTCGATCAGCGCCTTCAAATTGAACATCACCCGCGCCCGGCGCTGCGGGTTCATCGCTGCCCATGCGGGTTGCGCCGCCTGCGCATTGGCGACGGCTGCGTCCAGCTCGGTCGGATCGGACAGGCGAACCTGCGCCTGCACCTTGCCGGTGGCCGGATCGAACACGTCGCCCAGCCGGGTGGAGGTCGATGCCTGATGTTGGCCGCCGATGAAATTGTCGATGATGCGCATGATGCCCTCGCGTTAAATGTCTGACGCGGCCATTAGCCTATGGCATCACGCGCAAAAATGATCATATGTGCGCATCTGTTGTGCATGGATATATATGCTGCATTGGGATGATCTTCGCCTGTTCCTCGCCGTCGCGCGCGCTGGCCGCCTGATTAGCGCGGGGCAGGCGCTTGGCGTGAACCACACCACCGTCGCCCGCCGCCTGACCGCGCTGGAGGAGGCGCTCGGCGCACGCCTGTTCGATCGCACTTCGCGCGGCGTGGCGATGACCGCGGCGGGCGCGCTGCTGCTCGACCATGCCGAACGGGTCGAGCGTGAGTTCGAAGCCGCCGCCGCTGCGCTATCGGGACGGGCCGAAGCCATCGCAGGCGAAGTCCGCCTCGCCACCCCCGAAGCGTTCGGCACCTATATCGTCGCGCCCAACATCGCCGATTTCCACGCCCGCTATCCCGACCTGTTGCTGGAGCTGATGCCGGAGTCCCGCGCCGTCAGCCTCGCCAATCGGGAAGCCGACATCGCCATCACCGTCGACCGCCCGCCGCGCGGCAAGCTGGTGGTGCGCAAGCTGTGCGACTATCAGCTCGGCCTCTACGCCTCGGCCGACTATCTCGCCCGCCACCCGCCGATCCGCACCGCGCAGGATGTCGCGGCCCAGCCCTTCGTCGCCTATATCGACCAGATGATCGACATGCGCGGCCTGCGCTATCTGTCCGAAGTCGCTGGCGAAGCGCGCCCGGTATTCCGCTCCAGCTCGATCGTCGCCCAGCAAAAGGCGGTGGCGTCCGGCGTCGGCCTCGGCCTGCTCCACCGCTTTTCCGCCAACAGCGAACCGGGCCTCGTCCGTATCCTCCCCGACGAGGTCGAAATCACCCGCAGCTACTGGCTGGTCCTGCGCCCCGAACATCAAAAATCCCCCCGCACCCGCGCCGTCATCGCCTTCATCGACGACCTGCTGGGGCGATACCGGGCGCTGCTCTGACCCTCGCCATCGCCAGAGCGCTGGATTGCCGGCCCGCTTGCCCGTGCCGCCATACTCCCGCATTTCTGCGCCATGTCCGACATCGCTCCCCCCCGGCGCACAACGCCCACCGGCTGGTCAGTCCGCCGTGATGACACCTTCGCGGCACAGGCTTATAAGGATGGCTGGTGGCAGGCGGATACCGCCGCCGATGCCCTGATTCAAGCTGCCCGCGACACGCCCGACCGCGTCCTGCTGATCGACGGCGACACCAGCCTGACCGCCGCCGCCCTCCACGCGCAGGCCAACCGCCTTGCCCAGGCCATGCTCGCCCGCTTCGCACCGGGCAGCGCCATCTCCTTCATGCTACCCAACTGGCAGGAAGCCGCGATCATCTATATGGGCGCGACGCTGGCGGGCATGGTCGCCAACCCCATCCTGCCCTCCCTGCGGGATCATGACCTGCGCTTCATCCTGGCCGACCTCGACAGCGCGATGATCTTCATCCCCGCCAGCTTTCGCGGCCATGATTATGCCGCGATGCTCGCCCGCGTCACCCCGGCGCTGGAAAACCCGCCCGCTGTCATCGTCCTGCGCGGCGATGCAGGCCCGCACATGGCCTTTGCCGACCTGCTGGCGGAAAGCGGCGACGCCCCGCTCCCCACGGTCGATCCCGACGATGTCCGCATGGTCATGTACACCAGCGGCACCACCGGACGGCCCAAGGGCGTCCTCCACAGCCATAACAGCATCAATGCGCTCATCCGCCAGATTGGCCGTCACTGGCTGGTCGAACCGGGCGATCGCTTCCTCGTTCCCTCACCGGTCAGCCATATTGGCGGATCGATCTACGCCTTTGAAACCCCTTTGCTGCTAGGCGCGACCGCCATCCTGATGGAACATTGGAATCCCGATGATGCCGTCGCGATCATGACCGCCCAACGCTGCACCCATATGGCAGGCGCCACCCCGTTCCTCCAGCATGTGCTGGCCGCGGCCCGCGCTGCGGAAACGCGCCTGCCCGACCTTAAACTCTTCATCTGCGGCGGCGCGTCCGTCCCGCCCAGCCTGATCCGCGACGCCGCCGCCTATTTCGACAGGGCGATCGTCAGCCGCGTCTATGGGTCGACCGAATTGCCGGTCACCACGGTCGGCGTCATCGACCCCGCCGACCGCGATCATGCCGCCGATACTGATGGCCGCGCTGGCATCGCCACCATCCGCATCGCCCCGGACGGAGAAATTCGCGCGCGCGGACCGCAGATGATGGTCGGCTATCTTCACCCGGAAGATGAGGAAAGCAGTTTCGACGCCGACGGCTATTACCGTAGCGGCGATCAGGGCGCCTGGGTCGATGGCGACCATCTGGTGGTCACTGGCCGGATCAAGGATCTCATCATCCGCAACGGCGAAAATATTGCGCCCAAGGAGATTGAGGATTTGCTGGTCGGCCACCCCGATATCGCCGAAATCGCCATCGTCGGTATCCCCGACGCGCGCACCGGGGAGCGCGCCGTCGCCGTCATCGTGCCGCGCGGTGACGCAACCCCGGACGTCCCCGCCATCGCCGATTTTCTGGGCCGCCACGGCGTCGCCCGTTTCAAATATCCCGAAACCGTATTGCTCTGGGATGCCCTGCCCAAAAATGATGCGGGCAAGGTGCTGAAAGCCGCCATTCGCGCGACGCTGACGGCCAACTGATCAGAGCGCTCGAAACCGGAAATTGCGGAACTGCGCCTCGCCCGGACCTGCCGCATAAAGGCCGGGCCGCAGCATCAGAAATCCGCCGCGCACATTATGATGATAGCCCGACACTTCCATCCCCCGGTCGAACCGGCTCCATGTCCGTCCGCCGTCACCACTCAGATGATAGGCGATGATATGGTGGCGGTTGGTCACCTTCATCGTCAGCTTGCGACCATAGGGGTTGGCCGGGCGGCCTCGCTCCATGCCATATTGGTGGGTGACGAAACGGGTCTCGTCAAAACCCAGCCCGCAATAGAGCTTGTCATCGTAAAAGAGCAGCAAGCCCGCCGTTCCGCCCGGCGCAATTTCGATCTCGCACTGAAATTCATAGGACGGGTCGCCCGCGATCAGCAGCAGCGGTGATGAATTGACCGGCGCGGTGCCGCGCGCCTTCAGCACAAGCGCGCCCTTCTCCACCCGCGCCCGGCTGGCCTCGTCCGGGCCTGGCCGAAAGAAATTCCATTTCGCGCCCAGATTGAGGGTCGCGAAATCATCCGACAACGCCATGCCATGGGGAAGTGCCTTGCCCCCGCGCGGCTTGGCGATCGGCTGCGACAGATCGCCCCCGGTCATGCGGAACCAGCCATCCGCCGTCCACTCGACCGGATCGAGCAAGGTCTGTCGCCCCAGCGTCCACAGCCCATTTTCAAAACCATGATAGACCGCCCACCAGCTGCCGTCCGGCGCCTCCACCAGACTGGCATGGCCCCGCGACCACCAGCGTTCGGACAGGCTTTCCGTCCGCACCAGCGGATTGCCCGGATGCTGCTCCCACGGCCCATGGATGGAGCGGGATCGCGCCGCGATCACCATATGCCCGGTCGGCGGCCCCGCTGTCCCGCCCACGGCAGTCAGCATATAGAACCAGCCGCCATGGCGGTGAATCTTCGGCCCTTCGGGCGAAAAGCCCTCGACATCCCATGTGTCGGGATAGCGCCAGGGATCATAGACATGCTCGACCGCGCCAACTGTGGACAGACCATCGGCGCTCAGCCGGATTCGGTCCCCGCCCGACAGGAACAGCCAGCGGCTGCCATCCTCCCCCACCGCATGGCACGGGTCGATATGATCGTGCAGTTGCAAGTCGATGGGGTCGCTCCACGGCCCGTCGATACTGTCGGCATGGATCACGAAGATGCTGTTCGGGCTGGCCTTGACCGGAATATAGATGAAGTAGCGGCCCTCATGCTTCTCCAGGCTGACCGCCCACACCGACCCGATATTCTTGGTGAGCGCCGCCCCGCGCGGCTGCCAGTTGATGAGGTCGCGGCTGTGCCAGATGGTGACGCCCGGATAGCTGTCGAACGTCGAAAAGGTCATATAATAATCCGCCCCATCCTTCAGGATGGCGGGATCGGGCCGATCGCCAGAAATCAGCGGATTAAGGAAACGCCCGTCGCCAAGGTCAGCGATCCGTTGATTGTCGAAACCCCGCTTCCAGTCGGTCGCAGCGGCAGGAGCCGCAAGTGCGTCCGTGCCGATCAACGCCAGCGCACTCCCGGCCAGCCCGCCCGTCATCGCATCGCGTCGGCTGATCGTCATGGGGCGCTCCTTGTCATACAGAAAAAACCGGGCCGCCCGTGCAGAGGCAGCCCGGCCATGAGCCTTACATCTTGAACCGCGCGCCCACCTGGAACGTGCGCCCGTAATGCAGCTGCTCATAATTGCGATTGGCATCCAGATCGGTGTAGCGATCGCGATATTCGTCGGTCAGGTTGATGCCCTCCAGCGACAGCTCGATCCAGTCGGTCAGCTTGTAACGCATCGACGCATCGACATTGATCGTGCTGTTATAGCCTTCGAACACGTTACCCGTGGCGCTATTCTGGTCGATATAGCCGCTGCGATAGCTGGCCGACACGCGCGCGCTGAACTTTGCGTCCTCATAATAGAGCGTGCCGTTGAAGGCGCGCTTGGACAGGCCAAAAAGGGTTGCATCGCGCGACGCTGCGATATTACCGGCACCCGGCACGACCGCTGGACCCGAAACCGTATAGTTGGCGCTCGATTTAACAAAGGTCGCATTCACGATCCCGCCGAAATGTGACAGGAAACCGGGAAGGAAGGTGAAAGGCGCCTGCAAAGACACTTCCAAGCCTTTCAGTGTCGCGCCTTTACCGTTAACCGGTCGCGTAATGTTCCAGATCCGACCTTCAGGATTGCCTGCGGCTGGCGAACTGGGCGGAATGGACCCAAGCGGTAGCCCACTCGAAGCGTAAGTTCCGGTTATCGTTTCGCTAACCGGGAAGCTCTGCACATCCTTCTTGAAAAGGGCGACGGAAAATATCGATTGAGGTGCGAAATACCATTCGACGCCCAAATCAAATGCCGTCGCTCGATATGGCAGCAATTCCGGGTTGCCGAAGTTGATATTGTAGTTGAACCCATCAACAGAGCCTCCGGGTGTAAGGCTTCCTAGCGATGGACGAGTAACAACATCAGCCACCGATGCGCGGATGATAAAATCGCGATGTGGGAAAAGGGCGATATTGATAGCCGGCAACCAATCATCATAAGACCGCTGCGCGTTCAAAATCGGCGCACCGGCAAATCCATTGGATGTTTGGTCAGTCTTGACGTATCGGATGCCTGCATTGGCCGCATATTCCAGACCGAGAATATCGCCCTTGGCATCGAACTGAAGATAACCACCTTTGGTTTTCTCTACGACATTACGCGTATTGCCCGCATCGATCGCCGGGTTGCGCTGATACAGCTTGGTAAAGTCGGTTCCCGTCGCCAGATTGGGCACCAGCCACTGCGTCGTCGTCCCCGCAGGCGCATCCGCCCCTTTCAGCGTGAACATCTCCGCCAGGGCCGCCGTCACCGGGAAGCCATAGACTGCGCTCGGACCAAAGGCGGACGACGGCGAACAGGCCAGCGTCCCCAGCACGCGATCGACGCCGCCATTGCCGCACACCACCGTATCGCGGGTAAAGCCCTCAGTATCGAAGGAGAAGCGGCGATAGACCGCGCCCGCCTTGACCGTGAAGCCCTCCGTCACGTCCCATTCGGTGCGCAACTGCATCGTGCGGAACTTGTTGACCGTGGACGAAGGCCGGTCGCGAATTTCGGCCAGCTGGAAATTGGCCGGATCGGTGACGCTGGTGCCGAATGTCAGCACCGGGCGGCTCATATTGCTATAATCATATTTATAGCCCTGCGCATCGCGATCGTCGAACACCAAAGTGGTCTCGACCGGGATCGACGCATCCGACTTGGAAAAGCCGCCCAGCAGGGTGAAGCGGAAATTGTCGCCCACATCCTGGTCCCAGGTGCCGCCCAGCTGATAGAATTTCGTCTGCGACTTGCGCAGATAATGTTCGGTCCGCACCCACGCATCGTTCAGCGTGGCGGAAATCATATTATTGTTGCTGTCATAGACCGGGTTGACGACATTGATCGACCGCTCGTTCGACCGCAACAGCACTTCGCCCCATTTCTCCTCGCGCGTCTCGCGGAAGCGGGAGAACAGCCCGTCGATCGAAACCTTGGTCGCATCCGAAGGCGACCATTGGATCGAGCCGGTCACGCCCAGACGCTCGCGCTCCTGCGCAATTTCGCCATAGCGCGGAATACGCGGGTGAAACGCCAGAGCCGCCTTGTCGCAACCGGCGCTCGGCAAATAGGTGCCGCCGCTATTGGGCGCGGTAAAGCAATTGACGCCGTCAACGCTGTCGAACCGCGCCTGCGACCAGCGCACCGTATTATTGCCCATCTGGAGCGTATCGAGCTTGGAATAGGCCGCAGACAGCGCCACGCCCCATTGCCCGTCCGGCGATTTCCACGACAGCAGCCCGGCGGCGCGCGGCCCCCATTTTTTCGACAGGTCATTATAGGAACCCGTCGCAGATCCGACGAAGGTGAAACCATCCTTGCCCGCAAGCGGATTGCCGGTGTTCAGATCCACAACCGCGCCCAGCGACCCTTCGTCGAGTGAGGCTTCGGCAGTCTTATGGACCACCAGCGAGCTGAACAGTTCGGACGCGAACACGTTGAAATCGAACGCGCGGTCACGGTTGGCGCTGGCGCCGTCGGTCGATGTCGCGACCGTCTCCATGCCATTGACGCGCACGCGGGTGAATTGCGCGCCCAGACCGCGCACCGTGATCGCCCGGCCTTCGCCGCCGTCACGCTGGATCGAAATGCCCGGAATACGCTGCAACGATTCCGCCAGATTCTGATCGGGAAATTTCGCAATATCTTCTGCCACGATCGCGTCGACCGACCCGACCGACTGGCGTTTCAGATTGATCGCCGCGCCCAGCGACTGGCGAAATCCGGTGACGACGATATCGGCGGCGTCGCCTTCCTCTGCGCTTTGTACCGGAACCTGCGGCGCATCCTGCGCCAGCACAGCCGCCGGCATCGCCAGCATGATCGCTGCGACGCTCGCCCCGGCCAGCCAGCGCTGCGCGCCGCCCTGAGTATTGCCCTTCCGAATCTGCACGTTCCGCTCCTTCCCTGTTGTCGATACCCGCCCGACCAAATCGGCGAACGGGGCATGGTCTATCGGCAGGATCAGGGGCGATTCGTCTCGCTTGCGCCCTCTCCTGCCCGTGCCGCCGCCAGCTGTTGCTGGTCCGTTAGCGTCACTGGAAACCGGTGTCATAACCGAAGCCATAAATGCGCGCCACGTTTCCGGCTGTCAATATAGGGTGATGATTATTGTTCGCAGATGGCCTGAATGCCACAGTTGGCAATGCTTCCCTTGCTAGGTTGCGACACAAAACCCCCTGCTCGACCCGCGCTGGCACCCTCATATCGCGATTATCAGACACCGGTGTCACAACAGACTTGCGGCCCATGCCACACAATGGCACACCCATGGCTAAAGAGAGGAGCCACCGTCACCATGCCCATCCCCCGGTCCCGCCCCCACTGGATGCTGCTTGGCGTCGCGATGGCCCAATGCCTGTTGGTCCAGCCGACAGCCGCCCAACCCGCGCCACAAAGCGCCGCCGCAGCACAAGCCGCCTTCCCAGGTGCGGTCGGCTGGGCCGCCACCACGCCCGGCGGGCGGGGCGGTCGCATCCAGCGCGTCACCACCCTCGCCCCCGACGGTCCCGGCAGTTTCAAGGCCGCGCTGGAGGCCAAAGGCCCGCGGATCATCGTGTTCGAAGTCGGCGGCATCATCGACATGGCCCGCCAGACGCTGAAAATCACCGAACCTTATGTCACCATCGCGGGCCAGACCGCGCCCTCGCCAGGCATCACCCTGATCAAGACCGGCATCGACATCGCCACCCATGATGTGGTGATGCGCCATATCCGCATTCGTACCGGGGTCGATAGCCAACCGAAAATGAGCGGCTGGGAAGCCGATTCCCTCTCCACCGTCGCGGCGCACAATGTCGTGATCGACCATTGCAGCTTCACCTGGGCGATTGACGAGAATATGTCCGCCTCCGGCCCGCGCTTCACCGGCAAGACCCCGGACGACTGGCGCAAAGGCACCAGCCACGCCATCACCTTCTCCTACAATATCGCCGCCGAAGGCTTGGCCGACGCCAGCCATCCCAAGGGCGAACATAGCAAGGGAACGCTGATCCACGACAATGCGAGCGAGATACTGATCTACCGCAACGTCTATGCCCATAACAAGGAACGCAACCCGCTGCTGAAGGGCGGGGCGCAGGTCCAGATGGTCAATAATATCCTCTATGATCCGGGCGAACGCGCGGTTCATTATAATCTCATGGCGCTCGAATGGGGCGATCATCAATATCAGACCGGCAAGCTGTCGGCGGTCGGCAATGTGTTGCGCGGTGGTGTGTCGACCGCGCCCGGCCTGCCCTTCCTGACGCTGGGCGGGGATGGCGATCTCGATTATCACGGCAAGGATAATATCGCGGTCGACCGCTTCGGCGTCGCCCTGCCAATGTTCGGCCGCTACGGCGAAACCCGCGCGAAAATCAATCAGGTCGCGACCCCGCCCATCTGGTGGCCCGGCACCCAGGTCCTGCCCGTCCGCGACGTGGAAACCCACGTCCTCGCCCATGCCGGCGCCCGACCATGGGACCGCGATGCCGACGATCTGCGCGTCCTCTTTTTCGTGGCCGAAGGACGCGGCGAGATCATCGACGATGAACGGCAGGTCGGCGGCTACCCCAAAATGGCCCAGACCCGCGCGCCCTTCGTCGCGGCCGACTGGAACCTCGACACGATGGAGCCGAAATCGGGCCGCTATCCCGGCCAGACGGCTGAGATCGCCGAACATCTGTCCGACCGCGACAAGATGATGCGCCAAGGTACGCCTTCAGGAGAGCCAAAATGATCCTCGCCCCCCTCCTCCTCGCCGCCGCCCCCGCAGCATCGCCCCCCGCGCCGCCCCCCGCTCCACCGATGGCCGTGATCGACGAACAGAGCGTCCGCCGTGAAGAACCCACCCCCCATGGCAAGATCGGCCTCAGCACCGCCTTCCGCATCAGCGATGCCGCCCCCCAGCCCCGCACCATGGAATTTCGCAAACGCATCCTCCATGTCGGTTCCGCCATCGGCCTCCACCCCATCGCCCATGACGAAGTCTATTATGTCCTCTCCGGCACCGGCGACGTCACCTCCGACGGCAAAACCCAAAGCCTCACCCCCGGCATGGCCGCCTATCTCTACGACGGCGCAGTCGTCGGCATCCGCCAGACCGGCAAGGAACCGCTGGCGCTGATCATCAGCTATCCGGTGAAGCAAGCGGTCGGCGAAAAGGCAAAATAGCGGACGCGATCTCCCGCCCCCGCGCATCCACACCTATCATTTCGCGACATATGTGGGACACGACCCATATGTGCGGGAAAGAAGATTGTGAACGTCAGGGTTTGTCAACAACTGGGCGCGGCACCCAGATTGTGCATGATAACCCGGTGCTAGCCTGTTCTCCGTTAGACAGCCGAATACGCTTGAAGCAGCCGCCAAGCGGAAACTCTCGGCTAAGCCAGCGGCCCTCGGGGGTGTCTTGCTCGTAAGGACGGACACCTGCGCCTTCCAGAAAGGCCCAGAGATGAGCGGCCGTGTCACCAACGCAAATGTATTTGTGGCTATCGTCTGTGTCGGTCACTTCTCCGGCCGCCACTGCATTTTCCAAACACGCTTCAGTTAGTCCGGGCAACTTTTCAGGAAAGGCCGCTGGGGCATCATTGGCGAGTAGCAGGGCAACGGCAAAGATCAGCATAGGTTTTCAACTCACGCTAAGTCTGGTGATACCACCAGCGGGGGATCGAACCCGCGCCTTCACCTACCAGCGAGGATCGGTGTAGCGATACCTCTACCAATCCCGTCACGCTGGCAGACCCATTTAGCCGGAAAACGGATCGTGCGGCAACGTTCGCTTTCGAGCTAAGCAGTTGGTGATGCGTACGACCAAAAATGGTCGTTTGACGACAGGCGCTTACAACCGTCATCCCACACTCCTCCGCATCCCCGCTGTCCTACACCCCCACCCCATGCTATATCGCAGCCCGGCTCCTTCCCATCGTCCACACCCCTCACCCGGCCCCGACCCCCAATCGCGCGCCGAAGCAAAACTTCGCTTCAAATCTTCATAAGCCATATGGGCGAAGTTAGCGAAGTGCCACGCCCTGCCCCTCCGCGTCCCCGCGCCTCCGCGTGAACTCAAACCCTTGTTTTTCAACTACCCGGCTGAATATAGGGTGCCCGCGCAAACAGGTCCCGCTCCCAGCCACGCGGGTCATCTTCCACCCGGCTTTGGACGTCGAAAATCATCGTTGCGCGCCGATCCAGCCGATATTGCGGCCAATCCGCCCGTCCTTCCCGCGCAAATTGGACAAACCGCATCATCATCGCCGTCGATGCCGCCCGCGCACCCGCACCCGTCCCGGTGAAAGCCCCCGGCGCGTCCAGCGTCCCGAATGCCAGTGCAATGTCCATGGTATGCGGCGCGCCCCGCTTCGGCTGGGTCGGCGACTGGAAATCGACCTGATAGACCCAGGTCGGCGCATCGGCCCGCGCCCGCGCTTCCGCCTCGATCACCTGCCCCGGCCAGCTCCGCCCCGCCGTGGTTGCGGCATAGAAGATCCGCTCCGCTGGCCAGTCGGGAAAGCGCGCGCGATACTGGCCCACGATCCATTCGGGCGACAGGTCGATCCGCAATTCCCCCGCCATCCGCGCCGCCAGATTGCCCCAGTCCAGCCCCCGCACCAACGGCCCTTCAGGGTCGATAAAGGCCCGCGTCTCGTCCAGCGTATTGCCCAGCATCATCGGGATTACATTGCCCTGCGGCGCGGCGTCGGGCCAGAAAGGATGCCGCGCCAGCGACCGCATATCCAGCACCGGCCCCATATAGACGCCTCCGCCCAGGATCGGATCGATCGCCTCCAGCCCCTCGATCAGCCGCGCCACCGGCATCGTCAGCAACGCCGCCAGCGCATCGGGCTTCACCCCCAGCCGATCGAGATAGGCTGCCGTCCGCCGCGACGCATTGATCGGCCCGCTGGCCGTCACTTGCTGCCCGCTCATCGTGATCGCGCGGTGGAACAGCCCTTTGGCGGCGGGCATCGCCATCATCGTTGCGATCTTGGCCCCGCCACCCGACTGACCGAACACGGTTACATTGGCCGGATCACCCCCGAACGCGGCAATATTGTCCCGCACCCAGCGCAGCGCCAAAATCAGGTCCAGCTGCCCGACATTACCGCTATCGGCAAAGCGCGGATCAAGCCGCGCGAGGTAGAGATAGCCCAGCGCATTGAGCCGATGATTGACCGTCACCACAACGACATCGCCCGCCGCCGCCAGATGCCGCCCGTCATTCAGCGGATCGACCACGCTGCCATTGGCATAAGCGCCGCCATGGATATAGAGCATCACCGGACGTTTCGCGGCAGTCTCCGTCCCCGGCGTCCAGATATTGAGGAACAGGCAATCCTCGCTGGTCCCCGCCTGCATCGCCCGCTGCGGGCAGGATGGCGCAAAGGCGGCGGCGTCCACGATCCCGCGCCATGGTTCAGGTGCCAGTGGCGGCTGGAAGCGGCGCTGCGCCGTGTCCTGCCCGTAGCGCACGCCGCGAAACACATGCAGCCCTGCCTCCCGCCTGCCCCTGATCTGCCCGATGGTCGTGGCGACGACCGGATCAGGTCGCGCAGCGAAAACGGGCGCGGCACTCAGGCCAATCGCGCCTGCAACAAAATGGCGGCGATCGACGCCGGCCATGTTACCGCGCCAGCCATCCGCCATCGACGGCGAGGGTGTGGCCGTGGATATAGTTGGCGGCGGGCGAGGCGAGGAACACGGCGGCTCCGCCAATGTCGGATGCGTCGCCCCAGCGGCCTGCGGGGATGCGTTCCTGGATCTGGCGGTTGCGCTGTTCGTCGGCTTGCAGGGCGGCGGTGTTGTTGGTGGCGATGTAGCCCGGCGCGATGGCGTTGACGTTGACGCCCTTGGCCGCCCATTCGTTCGCCAGCAGCTTGGTCAGCCCCGCGACGCCGCTCTTGGACGCGGTGTAGCTCGGCACGCGGATGCCGCCCTGGAAGGACAGCAGGGAGGCGATGTTGATGATCTTGCCTGCGCCTTGCGCGATCATGTGGCGACCGGCCGCCTGGCTGAGGAAGAACAGCACCTTCAAATTGGTGTCGATCACCGCGTCCCAGTCGTCTTCCGTAAAGTCCACGCTGTCGGCGCGGCGGATGATGCCGGCATTGTTGACCAGGATATGCAGGCCACCCAGCGTGGCGATGGTTTCGTCGACGACGCGCTGGACCGGCTCGATGGTCGACAGGTCCGCCGAGACGATCTCGGCCCGGCGGCCAAGCGCGCGGACCTTCTGCACCGTTTCCAGCGCAGGCGTGCGCCCGACAGCGGCGATATCCGCGCCCGCGCTGGCGAGCGACAGGGCGATCGCCTGGCCAATGCCGGTATTCGCGCCGGTGACGATGGCCGCTTGGCCTGAGAGGTCGAAGGGGTTGGTCATGGGTTTTCCTGTCCCCCTCCCTTCAGGGAGGGGTTAGGGGAGGGACTGTCGGGACCGGGCTATGCGGACATGCCCTCCCCCGACCCCTCCCTGAAGGGAGGGGAGAATTACGCCAGCTGGCAGATGTCCAGCACGTTCATGTCGGTATAGTCCTGATTTTCGCCCGCCATCGCCCAGATGAAGGCATAGGCTTTGGTGCCGGACCCCATATGGATCGACCAGGGCGGCGAGATCACCGCTTCCTCGTTCGCCATGACGATGTGCCGCATCGCATCGCCCTCGCCCATATAATGGAACACGCGGTCGGCAGGGCCATCCAGCTCGAAATAGAAATAAATCTCGCTGCGCCGCTCATGGATGTGCGGGGGCATGGTGTTCCAGACGCTGCCGGGCTTCAGGACGGTGAGGCCCATGACCAGCTGCGCGCTCTCGCAAATGCCGGGGATGACCAGCTGGTAGATGGTGCGTTCGTTGGATTCCTCCAGGCTGCCGCGTTCGAGCGTGGTGGCATCGGCCAGCGAGATGAGGCGCGTCGTGAACGCCTTGTGCGCGGGGCAGGAGGCGAGATAGTAGCGCGCGCCTGCGCCGGAAAAGACGACGTCCTTCGCGCCCATGGTGACATAGAGGCAATCCTTGTTGCCGAGCGTAAAGGCTTCGCCATCGACGGTCACGGTGCCGGTGACGCCCGACACATTGACGATCGCCAGTTCACGCCGCTCCAGGAAGGGGTGGCCAGCGGCGGACGCGGGTTCGGTCTGGGCGGGGAGCGCGACGGGCGCATCGGCGACCGCGACGCCACCGATCACGAAGCGTTCGGCATGGGTATAGTTCAGCACGCACTCGCCATCGCGGAACAGGCCGCCGATCAGATAACGATCGCGCAGTTCGTCATTGCTGACGCACTCCATCATGTCCGGGTGGGTCGCATAATAGGTCTTGTCGAACATGGTCGGCCCCTCGTCCTTCATCCAATATAGATGTCCCATTGGACACCGGTGTCATGCAGCATCGCCTATCAGGATATGGCGGGCGGTGCAACCGATGCGCGACGGATCAATGTCGAACTGAACATCGACGGCTCGTTGACCTCCGACCCCTCGCCAATCGCCGTGCCGATCAGCTTGAGCGCCGCCGCCCGCCCCATGGCGACGATCGGCCAGCGCACCGTACTGAGCGGCGGCCAAACGCGGGTGGTGAGCGGCGTGTCATCGAAGCCGATGATCGACAATTCCTCCGGCACCGCAATCCCCCGCATCCGCGCCGCATACAGCACGCCCGCTGCCATTTCGTCATTGCTGGCGAAGATCGCGGTCGGGCGCGGCGTCAGGTCGAACAGGCTTTCTGACGCAGACAGACCCGATTCGAACGTATATTGGCCATCGGCGATCAGGCTGCGCGGCAGGCTGATCCCCGCTTCCGCCAGCGCCTGTTCAAAGCCTTCGCGCCGCTCCTGCGCCGACCGGAAACCATGCGGCCCGGCGATCAGGCCGATCCGTCGATGCCCCTGCGCGATCAGATAGCGCACCGCGTCGGCCACCGCCTCCTTGTCGTTGGACGCCACCATATGTTCAGGATCGTCCAGCACCGCGGACCCCATCCGCACATAGCGGCAGCCCTGCTCGTCCAGCATCCGTGCCAGTGCGTCATTTTCCGACATGGGCGGCAGCAGCACGACGCCGAACAGCCGCTGGCGCGTGACGAAGCCACGAATATCGTCCATTACCAGGTTCGATCCGCGATCGACCGGGCGAATCACCAGTTCGAATTCGGTGCCGTGCAACGCTTCCAATATGCCGCGCTGCATCGACAGGATCATCTGCGCATTGGGATTGTCATAGACCAGCCCGATCAGGAAGTTACGCCCCAATGCCAGCGCCCGCGCCTGCGGATTGGGGACATAGCCGGTTTCCCGGATGATCGCCTCTACCTTGTCGCGTGTCTCGCGGTTCAGCAGCGGCGATCGGTTGATGACCCGGCTGACCGTCTTTTTCGACACATCCGCCATGCGGGCAATGTCGTTGATCGTCAGCTTGGGCGCCTGTCCCTCATCCTGGTTCTGCTTTGCCATAGCGCCTTATAACGCAGTTTACGCGCCCCGCCAGCGCATCTGTCCGCGATCCGGCTTGTCAATGACACCGGTTTCCATTACCGACAGGATCAACGAGGATGGAAAGGATTTCGCAGTGAGCGCCAGCAGCCCGGCCGAAGCGACAGCAGAGCGTTTTCTGGCGGCACGACAGTCCGCACAGGGACTTGCCGACTATCCAGGCCCAATGCCTGCAACGCTGGATGAGGCCTATATCGTTCAGGACGCGGCACTGGCGCGTGTCACAGAGGCGGTCGCAGGCTGGAAAGTCGGCCGGATCTTGGGCGATCTGGCGGATCGCTATGGCTGCGACCGGCTGGCTGGGCCTATCTTCGCCTCGACCGTCGCGACCGCCGATGCGCAATCGCAGGGATTGGTCTTTGCCGAAGGCTTCGGCGCGGTCGAAGCGGAATTTCTCTTCCGCATCGGTACGATACCGGCGACCGGCAAGACGCATTTCACCCTGGAGGAAGCGGCCGATCATATCGACGCTGTTCATATCGGCATTGAAATCGCCAGCTCACCTTTTGCCGGGATCAACGGCCATGGTCCGGCTGTCACTGTCTCCGACTTTGGCAATAATAACGGCTTGCTGATCGGCCCAGCCGTGCCCGACTGGCGCAGCGGCGCTTATGCCGATCAACTGGTGACGACCCGCATCGACGGCGAAGCGGTCGGCAGCGGCACCGCCGCCGCCTTCGCGCTGGGCGCGATCGGATCGGTGCAGTTCCTGCTCGAAAATCTGATTGCCCGCGGGATCGCGATAAAGGCAGGCTGGTGGATATCGACCGGCGCGGTATCGGGTGTCCATCCGGTGACGCCGGGACAGAAGGTGGACGCCGATTTCGGCCCGCTGGGTATTCTTCACTGCACGATTGCCGCACAAGAGCCGCGCTGAAACAAGCGGTCGACCGAGCCATAATAGGAGCCAGGATGATGAACGAAGCAGGGGTGCAGGGTCCGCCGGTCGGGCGCTATCGCTGGGTAGTGGTGGCGCTGCTGTTCGCGGCGACCGCGATCAACTATGTCGACCGGCAGATGATCGGCGTGTTGAAGCCCACCTTGTCGGCGGAAATGCAATGGTCGGAAACCGACTATGCCAACATCGTGTTCTGGTTCCAGGCGGCCTATGCAGTCGGCTATCTGGGCTTTGGCCGGGTGGTCGATGTCATCGGTGCGCGCTTTGGTTACGCCATCGCCGTCACCATCTGGACCATCGCCCATATGGCCCATGGCGGCGTGCATGGCGTGACCCAGTTCGCCATGGCGCGCTTTGGCCTGGGGGTTGGCGAGTCGGGCAATTTCCCCGCCGGTATCAAGGCGGTGACCGAATGGTTCCCGCAAAAGGAGCGCGCCTTCGCCATCGGCCTGTTCAACGCCGGGGCCAATATCGGCGCGATCATCACCCCGCTGCTGGTGCCGTGGCTGACCGTCGCCTATGGCTGGCGCGTCGCTTTCTACGCGACCGGCATTTTCGGCATCCTTTGGTTGATCGCCTGGCTGGTCTTTTACCGCAGCCCCGACCAGCATCCCAAGGTTACCGCCGAAGAACTGGCCTATATCCGTCAGGATCCCGCCGACCCGGTCGAGCCCATCGGCTGGGCGAAGCTGATCACCGTCAAGGAGACTTGGGCCTATGCGATCGGCAAATTCTGTATTGATCCCATCTGGTGGTTCTTCCTCTTCTGGCTGCCGGGCTATCTTGGCACCCGCTATGGCCTGGACCTGATCAGCTTCGGCCCGCCGCTGGTGGCGATCTACCTATTGTCCGACGGCGGCAGCATTTTTGGCGGCTGGATGTCCGGCCGTCTGATGAAGGCGGGCAAGAGCGTCAATGCCGCGCGCAAGCTGACCATGCTGCTCTGCGCCTGCGCCGTTCTGCCGATCTTCTTTGCCCAGTCGATCGATAACCTCTGGCTTGCCGTACTGGTGATCGGCATCGCCACCGCCGCGCATCAGGCTTTCTCGGCCAACCTCTACACTTTGCCGTCGGACCTGTTCCCGCGCGGCGCGGTGGGATCGGTCGTTGGGATCGGCGGCACGGTGGGCGCGATCGGCGGCATGGTCATGGCCAAATATGCCGGTTATATCCTCGACGGTATCGGTAGCTATACGCCGCTCTTCGCGGTGGCGGGCAGCGCCTATTTCGTCGCGCTTGGCGCCGTCCATCTCCTGTCGCCACGGCTGGAACGGGTCAACTCCATATAGCGGACGTTTATTTCCCCGCCACGGCGCGTTCGAAGCTGTAGCGGATATGATCGACATGGCCGTGAAGGCCAAACGTCACCGGATCGGCGCTGTCCATGATCGCGTCGATCCGGTTGCCAACATCTTCGATCGACCAGTCGGGCTGATAGACGCCCTGGCTTTCGGCGATGAAAACCCGCGCGACCCGCCCGGCGATGGACGCCAGCATCTGCCCGGTGATCGAGCAGCTTTCATGCGCCAGCCAGCCGACGACTGGCGCGACCAGTTCCGGTCCCATCGGCGGATAGGCCGACACGTCAATCCCTTCGGCCATGCGGGTCACTGCGCCCGGCACGATGATGTTGGAGCGGACGCCCTCGGCCTCTCCTTCAAGCGCCAATATGTTGTTGAGACCGATCATGCCCGATTTGGACATGCCGTAATTGACGCAATTTTCGTTGCCATAGATCCCGCCGATCGAGGAGGTCAGCACGATCCTGCCATAGCCTGCCTTGCACATGATCGGAAAGGCAGGGCGGGTGACGTGGAAGGCACCGCGCAGATGGACGTCGAGGACGGCGTCGAAATCCTCCTGGCTCAGTTCCTTCATCGATCCGTAGCGGACATTGCCCGCATTATGGATCAGCGTGTCGATGCGGCCATAATGGTCGAGCGCGCTCTCGATGATGGCACGGCCGCCTTCGGGCGTGGCCACCGATTCGGTGCAGGCGACCGCTTCGCCGCCCAGTGCCTTGATCTCCGCGACCACGTCTGCCGCCGGGCCATCGTCGCCCCCCTCGCCCCGGATCGCACCGCCCGGATCGTTGACGATCACCTTCGCGCCGCGCGCCGCCAGCAGCAGCGCATAGGCGCGGCCCAGCCCGCGGCCTGCCCCGGTGATGACCGCAACGCGATCGTCAAAACGATAGTCTGCCATGGCGATGCTCCTTGATATGGCCCCGTGGGTGAACCGTGGCTGGCACCGGTTCAAGCCGCCCCGGCAAGGCATCGCTCCAGCGGTTCGCGGCGGGCGCAGAAGGCGGATATGAAAGCGACAAGACAGGATAAAGGGAAAGAACGATGCAGGTTGCGATCATCACCGGGGCAGGCAGCGGCATTGGCCTGGCCACCGCCAAGATGCTGGCCGAGGCGGGCATGGCGATCGTCGGCGTGGGCCGGGACGCGGACAAGCTGGCGACCCTGGAGCAGGTGATTGGTGACCCGGCGCGGATCGCGACACTGTCGGTCGATATCACCGCCGACGACGCCCCGGCGCAGATCGTCGCGCTGGCGCTGGAGCGCTTTGGCCGCATCGATTTCCTCGTCAACAATGCAGGTGCTGGCAGTCCCAAGCCGCTGCACGAGACGGACGATGAGACGCTCGACTATTTTCTGGGGCTGATGCTGCGCGCGCCGTTCCGGCTGTGCCGTGAAGTCATCGGCCATATGGGCGAAGGCTGCGGCATCGTGAATGTCAGTTCCACCTATGCGATGATCGGCGGGCGGCGTGGCGGCGCTTATTCGGCGGCCAAGGGCGGGCTGGGCGCGCTGACTCAGCATATCGCCTGCGACTATGGCCCGCGGGGCATCCGCGCCAATTGCGTCGCGCCGGGCGTCACCATGACCGACATGGTGCGGCACCGGTTTGACGATGAGATGTTCAAGCGGGTGAATGTCGAAACCACGCCCTTTCCCCGGCTGGGCGAGGTAGAGGATATTGCCAGCACCATCGCCTTCCTCTGTTCGCCCGGCGCGGGGTTCATCAACGGGCAGACGATCGTGGTCGATGGCGGCTGGACCACCACCAAATATCTCTCACCCCGCGCGCTGACCACGACGTGGGTCGAGCCTGACGCCTAAGGGTGGCAGGCGTCGCGGCAGAGCTGGCGCAGAAGCGCCAGCAACTCGTCGCGTCGGTCGGCCGGGATGGACCGACCGATCCGGTTTTCGTGGCGCTCGAACGCTTCGCTCACCTTGGCGTGGAGCCGTTCGCCATCGGGGGTTAGCGACAGGGTGATTGCCCGCCCCTTGCCTGGCTGCTTGTCGAGTGCGCCGAGCAGCGCCAGCTTGTTGATCAGCGGCACGAGGTTGGCGGGCTGGGCGCGGAGCGCGCGGCCGATGTCGCTCTGGATGCAGCCCTGGTTGGCCCCTAGGAACAGCAGTAGCGTCGCCTCCCCCACATTGATGCCCAATGGCTGGAGCAGGTCAGCCAGCGCCGCTGTCACCGCGACGGTGGTGCGGCGCAGGTGATAGCCGATCAGCGGGTCGAGCGGATCGATCAGTTCGGACAAAGGCGACAGTGAGTTGGACATATGCCGCGATAACGCGCTTGCGTCCGGCTCTCAACCCTGCATATTATGTTTCATAACATAATTTGTAGAGGAGATTCATATGTACGGCTCACTGTCCAGCTTGCGCCAATTGGCCCTCAGCGCAGCGGTTTGCGCGCTGCCCGCCATGGCCCTTGCCCAAACACCGCCGCCGCTGGCTGGTCCCGGTACGATCGAACCGGACGGCACCGTGGTCGTCCCCTCTTTCCGCCTGCCGCCATCGGTCTATCTGAGCGATGCCGCCAAAAAGGCCTTGCCCCGCAGTCCATCCGATCCTGAAGAACCGATGATGCGGGCTGTCGCGGCGGGTCAGGCCGGGACGCTGCGGGCGCGGATGCCGCAGATCATGGCGCCGCGCCTCGACAAGCTTAAACAGATGTACAAGGTGGTAACCCGCGACGATGTGATCGCGGGCATCCCCGCCGTCCGTGCGATGCCCGTAGGCGGTGTGGCGAAGGCCAATCGCGGCAAGATCCTGCTCAACCTGCCGGGCGGCGGCTTCATCATGGGGGCGGCGACGGGGACCGGGATGCTCGAATCCATACCGCTGGCGGGACTTGCCGGGGTAGAGATTGTCAGCATCACCTACAGGCAGGCACCGGAATTCACCTATCCGGCGGCGACCCAGGATGTGCTGACCGTCTATCGCGACCTGCTCAAGACCCACAAGCCGCAGGATATTGCGATCTTCGGATGCTCGGCGGGCGGACTGCTGACCGCCGAAACCATGGCGGCGCTGATCCGCGACAAGCTGCCCCTGCCCGCCGCGATCGGCATATTCTGCGCGTCGGCGGATGCGCGCTGGGGCGGGGACAGCCGGGCGTTCGGACGACCGTTCCAGGCATTGGCGCAGCGGGAGGATAGTCGCGGCTATTTCAAGGATATCGACCTGGCCGACCCGCTCGTCTCCCCCATCACATCGCCCGCGACGCTGGCGCAGTTCTCGCCGACGCTGGTGATCACCGGCACTCGCGCCTTCGAGATGAGCGCGGCGGTCAATACGCATAAGGAATTGGTCAAGGCCGGGGTCGATGCCGACCTGCATATCTGGGACGGGTTGGGTCACGCCTTTTTCTACGATCCGGCTTTGCCCGAATCGCGGGAAGCCTTTGATGTCATGACACGCTTCTTCACGCAGCATCTGAAGTTGAAGCGTTAAGCCACTGCTCTACACCGCAACGGCGCGGCGGCAAAACTCCCAGATTTCCTGGGCCATCGCCTGCCGCGCCGCTGCGTCCGGGGCTTGGCCTTCTTCGGCCAGCAACTGGCCGTGGACTGTGGTGGACACCAGATTGTAGATCAGCATGGCCAGCCGATGGGGCGGCGCGGTGCGCACCTGCCCCATGGTCATGCCGTCCGCCAGTTGCGCGGCGATCAGGTCGATCAAGGGCGCGATTGCTCGCTGCAATTCCCCCGGACGCGATTCGGCCAGTCGCAAATGCTCCCGGCTCAGCGCCGCGCCTCGCCGCTTCCCACCGCGATCATCCCCCATCACGAAGCCGCCCAATATGATGCCATCGACGATATGGTGCAGCCGGGCGAGCGGATCGGGCAGGGTTTGTACCTGTTGCGCGAACGTCTCCGCCGCACGGGCCAGCGTCTGGGCGAACACCGCCAGCACCAGATCATCCTTGCCTGCGAAGCGATCATAAAAGGCGCGTCGGGCTAGGCCGGTGCGGGCCAGCACTGCCCGGATGGTCAGCCCCTCCAACCCCGCTTCGTCCAGCAGGTCATAGGCCGCACGGGTGATCATCGCACCGCGATCGTCCGCCCCGTCTGCCGCCTGTGCCATGATGCCGTCCTCTTCCCTGCTGCAAAGCCCTTTGCATTTATCGGGTCGTCGCGCTATGACCATGGATGAGAACAACGTTCTCATCAACCAGATTGACGATCAGGAGCAGGAAAATGGCAGCGGTCCGCTATGTTGAGGCGAACGGCACCGAATATGCGGTGCAGGTCCCCGACGGTGAGAATGTGATGCGCGCGGCGCTCGACCATGGGATAGAAGGCATTGTCGGCGAATGTGGCGGCGGCCTCGCCTGCGCCACCTGCCATTGCTATGTCGATGAAGCCTGGATCGACCGCCTGCCCGCACCCGACCAGGCCGAGCGCGACATGCTGGAATCGACCGCGTCGGAGCAAAGGCCGACCAGTCGGCTGAGCTGCCAGATCGTCGTCGATGCCTCGCTCGACGGGCTGATCGTCCACCTTCCCGCCACGCAATATTGAAGGAGGCTGGT
Source organism: Sphingobium sp. FG58 (assembly GCF_057809055.1). Lineage (NCBI taxonomy): Bacteria > Pseudomonadati > Pseudomonadota > Alphaproteobacteria > Sphingomonadales > Sphingobiaceae > Sphingobium > Sphingobium sp. FG58. Next base: position 221,445 of record NZ_JBMDJF010000004.1, on the reverse strand, counting down.
TTCATGGCCACAACCGCAACCACCGAAATCCCCGCCCATGTGCCGCCCGAACTGGTGCGCGAAATCGGCCTGACCACCGGGGCCGACTTCCTGGCCGCACCGCATGATTTCATGGCGTCGCTGCACGACACCCATCCGCCGATTTTCTACAGCGTCAATCCGCTGGTCGGCAATGCCTGGGTCACGATCAAGCATGAGGATGCGTTCTTCGCGCTGCGCCATCCCGAATTTTTCACGACCGAAGGGGCAACGCCCTTCCCGCGCGATCCCAATAATTATTTCCACTTCATCCCGCTGGAAATCGATCCGCCGCACCATCGCAAATATCGCGCGATTCTCGACAAGACCTTTTCGCCGCAGGGCGTGTTGCGGCTTGAATCCTATATGCGCAACCTGACCAACGATCTGATCGACGGCTTCATCGACAAGGGGGAAGTGGAATTCACCACTGACTTCGGCCGTCCGCTGCCGGTGTCGATCTTCCTCGACCTGATGGGCCTGCCGCAGGAGATGCGGGATACGTTCGTCGGCTGGGCAGTGGATCTGCTCCATTCGCAGGACCGGATGAGCGCAGGCCTGGCGATGCGGGGGATCGAGGCCTATCTGGCGCAGGTCATCGCCGAAAAGACGGTGAAGCCTGATGAGGGCGTGATCAGCACCATCATTCAGGCGCGGCCCGATGGGCAGCCGCTGACCGAGCGGGAGATTTTCGGCTTCACCTTCTTCCTGTTCATCGCAGGCCTGGACACGGTGTTTGCGACCATGAACAATATCTGGCTGTGGCTGGCGCAGAACCCTGACCGGCGGCGCGAAATGATCGAGAACCCCGATCAGATTACTGCGCAGGTAGAGGAATTGCTGCGCGTTTTTTCGGTCACCTTCTCCGGTCGCACCGTCCGGCAAGATATGGAAATGCGCGGCATACAGATGAAGGCGGGCGACAAATTCACCAGCATCCTGCCCGCCTGCAATTACGACCCGGACATCTTCCCCAATCCGCGCGCCGTCGATTTCGGCCGTATGCGCAAACCCAACCTGGCCTTTGCCGGGGGCGTGCATAGCTGCATCGGCGCGCATCTGGCGCGGCTGGAGATCAAGATCGGCTTGCAGGAATGGCTGCGGCGGATTCCCGACTTCGCCGTCGCCCCTGATGCGCAGATCAGCTACTGGCCCGGCGGCGTCGTGGGACCAAAGGCGCTGCCGCTGGTCTGGTAGCCGCACCCGCTCGCCACGCCGGTAAAGGCTCCCCCGTGACACTTTACCGGCGGGCAAAGTGTCACGAGCGACAAAGTGCGACTCGGCGGAAATAGGGGATTCACAAGGCGGGCCGACTATGCTTGATTCACCTTATGTTTCATGCGCCCGTTTCTTCCCGCATTCCTGGCGGCAGCGATTTGTCACTGCTGCTCGACCAGTTGTCGCATTGCTGTTCCCGCCCCCGCTACGCCTTCATGCTGCTGACGCTCATCGCGGATGTGGCAAAGCCTGACGGCAGCGCGGGGCCGATGGTGCGGGTGGGCAAGGCGCTGGTTCCCTTGCGCGACTGGCTGTGCGACGCACTGACGCCCATGGGACATCGCGATCCCCGGCGCATGGCGCTGGTCGAGCGGGTGCGCGAGGAATTGCGCAAGGAGGAGCGGCTGACCGGGGACGCGGCGGTGGATGAGGCGCTGGTGCAGGATGAGGTGCGCACGCGGGTGCGCGCATCGGGCAAGACCAACCTTAGCCGGGCAGCGTCCGAACTGGTGAAGGCCGGACTGCTCAAGCGCCATTATCAGGGCTATCGCGTCGATCACCTCAATCGCGGGGCGCAGCGGCAGGCGGTCTATACGCTGACCGGGCGGGCGCGCGTGCTGATCGGCGCGCCGCGCCAGACTGCGACGCCGCCAGCCCGGCCGCGACAGGGTGATCTGTTCGCGGCGTAAGCTACGCCCGCTCCCGTGCAGCCTGTCTCGCCTTGGCGTAACTCTCCCGCCGCATCTTTTCGAAACCGACGCGCTGGTCGTGACCTGCATCGGCCGGATAAGGGCGGAAATCGGCGAGGATCTCGTCGAACACGGTGCGCAGCTCATCCGCAAATTCGGGGTGCGGGAAGATGTGGAAGCGGTTTTCCTGCATCGCGTCCAATGTCCGCGCGGCGATCACGTCCGGCTCCATGCCAAATTCGTGGATCTGGGCCAGTCGCGCCACGGCATTGCTGTCCACGGGCTTAGCGTTATCGCTCAGCGTCGCCGGGCGCACTTCGTCGCTGGCGTAGATGTGGCTTTTGACCAGACCGGGGCATAGCACGGACACGCCGATATTGTGCGGGGCCAGGCTGTAGCGCAGGGATTCGCTCATGCCCCGGACCGCGAATTTGGTGGTGTTGTAGATGCCCGGCGCGCCGCCGCACAGGAAGCTGGCCATTGATGCCGTGTTGACGATATAGCCGCCCAGCCCCGCCGCCTTGATGCGGGGGGCAAAGGTCATGACGCCGTTGATGACGCCATGCAGATTGACCCCCATCACCCAGTCCCAATCGTCATAGCTGGATTCGTCGATCGTCTGGAACAGGTTGATCCCGGCATTGTTGAACAGCAGGCTGACCGGACCAAGCGCCCGCTCCGCCTGCTCCGCCGCATCGGCAAAACCGCCGCGCGACGCGACGTCGAGCGGGATGCCAATGACATGCTGATTATCAAGCATCCTGAGCGCCGCTTCAATCGCATCCTCGCGAATATCGGCGATCGCCACCTTCGCACCCTGCGCCAGCAAGGCGCGAGCCAACCCCAGGCCGATGCCATTGGCACCCCCGGTCACAAAGGCGGTTCGCCCTTCAAAGTTCAGCATCGCTCTCTCCCTCATCCATATTTCTAACGGTCGTGAATTTTTACTCTCGCCATATTCGTATAGTTCACTTACAAATTCGCCAAGCCGAAATATCGCTCCGGCAACAGGAGCAGGCGAGGAAGAGGAGAAGGCTTGTGGCCCTGGCACCTGCGCCGATCGCGACCGAGAGTCGGTGGGTGGACCATGCGCGGGTGGCCACGGATGTGGATGCGCCCTCCTACTCCATGGCAGCGGCCTATTGGGCCTTGTTCGTCATCATCCTGGCGACCTTCGTGACCTTTTTCGAACAGGTCGTGTTCGCGATGCTGGCCGAGCGGATCAAGGCGGATTTCGGCCTGTCCGATTCGCAGCTTGGCTTTCTGGCGGGACCGGCCAGCATCATCTGCTACCTGTTCGTCGGTATCCCGCTGGCGCGACTGGCCGATATTTTCCCGCGCAAATTCGTGCTGGCGGGCGGAGTCGCGGCGATCGGGGTCATCACCGCGCTGGGCGGCATTGCGCAGAGCTTCTCCCAGTTTGTCGGCACGCGGGTGTTCCTGGCCGCGGGCGGATCGGCCCATGCGCCTGCATCCTATTCGCTGCTGGCCGACGCTTTTCCGCCGCGCATCCTGACCCGCGCCTTTGCTTTGCTGCAATTCGGCTTCATCGGCGGCACGACGTTGGGGCCTATCATCGGCGGTATGCTGATCGGCGTGGCGGCGGGATGGGCGCCGACGGTCCATGGCGGGCTTACCATATTGGGCTGGCAATGGCTGATGATCTGGCTGGGCCTGCCCGCGCTGCTGGTCGCTTTGCTGTTCCTGACCGTCAGGGAACCGCCGCGTCAGGCGGTGTCGCCCGATAGCATCACGCCGCCGGACAGCGCGCCGCTGGGCCGCCGCATCCTGACTTTCACCGGGCTGGACGCGGCCAGGGCGATCCACGCCAAACGACGGGTCTATTATCCTTTGTTCGCGGGACTGGCATTGAGCGCGATCGAGGTATTCGGCCTGCAATTCTGGCGCGTGCCGTTCATGATCCGCACCTATGGCTGGAACGAGGCGCAGATCGGCGCGGTCATGGGATCGATGACATTGGTCGCCTCGCTGCTCGGCCTGTTGCTGGGCGGGGTGTTCGTCGAATGGCTGGCCAAGCGCCATGCCGACGCCAATGTGCGGGCCGCCGCGATCTTCTTTGGCTGTGTCACCGTCTGCGCCATCCTCGCGCCGTTGATGCCCAATGGCTATGCGTCGCTGGCGGTGTCGAGCGTCGGCGCGATGTTCGGCATGGCCGGCGCCGTGCCGCAAAATGCCGCGATCCAGCGCGTCGCCCCCAACGCCATGCGGGGGCAGGTGACGGCGATCTACCTGTTCATGTTCACCTTTTTCGGCGCGATGGGCAGTTTCCTGGTCGGGCTGGTGCAGGACTATCTGGTCGGCGACCCGGCCCAATTGTGGAAGGCGCTGGTGATGACCGCCAGCGTGCTGCTGCCCATTGCCACGCTCTGCATGGTCCGGGCCATCCGCCCCTATCGCGAAGAGGTGGAACGGATCGCCGCCCAGGCTGTCTGACAGGTAGAATTTATGTAAGTATCCTATACAATAGGGAGAGTGGAATGTCTGACACAGATCGTATCGCCAAACTCGAAGAAACTGTCGCCAGCCTGTCCAGCCGCCTGCAACGGCGCGAGGATGAGCTGGACGTGCGCAAGCTGCAATATCTCTACGGCTATCTGATCGACAAATGCCTGTATAACGAGACGGTCGACCTGTTCACCGACGATGGCGAAGTACGCTTCTTCGGCGGCATCTGGCGTGGTAAGGAGGGGATACGCCGCCTCTATGTCGATCGGTTCCAGAAGCGCTTTACCCATGGCACCAATGGCCCGATCGACGGCTTCCTGCTCGATCATCCGCAGTTGCAGGACATTGTCGATATTGCCGAGGATGGGGTCACCGCCCATGCCCGCGCCCGGTCGATGATGCAGGCGGGGCGGCACAAGGATCATTGCGACCCGTCCAACCCGATGCTGGGGCCGCGCCAATGGTGGGAAGGCGGCATCTATGAAAACACCTACAGGAAGGTGGACGGTATCTGGCGGATCGCGATCCTGAACTATCTGCCGCAATGGCACGCCGATTTCGACAGCGGCTGGGCCAATACAAAGCCGGAATATGTCCCCTTCCCCAAGGACATCTATCCCGCCGACCCGACCGGTCCCGACGCGCTGATCGAGGATGCCTGGCTGTGGCCGACGCACAAGGTCGTCCCTTTCCATATGAAGCATCCGGTGACCGGCGAGGAGATTGTCGCGGAACGCTGGCAGGGGGATATCGATCGTGAACGCGCTGCCCGCGAAGCTGTGAGCGTCTGACCCCCATGACCTATCCAGACATCTATCTGATGATCGATGGCCAGCGCGTTGCTGGCGGGGGGCGGCGCACGCACAGCGTCGTCAACCCCGCCACGGGCGAGACGCTGGCGGAGCTGCCCTTGGCCGACGCGGCGGATCTGGACGCTGCACTGGCGGCGGCGCAACGCGGCTTCCTGCGTTGGCGCGAGTCCACACCGCAGGAGCGCGCGGCGGTGTTGCAGGGCGCGGCCCGGCTGATGGTCGAGCGGCAGGAGCAACTTGCCCGCATCGCCACGCTGGAACAGGGCAAGACGCTGGCCGAAGCGCGCATCGAAGTGATGATGAATGTCGGCCTGTTCAATTTCTATGCGGGCGAGACGTTCCGCCTCTATGGCCGCGCGTTGGTGCGTCCCGCAGGGCAGCGATCGACCGTGACGAAGGAGCCGGTCGGCCCGGTCGCCGCCTTTGCACCATGGAATTTCCCGCTCGGCAATCCGGGGCGCAAGCTGGGCGCGCCGATCGCGGCGGGATGCTCGGTAATCCTGAAGGCGGCGGAGGAAACCCCGGCGTCGGCGCTGGGTATCTTGCAATGCCTGCTTGACGCAGGCCTGCCGGGCGATGTCGCGCAGGCGGTGTTCGGCGTACCGGACGAAGTGTCTCGGCATCTCCTCTCCTCCCCCATCATCCGCAAGATGAGCTTCACCGGTTCCACCAGCGTAGGCAAACATTTGGCCAAGCTGGCGGCGGAGGATTGCAAGCGCACGACGATGGAACTGGGCGGCCATGGCCCGGTGCTGATCTTCAACGATGCCGATCTCAACCGCGCGCTCGATACGGTGGTAGCGGGCAAATATCGCAATGCCGGGCAAGTCTGCGTGTCACCGACCCGCTTCATTGTGGAATCAGGGGTTTATGAGCGGTTCCTGACAGGCTTTGTCGAGCGGGCGGAGAAGATCGTCGTTGGTGATGGTCTGGCCGATGGCAGCATCATGGGGCCGATGGCGAACGCCCGGCGGCTCGACGCGATGGACCGGCTGATCGGTGACGCGGTGGATAAGGGTGCGCGCCTCGAAACCGGTGGTGCGCGGATCGGCAATGCGGGCTATTTCTACGCGCCTACTGTCCTGTCCGGCACGCCGCTGACCGCCGCGATCATGAACGAAGAACCGTTCGGACCGGTAGCGCTTATCAACAGCTTCGCTGACGAAGCTGCGATGGTCACTGAGGCCAATCGCCTGCCTTATGGGCTGGCCGCCTATGCCTGGACCAGCGATGCCGCGCGCCAGCGCCGGGTCGCGCGCGCGATCGAGGCGGGGATGGTGGGGATCAACACCGCGATGATCGGCGGGTCGGACTCGCCCTTTGGCGGGGTCAAATGGTCGGGCCATGGCGCGGAGGACGGGCCGGAAGGCATTGACGCCTGCCTCGTCACCAAAGCCATCCACGAAGGATAAGCCATGACGCATGCATTGAATATCGGCGGCGATCGCGGCTATCTCCGCATCGCGACCGAGGAAGCCTTCGCCACGCGAGAGCAGATCGATGCCTATTTGCGCATGGTGCGCGATGGCAGTGCGGATCGAGGGATGGTGTCGCTCTGGGGCTTTTACGGTCAGTCGCCATCGCCCCGCGCGACGCAGATTATCGACCGGTTGCTGGACCTTGGTGAGCGGCGGCTGGCGGATATGGACGCGACCGGGATTGACGTCGCCATCCTCTCGCTGACCTCGCCCGGCGTGCAGCCGTTGCTGGACATGGCCGAGGCCAAGGCGATGGTGACACGGGCCAATGATCATCTCGCCGACCGCTGCGCCGCCCACCCGACGCGCTTCGTCGGCATGACTTCGATCGCCCCGCAAGACCCGGACTGGTCCGCTGCCGAAATCCGGCGCGGGGCGCGCGATCTTGGCTTCAAAGGCGTGATGGTGAACAGCCATACCCAGGGCGAGTATCTCGACGATCCCAAATTCGATCCGATTTTCCGCGCGCTCGCCGACACTGGCCAGCCGCTTTATATCCATCCCTCGACCCCGCCCGACGCGATGATCGGGCCGATGCTGGACGCGGGGCTGGATGGCGCGATCTTCGGCTTTGGCGTGGAGACGGGGATGCACCTGCTGCGCCTCATCACCATCGGCATTTTCGACCGCTATCCCGATCTCCAGATCGTCGTCGGTCATATGGGGGAGGCGCTGCCCTATTGGCTCTATCGGCTGGATTATATGCATCAGGCGGGCGTGCGGTCGCAGCGCTATGAACGGATGAAGCCGCTCAACAAGACGATCCACGACTATATGCGCAGCAATGTCAGCGTCACCACCAGCGGCATGGCATGGGAACCTGCGATCCAGTTTGCGCAAAAGGTGCTGGGGGAGGATCGGGTGCTGTACGCGATGGACTATCCCTATCAATATGTGCCGGACGAGGTGCGCGCGCATGATCTGCTCGACATATCCGACACGGCCAAGCGCAAGCTGATGCAGACCAACGCCCAGCGCCTGTTCGCCCTGTGAGCATCATCGTGCCACCACGCAGGACGGCCTATTATGCGCTGGCGCTGGTGGCGGCGACCAATATGGTCAGCCTGCTCGACCGCAATATCCTCGCCATATTGGCCCCTGCGATCAAGGCGGACCTGCATATCGGCGACGCGGAAATGGGGCTGCTCTACGGCACGGTGTTCGCGCTTTTTTATGCGCTTTTCTCGCTGCCTTTGGGGCGGCTGGCCGATGGCTGGATACGCACGCGGTTGCTGGCGACCAGCATCAGTTTCTGGTCGATCGCTACCGCCGGGGCCGCCTTTGCCGGCGGTTTCTTCACGCTGATGCTCTCGCGTCTGTGCGTCGGCATTGGTGAGGCGGCGGCCCAACCGGCGGGTACGAGCCTGGCCTATGATTATTTCCCACAGCAGCGGCGCGGCTTTGTCATGGCGGTGATTGCGGCGGCCATCGCCATGGGTCTTGGCGGATCGCTGATCATCGGCGGAGTTGCAGCGCAATGGTGGAGTGCGCGCTATGCCGGGGGTGGCGCACCGCTGGGGCTGGCTGGCTGGCAATTCGCTTTCGCCGTCGCCGCTGCGCCCGGTTTCATCATCGCCATCCTGATGGCCCGGCTCAAGGAACCGCAGCGCGGCGCGATCGACGGCATCGCCACCCCGCCCGATCCCCACCCCTTCCGCGCCAGCTTCGCGGTACTGGCGGCGGTGACGCCGGGCGTCCATTGGCTCAGCCTGCGACAGGCGCGCGCCAGCGGCAGGGAATGGACGCTCAATGTCGGCTTGCTGGCGCTGATCATACTCGCTTCGCTTGGCGCGATGCATGGCGCGCAGATAGTATCGCCGCGCCCGCCCTTGCTGCTCGGCGGTTTTTCGGTCAGCCCGCATGTCGTCCAGTGGAGCGTCATCGGCTTTGGCGCTTTTGTCATCGCCAACCTGCTGCAAAATCTCAAACGGCGCGATCCGGTCGCCTTCGCCGTCATCACCGGCAAGCCCTCGCTGCTGCTCTGCATCGCGGCGGGCGCGCTGCAATGTGTCATCAACTATGGCGTCATGGGCTTTACCCCATCCTTCCTGATGAAGGCCTATGGCCTGTCGCCAGCCGTCACGGGGATGCAGTTCGGCCTGCTTTCGGCGGGGCTTGGCATCGTCGGCCCGATGATCGCCGGTCCCCTGTCCGACCGTATCGGCGCGCATCGCCTGTCGCGCCGGGTATGGGTGGCGCTGTTCGCCATGGGCGTGTCGCCATTCGTTGCGCTCTGGGTCTATCGCGCCCCGGATGCTGGCGATTTCTACCTGCGCTTCACCCTCTACAGCCTGATCCTGACGATGTGGATGCCGCCCATCTATGCGTTGATGTTCGAACAGGTGTTGCCGCGGATGCGGGGGTTGACCGTCAGCCTCTATGTCGTCGTCTCGACCATCTTTGGCCTGGGGACTGGTCCCTATGTCGTGGGCATGATCAGCGACGCGCGCGGCGGTGATCTGGGCGGAGCGATACTGGCGATCAACTGGGTCGCGCCGGTGATCGTCATCCTGCTGCTGATCATCCTGTTCCGGGTCGAGCGCGATCATGCCAGCCTGCTCCCCCGCGCCCGTGCTGCGGGGGAGCCGGTCTAAAGCCTTACGCCGCCAAGCCGATCTGGTCGGCATTTGCCCAATTGCCATGCAGGCCAAAGCGCAGGCGGATCGGCACACGGACCTGCGCGATCGGTCCCTTGGCGATGTCGGTCGCATCGAACAGCAACAGGTCGGACCGATGGTCGGCCAACCGGTTGCACACCATGACGATCCACCCGTCCCCCTCCGCCGCATCGGCCGAACGCGGAATGAAGCAGGGTTCCTGGAGGGAGGATACCGGCCCGCACCACCATTTTTGCTCCTGCCCCGTCGCATGATCGACCATGCCCAGCGTGTTCATGATCATGCCGCCCGCGCTGCCGCCCTTCAGTTCGACCGGTTGGGCGGGATCGATCACCAGCATCCAGCCATAGCGATAGGGCAACCCGGTAAAGCGATCGTCGATACGCGGAAATTCGCCCATCATGGCTGTCAGTCGCCGCGTGCCTGCAAAATCATCGCCATTGGACGCCATGTCCACCGTCCAGCGAGTCAGGAAACTCGCCGCCTCCTGCGGGTTGAACGGCGCGCCGTGGATGTCGGGGAAGAAGGGAAACATATTATTCTTCGCTTCGGGCGTGTCGAAATGGATTTTCGTGCCATCCTGAAAGGCGTTCATGACATGGCTGGCAAAGCAATTGTCGCGCTTGAACCAGCGTATGTCGGCAGCGGTCGCGTCGGCGCGACGCGGCAGGACGCCCAGATAGACGGGCAGCGTGGTATCAAAGCCGAAATGGGGCAAGCCCTGCTCCAGCCGTTCCCAGCTGGACGTGCTGGGGACGACATGGAACAGCGCATAATCGGGCGTGATCGCGAAATCATGCATCATCGCATAATAGGGCAGTTCGAACCAAAGCTCCTGTTTCAGCGTCCCGTCGGGTGACACGACATAATAGGTCATGTCGCGGGTCAGCACCCCCTTGGCCGCATAGCCGAAGGCGATCATGTCGCCGGTCGCCGGGTCGATCTTGGGGTGGGCGGTAAAGGTCTGGCCGGTCATCGCGCCGCCAAAGCGGGTATAGCCGTCCGTCTCCAGCGTCGCCGGGTCCATCGCCAGCGCAGGGCTGTCCTCCTTCAGCGCATAGAGTTTGCCGCCATGGATGAAGGCGGTGGTGTTGGCGGTGCCGCGGATCTGGCCCTTGACCGCCGGGTCGTCGGTCAGCGGGTTGCGATAGGCGCCGAACAGCCCGCGTCCCGCCTCATGCTCCAGCTTCCATTTGTCGGTTTTCGCCCAACGCTGGCGGAAATCGACCCGGCCGTCATGGAAACGAAACATGGTGATCATGCCGTCGCCATTGAAGGCGATGTCGTCGCCCAGCCGTGGCGGAAATTGCGGGTCGGGCTGCACCCGGTAGAAAGCGCCATCCAGTTCGGTCGGCACAGCGCCGATCATGTCCAGATCGGCAATGTCCGCCTCAATCCGCGACGGCGTGTTGAACCCGGTGAAGGAGGGCGTTTCGGGGAAATGCGCCACGGCTGATCCTCTGCTTATGATTGTTGGCTACATTGTATGTAACCTACACATATTTTCAAGCCGCAGGATTGACGCTCAACTCTTTAGTCTCCACACTGTTACTATGAATACCATGGACAAGGATCTCGATCCGCTCGCTTTGTTTCCCGACCCCCGTCTCAGCGGCATTGACGGTCTCGTCGGCTTCCACATCCGGCTGGCGAGCGCGGCGGTTTATCAGCATTTTACCGAGACGTTCAGCGATCTGGGCCTGACCCAGAAGCAGGTCGCGGTGCTGTGGCTGATCGAGGATCAGCCTGCTATTGCGCAGGCGGACATTGGTCGGCGGCTGAAAATGGACCGGGCCAGCGTGATGGCGATCGTTAATCGGATGCAGGATCGCGGCTTCCTGAAACGCGGCGAATCCACGCAGGATCGTCGTCGCCAGACGCTCAGCCTGACCGACGCGGGGCGCGAGTCGCTGGCGGCGGCGCGCACCTGCATCGCCGAGCATGAAAACTGGCTCAAGGCCCGGTTCAGTCCGGCGGAAACCGCGATGCTGGTGGAGTTGCTGCGCCGCGTCTATGTCTGACCGGAAAAGCGCAGAAGCAGGGCTTTTCAAGCAGTTGGCGATTGGCCTCTTCTGAACCTGTTACAGCCAGTACCACCAATATAGATAACAGCATTATTTGCTCTCTCGTAATATCAGCAAATATTGCGTCAATAGTCGTTGCGGGGGTGAAGAGGCTCTTGCAACGCAGAAAATTGTATGCCTTACTAACAATCGACGCACAGCAGCGTCATTGGCGGGTCACGTCCGGGCAGGACGGATCTCAAGCCGGTTTAGGAGAGGGGATTTCCCATGCAGTACGCGCTTCGTACCACGATGACGCACGCCCTGTTGGCGTCGGCGTCCATCCTCGCAATCACCACGCCAGCATCGGCGCAGTCGTCGGCACCGCCACAAACGGCACCACAGGCCGCCGAGCAGGAGACGCTGTCGCCCGGCATGGTCGCCGACATTGTCGTCACCGCCCAGTTCCGTGAACAGCGGCTTCAGGACACGCCCATTTCCATTACCGCGGTCAGTGCCGCGGAGCTGGAAGCGAAGAGCCAGGTCAATCTGGCCCAGGTCGCCGACGCCGCGCCCAACGTGTCGCTCAAGCCCCAGGGGGCGTCCTTTGGCCCGTCCATTTCCGCCAGCATCCGCGGCGTGGGCCAGAATGACTTTAACCCCGCCTATGAACCGGGCGTCGGCATCTATATTGACGACGTCTATTATCCTCAACTGACCGGTGCAGTGTTCGAGCTGCTCGATCTCGACCGTGTCGAGATTTTGCGCGGGCCGCAGGGAACGCTGGCGGGGCGCAATGCCGAAGGCGGCGCGATCAAGCTCTATTCCAAGCGGCCATCGGGTGACGGTGGCGGCTTTGTCGAGGTCAATTACGGCATTCGCAACCGCATCGGCATCCGTGCGGCGGCGGACTTCGGCATTACCAGCACCCTGTCCGCCCGTATTTCCGGTGTGGCGCGACAGCAGGAGGGCTTTGTCGATCGTATCGATTATGGTTGCGCCAATCCGGGCGGCGGCATCGCATCGACCCAGCCTGCGGGCGACTGCGTCATCAGCAAGCTGGGCGGCGTTGGCTATCAAGCGATCCGTGGCATCCTGTTCTGGGAACCGAGCGACAAGCTCGATGTAACCGTCATCGGCGACTATACCCGCGACGAACACACGATCGCTGGCGAAGTGCTGCTGGAAACCAGCACGGTCAATTCACCCAATACCAATCCCGCGCCGGGCATCCCCTATGATAATCGATTCATATGCGGCCGCTACTGCAACTATATCGGCACCGGCCAGCCTGCGGGCGTCTGGGTGCCGCCCATTCCGGTCGATCCATTCGGCGCGGCCGGTACGCCGCTGGCTGCCACGCAGGGTACGGACCGCAGCCTGTATCAGGGTTGGGGCGTGTCGGGCCAGATCAACTATAAGCTGAGTGATGCCTTCGCGCTGACCTCCATCACTGGCTATCGCGCCTTCGACACGCAATTTGATTCCGACGACGATATCTCGCCCGCCAATATTGGCTTTGGCCGCAACTATCTGGAAAATTGGAGTTTCAGTCAGGAAGTCCGGCTGAATGCGGAACTGGGCGAAACGCTAAACGGCACGGTCGGCGGCTATTATTTCAAGCAGAAATCGACATACGACTCCCTTCAGGACATTCGCTATGTTCCGGTCTATCCGCTTCAGTTCCGGCAACCCGATCCGACCAAGGCCGACGCCAAGGCCGTGTTCGCGCATCTGTCGTGGAAGCCGATGGAGCGGATGACGATCAGCGGCGGGGTGCGCTACACCAGCGAGTCCAAGGACCAGACCTATTTCCGCCTGAACTATGACGGCACCGTCAACGCCTTCCTTGACCCTGTCGGCGCTACCTATGGCATTGGTTATGCAGGCGCCGATACGCTGGATTACAACCGTAATGGCAATGTCACCGAAACCGTGACGGCATTGTCGGGGTTGACCGCCCATTATAGTGCCAAGCGCTGGGACTATCGGATCGCGGCCGATTACCGCCTGTCGGACAATTTCATGGTCTATGGGTCGGTCTCCACCGGCTTCAAGGGCGGCGGCAGCAACCCGCGTCCCTTCAATACGCAGCAGGTCATCGCCTTCCAGCCGGAAAAGCTCATTGCCTATGAGATCGGCTTCAAGAGCGACATGTTCAACCGCCGCCTGCGCTTCAATGCCGCGGCCTTCATCAACGATTATACCGACATCCAGATCCCGGTGCTGACCTGCCCCGGCGCGCCCTGTGCCGCTCGCCTCAATGCGGGCGATGCGCAGGTCAAGGGGTTCGAGGCGGAACTGACCGCCTATCCGGTCGATGGCCTCGCGATCGACGCCTCGATCAGCTATCTCGACTTCAAATATAAGGCTGGCAGCCTCAGCCCGGCTGCGGCCTATCCGACCAATCCGGGCGGCGTGTCGGCCGACGATCCGCCAGTCTCGCCGCCCTGGAAATTCAGCCTGGGCGCGCAGTACAAGATCGACCTCGACAGCGCCGGCAGCCTGACCCCCCGCTTCGACGTCACCTATGAGGACAAGAAATATGCCGGATCATCCGTGATCGGTACGACCCGCAACCTCAATTTCGTGCCTGCCTATACGCTCGCCAATGCGCGACTGACCTGGGCGAATGCGGACAATGACCTCGACATATCGCTGGAAGTCACCAACCTGTTCGACAAATATTATTTCCTGTCGGTGTTCGACCTGCGTGGCGCAGGGGCGGGCGTGCGCAAGGGACGCCCCGGCAACCCGCGCGAATGGGCGATTTCGGTCAAAAAGAAATTCTAATCCCCGCCTGACCGGGCGGCCCATGCCGCCCGGTCCCCTGGATCATGGAGACACTATCGGCATGACCGACGTTACCCTCTACCATTGGGAACCCAACGCCAATTCGGGCAAGCCCATGTTGGCGCTGTTTGAAAAGGGCGTGGCGTTCGACAGCCATTATCTCGACCTGTTGAATTTCGACCAGCACAAGCCCGATTATCTGGCGGTCAACCCGCTCGGCACCATTCCCGCCATGACCCATGGTCAGCATGTGCTGACGGAATCCACCGCGATCATGGAATATGTCGATGAGGCGTTCGACGGCCCGCGCCTGATGCCCGCCGACCCGGTGGACCAGTGGCGCACGCGCTGGTGGATGAAATTCCTCGACCAGTGGCTTGCCCCCAGCTTCTCGATGATTGGATGGAGCGTGTTTGTTGGTCCTTCGGTGCGGCAAAAGGACCCCGCTGAACTGGAAGCCGCGATCGACCGCATCCCGATGCCCGAACGGCGCGTTGCCTGGCGCAAGGCGATCAACGGCGCTTTTTCGGCGGAGGAGATGGCCGAATCCCAGCGTCGCGTGGCGCTTGGCATCGGTTATCTCGAACAGGCGCTGGGCCAGCGAGAATGGCTGGCGTCGGACAGTTATGGACTTGCCGACATAAACGGCTTCAACCTCGCCTACGCCATGCCGCTGTCGCAGCCGCAGCTGTGCAATGACAGCCTGACCCCCAACATCATGCGCTGGCTGCGCGCCATCTATGCGCGCCCCGCGACCCGCGCCTGCTGGGCGCTGGGCCGCACCGACCTCGCCCGCCGCATCTCCCTGCTCGAAAGCGAACCGGCATGACGACCATCCTTTATCATGGCCAACCCAATGGCCCGTCCTTCACCGTCCTCGCTGCGGCGTTCGAGAAGGATGTCGCGCTGGAACTCCGCCCAATCAACCTCGTCGCAGGTGACCGCCACGATGCCGCCCTGCCCCACCCGATCGAAGTCGACCAGTCGATCGAGGGCGAAGGGCCGGTGCTGGTGGTCGATGGCGTCGCGATGACCGACAGCGTGTTTCTGGCCTGCTATCTCGATGAAGTGGGCAGCGGCCCTGCACTGCGCCCGGCCGATCCCTATGCCCGCTGGCAGATGATGGCCTGGTGCCGCCATGTCATCGAACGTGTTGCGCCCGCAGCCGCCTGCCTGGGCGTGGCCTCCGCCCCTCCCGCTGCCGTCCCCGCCGGCATTGCGAGCGCGGACCTGGAGGGACGCTGGCGTGACGCAGTGGAGGGCCGCGCAGACGAGGCGCAACTGGCCGACAGCCGCGCGAAGATCGGGCAGGCGGTCGAGAAGATCGAAGCGCAACTGGCCGACGGTCGCGACTGGCTGACGGGGAACTTCTCGATTGCGGATCTGGAAACCCATGCCTGGCTGGCGGGGATGCGGGGCATCGTGCCGGATGCCTTTGCCGCCTCGCCATTGACCGACGCCTGGGAAGCCCGTTTACGCGCCCGCCCGGCGGTGGCGCGGGCGCTCGGCCTTGCCACCGTGCCTCATCCCGAAGCCATCTGGGCGCCCGGCCCGGAGATTAACCGCTGGGGCTGAGACAATGCGTGCGATCGACTATTTCGACCGGGGCCATGACATCGCCCCCGACCATGTCTGCCTGATCGATGCGGTCAGCGGAGAACGCTTGAGCTTTGCGGAGGTCAGCGTGCTGACCCGGCGGATCGCGGTCGCACTCTATGCCGCGGGTTTTCGCAATCAGGAACCGGTCGCGCTCTATGGTCCCAACAGCGCCGCGATGATGGTTGCCTTGCTCGCCATCTGGCGCGCCAATGGCCAGTGGGTGCCGGTCAACACCCGCAACGCGATCGACGCGAACGCCGCCTATCTCGACTATGTCGGCTGTAGCTGGCTCTTCTATCATAGCAGCCAGTCGGGCGACGTGATGCAGCTCAAGGCGCGCGTCCCCGGCCTGACGCATTTCATCTGCCTCGACCGGGCGCAGAATGGCGACCCCTCGCTCGACCAGTTCATTGCCGGGGCCGATGGTGACACCCTGCCCGACCTGTCCGATCCGTTCGGGCGACCCGACGATGTCGTTGGCCTCTTTCCCACCGGCGGCACGACTGGCCCGTCCAAGGGCGTGGTCGTCACCAATAGCGGTTGGGGTACGATGATCGAGACGGTGGCGCAGGCAGTCGATGGCCGCACGGACGCGCCGGTGTCGCTGGTGGTCGCGCCGATCACCCATGCTGCTGGGCCGGTCGCGCTGGCGACGCTCTCGCTGGGCGCGACCCAGATCATTCTGCCCGGCTTCGACGCTGCCGCCGTGCTGGATGCGATTGCCACCCATCGCGTCACCCATGTCTATATGCCGCCCACCGCGCTTTACGGCCTGCTCGATGCGCCGCAACTGGCGCAGGCCGACACCTCGTCGCTCGAAATCTTCCTGCTGGTCGGATCGCCCGTTTCCCCGGAAAAGCTCCGTCGCGCGGTGGAGGTGTTCGGGCCATGCCTCTGCCAGGCCTATGGGCAGGTGGAAGCGCCGATGATCGTCACCTGGCTTTCGCCCGAAGTCGTGGCGGCGGCAGCCGCGGGCGACCGGCCCGAACGGCTCGCCAGCTGCGGGCTGCCGACCCGATCGGTCATGATCGCCATCATGGACGATGACGGGCATTTGCTGCCCGATGGCGAGGCAGGCGAACTGGTGGTGCGCGGCGCGCTGGTGTCGCGCGGATATCATGCGCTGCCGTTGGAGACTGCCGAAATCCGTACCTTTGGCTGGCACCACACCGGCGACATTGCCCGCCGCGACGCCGATGGCTTTCTCTATATCGTCGATCGCAAGAAGGACATGGTCGTGTCCGGCGGCTTCAATGTGTTCACCGCCGAAGTCGAGGCCGCGATCACCGAGCTGGGCGCGGTGCGCGAATGTGCCGTCATCGGCATCCCCGACGCAAAATGGGGCGAGGCGGTCCATGCCATTGTCGTGGCCGACGAAATCGATGAAGCTGCCATCATCGCCCATGCCAAGGCCCGGTTGGGCGGAGTGAAAGCGCCCAAAAGCGTCGCCTTCGTCCCCGCCATCCCCCGAACGGCAGTGGGCAAGATGGACAAGAAAGCCCTGCGCGCGGCCCATTGGTCGGGTGAGCGAATGGTCAACTAATCAGGATGACAACATCCGCGAGAACAAAGGACGGGATGAGGATGCGGGTTGCAGTCTGGGCAATGACGATGGGCAGTCTGGCGCTGGTCGCCTGTAGCCAGGGCAATGGCGCGACCGGCGTCAGCGGCGTTGACGCGGCGCGGATCATTGCTGCCGCACCCGCGCAATGGCTCTCGACCGGGCGCACCTATGACGAGCAGCGTTTCAGCCCGCTGACTACGATCAATCAGGATACGATCGGCAGGCTCGGTCTCAACTGGTTCGCCGATCTCGACACCAATCGCGGGCAGGAGGCGACGCCCTTGTTCATCGATGGTGTCCTCTATGTCTCGACCGCCTGGAGCATGGTGAAGGCCTATGACGCGCGCACCGGCAAGCTGCTCTGGTCGTTCGACCCGGCAGTGCCGCGCGAAACATTGGTCAAGGCCTGCTGCGACGCGGTCAATCGCGGCGTGGCGGCATGGGGCGACAAGATCTTCGTCGGCACGCTCGACGGGCGGCTGATCGCCATCGACCGCAAGACGGGCAAGGCCGCGTGGAGCGTCGTCACCCTCGACCAGAGCAAGAATTACACCATCACGGGCGCGCCGCGGGTCGTGAAAGGCATGGTCATCATCGGCAATGGCGGCGCGGAGTTCGGCGCGCGGGGCTATGTCGCCGCCTATGATGCGGACACGGGCAAGGAGCGCTGGCGTTTCTACACCGTCCCGGCGCAACCCGGCACGGAACGGGAACCGGACTATCTGAAGAAAGCGGCGGCCACCTGGCATGGCGAATGGTGGAAGCAGGGCGGCGGCGGCACGGTGTGGGACGCAATGGCCTATGACCCGGACCTCGACCTGCTCTATATCGGCGTCGGCAACGGATCGCCCTGGAATCAAGCCTATCGGTCGGAGGGGAAGGGCGACAATCTCTATCTGTCCTCGATCGTCGCGGTTCATGCGAAAACCGGGCAATATGCCTGGCATTACCAGACGACGCCCGGCGACAGCTGGGACTTTACCGCCACCCAGCACATCATGCTGGCCGATCTCGACATGGGCGGTGCCAGGCGCAAGGTGCTGATGCAGGCGCCCAAGAACGGCTTTTTCTACATGCTCGACCGGACCAACGGAAAGCTGTTGTCGGCCAAAAATTTCGTGCCGGTCAATTGGGCCAGCGGCATCGACATGACGACCGGGCGGCCGATCGAAAACCCTGAGGCGCGCTACTATAAGACCGGCAAGCCCTTCATCGGCTCCCCCGGCGCGACCGGCGCGCATAGCTGGCACCCGATGGCGTTCGATCCCAAATCATCGCTGGTGTTCATCCCGGCCAATCTCGCTGCCTTCCCCTACATAGCTGAAAAGGGATGGAAAGCGAACAGGCTGGGCTTCAATGTCGGTGTCGATATCGCCGCCGCCGCGATGCCAGCCGACAAGGCGGTGCGCGACGCGGCGATGAAGGCGACCACCGGCGCACTCATCGCCTGGGACCCGATCGCGCAGAAGGAACGCTGGCGGGTGTCCTATAAAGGACCATGGAATGGCGGGCTGCTTGCGACTGGCGGCGATCTGGTGTTTCAGGGGACGGCGACCGGGGATTTCAACGCCTATGCGACGAAGGATGGGCGCAAGCTCTGGTCCTTCCCGGCGCAGACCGGCATCGTCGCGGCTCCCATCAGCTATGAACTGGACGGGCAGCAATATGTCGCGGTGATGGCGGGCTGGGGCGGCGTCTGGGCGCTCGCACCCGGCATCCTGTCCGACAAGAGCGGGCGGAGCCGCAATATCTCCCGCCTGCTGGTGTTCCGGCTGGATGGCAAGGCGGCCCTGCCCCCCGCGCCGCCACTGACAAAGATGCCGCTCGATCCTCCGCCCTCTACCGCCAGCCCCGCAACGATCGCGGCAGGCGCGGCGCGCTTTGGCCGCTATTGCAGCACCTGCCATGGCGATGCAGCGATCGGCGGCAGCATCGTCCCCGACCTGCGCCATAGCGGCACGCTGAACGACGCCGACATATGGAAGCAGGTCGTCCATGACGGCGCGCTCAAGGACAATGGCATGGTCAGCTTCGCGTCGATCTTCACGGCGGCGGAAATTGACGACATCCGCGCCTATGTCATCCACCGCGCCAATGAAGATAAAGTATTGGAAACCGCCAATGCCGATTGATCCGTCCAAAATCCTGGCCATCGACGTGCATGTCCATGCCGAGATATCCTGCCATGACCCGGAGGATCCGGTGATGGCCAAATATTTCGACGCAGCGTCGGCCTATTTCAAGGCGGATCGCAAGCGCCCGACCATCCCTGAAACCATCGCCTATTATCGCGCGCAAAATATCGCCTTCTGCCTGTTCACGGTCGATTGCGAAAGTGGCATCGGGGCCAAGCGGATCAGCAATTATGAAGTGGCGGACATCGCGGCGGAACATGACGACATCGTCATCCCCTTCGCCTCCATCGATCCGCGCAAGGGCAAGTTCGGTGCGCGAGAAGCCCGCGATCTGGTCGAAAATCATGGGGTCAGGGGCTTCAAATTCCATGGCATCATGCAGGATTGCCACCCGGCTGACCGGGTCGCCTATCCCATCTATGAAGTCATCGCCGAACATGGATTGCCCGCCATTTTCCACACCGGCCATTCGGGCATGGGAACGGGGATGAAGGGCGGCGGCGGCGTGCGTCTGAAATATGGCCAGCCCATATTGGTGGATGATGTCGCGGTCGATTTCCCCGACATGAAAATCATCCTGGCCCATCCCAGCTGGCCCTGGACCGACGAAAGCCTGTCGATGGCGCTGCACAAGGATAATGTGTTCATGGACCTTTCGGGCTGGTCGCCCAAATATTTTCCCAAACAGGTGATCCAATACGCAAATACGCAACTTAAAACTAAGATGCTGTTCGGGTCGGACTGGCCGCTCATTCGCCCGGAAAAATGGATCGATGCCGCGCGTGAGGCGGGTTTTCGGGAAGAGGTGCTGCCGCTGATCATGAAGGATAATGCAGTCAGGCTGCTTGGGCTCGGCTGAACTGCGAATCCCGATGGCTCGATTGTTACAGATTCAAGTCTGTTGCTGTCATATACATGTCATCGAATCGCCATAAATGCCCGCTCGACATGATGAGGGGCAAGTGAAGATGCGATCGAGACATATGCAGATGGGTCTGGCCGTCAGCCTGCTGGCGCTGATGCCGCAGGCCGCGCAGGCGCAGACGGTAGAGCAACTGCAAACGCAGATTGACGAGCTGAAAGCACAGGTCCAGTCGCTTGTCTCGGCGCTCGCTGCCAGCAAGAGCCAGACCGCGCCCGTCGTCGCGCAGGTGCCGCCTCAGTCGACAACGCCGGCCACGACATCTGCCGCAGCGCCCGCCGTGCTGGCATCGGCTCCCGCACCAGTACCTGCCGCTGCACCGGCCAAGTCCAAGGCCTGGTATGATCGCCTGACCCTGCGCGGCTATACCCAGATGCGCTACAATGCTTTCCTGTCGGGCGACGACACCGCGCCTGCGGGCGTGTCGCGCCTCCGCTCTGTCCATGACAGCAGTATTTCGGATCGCGGCAGCTTCTCGCTCCGCCGCGTTCGCCTGATCGTTCAGGGCGATATTTCCGATCGCGTCTCCCTCTATCTCCAGCCCGACTTTGCAACAGCGGTCAATAATCAGGCCGGCTCCGAACGGCGCGAAGGTTTCGTCCAGTTGCGCGACGCCTATGCCGACGTGTTCCTGGACAAGGCCAAGAGCTTTCGCGTGCGCTTTGGCCAGTCCAAAGTCCCCTATGGCTGGGAAAATATGCAATCCTCGTCCAACCGGCTGACGCTCGACCGCAGCGACGCGATCAACAGCGCGGTGCCGAGCGAGCGGGACCTTGGCATCGTTGCCTATTACACCCCGCCTTCGGTCCAGAAAATCTGGGATGAGCTGACCCGCGACGGACAAAAATTGTTCGGCAATTACGGTGCCTTCGGCGTCGGCGTGTTCAACGGCCAGGGCATCAACAAGACCGAGCAGAATCGCGGCCTGATGAAGGTGGCGCTGGCGACATGGCCGTTCGAAATTGGCGATCAGGTCGTCGAATTTGGCGGATCGGCAATGCTGAACGACGTCCAGCCCGAACTGCGCAGTGGCATCATCAGCCCGGTCGCCTACAAGGATAATCGCGTCGGCCTGCACGCCATGCTCTATCCCAAGCCCTTCGGCATCCAGGCCGAATGGAATTGGGGCAAGGGACCGGAATTTGATGTCGCCACCCAGTCGATCCAGACCAAGAATTTGCAGGGCGGCTATGTCCAGGCGATGATGCGCCTGCCGACCGAAAATCTGGGATCGATGATGCCCTATGGCCGCTGGCAGCATTATCGCGGCGGATGGAAGGCGGGGACCAACGCCCCGCGCCTGGAAACCGACGAATTTGAACTGGGCGTCGAATGGCAGCCATGGAAGGCGCTGGAATTCACCTTCGCCTATGCCCGGATGAAGCGCGCCGAAGCCGACGAACGCCGCACCGGCCGTGCGGAAGGCAACCTCATCCGCACGCAGGTTCAGTGGAATTATTAATGGGTCATCGCTTGCTTGGCGTGCGCTGTCCTACATCAGTCGACCATGCTAAAAAGCCTGTCGGGATCGCGGCCAGGAAAAGACATATAATGTCGCGAACTTGATATAAAATGTCGCATTTGCCGGGAAATATGCGAAGTTAAGCGCAAGCCTGTAGGATTTTGACGTTCCGAAAAAAGCTGGCCGGGCTAACCCCTTTTCGCCCGGCCAGAGGGACGTAATACCAAGCTGCGATGATCTTGCCCCATGAAACTCCTCCCCCTTGAGGGGGAGGTTGGGTGGGGGTGTGCTGCCGCCAGCGTGGACGCTCAGCTTCGCCTCGCTCCCCCTCCCCTTGATTGGAGGCGCGTGACTCCAATCAACCCTCCCCGCCGGGGAGGGGAGATGAGTCACAATCAACGTGATTTGGTATAAAAATTCAGCTGTCGACTGTTTCCCTGGCGCTACGCTGCGCCAGCTGGGCGTCGAACACCGGGTTGGACAGCAGGAAACCAATCTCCCTGGCCCGCTCCTGATTGACCGTCTCATGCGGCATCGACGCCAGGATCGCATCAAACCGCGTCCGCATCCCGGCGGCAAATTCGGGGTGGGTCAATATATAAAGGTCGTTGGCGCATATCCCCGTCAGCACCCGCTCACCCACTTCGTCTGCGCTCATCCACAGCGGCGAGACAGGGCGCTTCTCCAGTTCCTCCTCGCGCTGGCGATAGCCGCTATCTTCGCGATATTCGGCGGGCCGCAACTCGCCGCTATGGGCGATATTGCTCTGCACCGGTCCCGGCATGAAGGCTGAAACGCCGATATTCTCCGCCGCCAGTTCCCCCCTTATCGCTTCGGAAATGCCCAGCACCGCCGCCTTGGCCGCTGTATAGATGGCCGAATAGCTGATCGGGATGAGCGCCGACTGGGATGATGTGGTGACGATCTGTCCGCCCTCGCCATGTGCCTTGATCCGCGGAAGGATGGTGACGAGGCCGTTGATGACCCCGCCCAGATTGACCCCCATGCCCCAGTCCCAGTCATCGAACCGCGCGTCCAGCACCGGACCCATCACGCCAACCCCGGCATTGCCGACCAGCATATGGATTTTCCCGAACCGCGCCTCCGCTGCATCCGCCGCACGGGCGAAAGCGGCGCGGTCGGTCACGTCCAGCTGCACCGTCTCCACCTGCGCATCGGCGGCCAGATCGGCCTTTGCGGCTGCCAGCGCGTCCTGCCGTATGTCGGCGATCACGACATTGGCCCCCGCCCGCACCAGCGCCCGCGCTATGCCGAGGCCAATGCCGTTCGCGCCGCCAGTGATGAAGGCCGTCCGCCCCCGGACATCGGCCATAGGCGCTGTGATTGCCTGCGTCATCTCTCTCTCTCTCCCTTACTGTTTCAGGCCAAGCATCGCGCGCGCTTCCCCGGCGCTGGCGATGTCGCCGCCCATCCGCTCGATCATCTCGACGCCCCAGCGGACCAGATCGGCATTGTCCGCCGCCATGCGCCCACGCCGTAGATAGATGGTGTCCTCAAAACCGACCCGGACATTGCCGCCCAGCAGCACCGATTGCGCCGCCATCGGAAAACTGTGGCGGCTCACGCCAAAGCCGGTGAAGGGGGTGCCGCGCGGTATCTGGTTCTTGGCGTAGAGCATCGCTTCGGTCGTGGCGGGCAGGCCATATTTGGTCCCCAGCACGAAAGTGAAGGGCGCGTTTTTGGGAATTGCGCCCTTGGCCATCAGATCGTCGGCAAAGACGAAATCGCCTGCCTCGAAACATTCAATCTCCGGCAGGACGCCCGCATCCTGGATCATATGCCCCATGGTGGTGATCATCGGATCAAGATTGATCGCCACCCCGCCCCAGAGCTGCATCGTACAGATGTCGAGCGTACACATGTCGGGCTTGAGGTCGAGAATATGCTCCAGCCGCCGCTGCGCCGTGAACATCAGCGTGCCGGGGCCGCAGACCGCCGGATCTTCCGCACTCTGCATCCAGGTACAGCCCGGCCCGGTCGTGACATTCAGGATCAACTCGTCATTTTTCGCACGGATAAGGCCCACCACCTCGCGATAATCCTCCAGCGCCTGCGACGGATCGCCGGTTTCGCGGTCGCGGACATGCAGGTGGATGATCGAGGCACCCGCTTCCGCCGCTGCCAGCGCTTCTGCCGCGACATGATCGGGCCGGAACGGGAAATTGGGATGATCGGGCATCGGCGAACTTCCCGTCACCGCGCAGGTCAGAAATAGCTTGCCAGCCAACCGCACTCTCCTGTCTTGTGTCGGCTATGTTGCCGACCCTTGATCAGGGGTCTTGCAGAGGAAGCGGCTCACAAGAAGGCCGGTGGATGTCCCATTATAGAGAGTAACTGGATAAGGCATGGCACAGCGGGAAGAATTGTCGCGTTTCCTGAAAGCCGCGCGCGCCAAGCTGGCGCCGTCCGACGTCGGCCTGCCCGCGGGCGAGCGCCGACGGACACGCGGCCTGCGGCGCGAGGAAGTGGCGACGCTCGCGGGGATGAGCGTGACCTGGTACACATGGTTCGAACAGGGGCGAGAGGTGCAACTGTCCGCGCCGATGCTGGAGCGGCTGAGCCGCACCCTGCGCCTCTCCCCCAATGAACGCGAATTTCTCTTCGCCCTGGCCCAGCATCGCCCGCCGCCGCTGGCCATCCGACCGGACGAAACGATCCATGCCGGCACCCAGCATCTGATGGACGCGCTTTCCATTCCCGCCCTGGTCATCATAGAGGATTGGACGGTCATCGGCTGGAACCGGCTGGTCGCCCGCGCCTTTCGCGATTACAGCCAGATGCCGCGGGAACAGCGCAACCTGTTCCGCATCCTGATGCTCAATCCGCGCTACCGTGCCGACCCGGACAAGTTTCAGGACATGTGCCGCCGCCTGATCGCACGCTTCAAATGGGACTATAGCCGCACCAGCCAGCCGGACGTGTTTGAAGGCATCATTGCCGACATGCTGGAGCAGTCCGAATTTTTCCGCCAATATTGGCAGGAGTCGGAAATCATGGCGCATTTCGAGGATACCAATATCGCCGATATGCCCGGCGTGGGCGAAATCATGTTCCGCCACACCAGCTATGCGATCGAGGAAGCGCCGGGGCAAAGGCTGTTGCTGTTCGCGCCATTGGACGATGTCAGCGCGGCGCGTCTGGCCCGGCTGATGGCGGAGGCCGATCCGGTTACTGCCTGAGCGAAATAGCCGCGAACAAGCCTCTTCTCCCGCCGCGCAATTATGCTATGATCGGCGTCATAAAATAATGGAGAGGGAACCATGCTGCTACTGGCACGGTGTCTGGACTGGCTTTGCCTTGCTTTTGCATCGGGCGTTCAGGACGAAATGCGTCTGAACGAGTTGATTCTGGGTGCGACCCAGCGATCGACCGCGGCGCATGACGCAACCGCACAATCGCTTCCGCATCGCTGAACCCTGTCGATATGTTGCGAGCCGGACGGTAAAGCCGGTTAGCGGCCCGCATCCTTTGCGTCGCTGATCGCCAGACGCTTCGCGGTCGTGAGCGTCTGGATGACGAACAGCAGGATCAGGATCACCGAGACGACACCGACAAACAGGTCGAACCCGGAAATCGCGCCGAACAGGCCGGGCGCATAGCCCAGCGCCATCATCGCCAGCGTCAGGCCGATCAGCATCAGCCGCAATTCCGTTGGCCCGGCGGACAGGTAGGACAGTTTGAACTCCCCCATCACCCGCGCCGCCAGATAGGCATGGATCGACAACAGGAGATAACCGGCCAGCGCCACCAGCGCGACATCCATGCGAATATAGGGGCTGGCCCCCATCCCCGCCAATATCAGCAAGGTAGCAAGACCATCGCAACTATGGTCGATAAAATAGCCATAGGATGGCCGCTCGATCCGGCGGAACCGCGCCAGGCTGCCGTCCATCGAATCGCCGAACCATTGCAGCACATAGCCACCGATCGCCAGCCACAACCAATGGACATGCAGACTGCTGGCAGCGTAACCGGCAAAAATGGCGAATGCGCCGATCATGCCAAGTACGGTCAACAGGTCGGGCGTGACCCATAGCGGCATACGGGCGCAGAGCCAGTTGAGGAGGCGGCGTTCGGATGCTGCCAGCACATTTTGCTGGATGCGATCGATCGGAGGAGAGGATGGGCCGGAGGGCAATGTCATGGCGCCTTATGACGAACACATGACGGTGTGACAATCACCCCGCCCTTTCGTGTCGTCGAAAATGACTATTATATGACACGCTACTGTCGCACGAATGGCCAAGGCGTCGCTGAAACGCACAAAAAAAGGGCCGATCCGAAGACCAGCCCATGAAAGTTTAGGAGAGGATGCCTGAAAGGCACCTCCTATGTCCGACAAATCACGCTTTGCTGCAAGTGCGAAATCCTTGTTCGCGATTGCAAAATATGCACCCGTCGCAATTACGGTGCGTTCCGTAGCGGAATTCTAAGCGCGTCCATGCGCCGGATGACAACGATACCCAGAGAATCATGGATTGGCGGACGCATCATGTTGCACCGACTCGCGCTGACCAGGGCTTCACCTGCCGCTGCCGATGTGTAGATTGGTCCGGTTGCGACTGCGCAACCTTCCCGCCTGTCCTGATCGGAGCGAACCAGCGATGCCCCATACCACCGACAAAGCTGACCAGCCCTGGTGGAAGGGGGCGGTCATCTATCAAATCTATCCGCGCAGCTTTCAGGACAGCAATGATGACGGCATTGGCGATCTGAACGGCATCACGCAAAGGCTGGATCATATCGCCCGGCTGGGGGCGGATGCGATCTGGATTTCGCCCTTCTTCACCTCGCCGATGCGGGACTTCGGTTACGACATAGCCGATTATTGCGATGTCGATCCGATCTTTGGCACGCTCGCTGATTTCGATGCGCTGGTCGCCCGCGCCCATGCTTTGGGCCTCAAGGTCACGATCGACCAGGTCTATGCCCATAGTTCCGACCTGCATGACTGGTTCGCACAAAGCCGCGCGAGTCGCGGCGGCGACAAGGCAGACTGGTATGTCTGGGCCGACCCCAAAGCGGACGGCACGCCGCCCAATAACTGGCAATCGGTATTTGGTGGCCCGGCCTGGACTTGGGACGCGCGGCGCGGCCAATATTATATGCACCAGTTCCTGACCAGCCAGCCGCAACTCAACGTCCACAACCCGCAAGTGCAGGACGCGCTGCTGGACGTCATGCGATTCTGGCTGGATCGCGGCGTGGACGGCTTCCGCCTCGACGCCTTGAATCATGCGATGCACGACCCCGATTTCCGCGACAATCCCCCTGCCCCCGACGATGGCAGTCCCCGCACCCGCCCGTTCGACTATCAGATCAAGCGCTACAGCCAGTCGCACCCCGGCGTCGTCCCCTTTGTCGAGCGTATCCGGGCGCTGTGCGACGCATATGGCGCGATCTTCACGGTCGCCGAAGTCGGCGGGGCGATCGCCGAGCAGGAGATGAAAGCTTATACTGCTGGGGCTAACCGCCTCAACAGCGCCTATGGCTTCACCTTCCTCTACGCGCCTGCCTTGACCCCGGCGCTGGTCGCGGAAACGGTCGATCGCTGGCCCGACGAACCGGGCATGGGCTGGCCAAGCTGGGCGTTCGAGAATCATGACGCCCCCCGCGCCCTGTCGCGATGGTGCGCGCCCGAAGATCGCCCCGCCTTTGCCCGGATGAAGATGGCGCTGCTGATGGCGTTGCGGGGCAACGCTATCCTCTATCAGGGGGAGGAACTGGGGATCACCCAGGTCGATATCCCGTTCGAGCGGTTGCAGGACCCCGAAGCCATCGCCAATTGGCCGCTGACCCTGTCGCGTGACGGCGCACGCACGCCGCTACCCTGGTCTGCCGACGCCAAGCAGGCGGGATTTTCCAGCGTCGAACCCTGGCTGCCCCATGGCGAGGATCATCTCGCGCTGGCCGTGGATGCGCAGGAGGGTGACCCCGGTTCGCTGCTCAACTTCACCCGCGTGATGCTGGCGCTGCGCAAGGCGAACCCGGCGTTACGGCATGGCGCGCTCGACATAGTGGTCGCTGACGACGCCTGCCTTGCGTTCCGGCGGACCAGCGGCGACCAGTCTTTGCTCTGTATTTTCAACCTGTCGCGCGAGGCGACAGCATGGCCCGCAGGCGTTGACGAGTCAGGCCGTATCCTGAGCGCCGTCAACGGAGCAGCGCCGGGTGACCTGCCGCCTTATGCTGCCCTGCTGATCGAGCAATGAGGCTCAGGCGGCGACGAGGTCCCCGCTCAGCATGTCGCTTAGCCGTCCCCGGATGATCGCTTCGGCATCACCGACGATCCGCCTGATCAGCGCGTCGCAGGTCGGGATGTCGCGGATCAACCCCTGCACCTGCCCGGCCCAGACCAGGCCCGCGTCCAGATCGCCCGTCTCCAGCGCGACCCGGCCCTTGGCGCCCGACACCAGCGGCTGGATATCCTGAAACACAGCGCCCTCGCGCAGCGAAATTTCGACCACCTGATCCGACACGCTATTCTTGGCGACACGTCCGGTATTGTGGAATTTGCGGAAGATGAGGTTCGTCCCCCGCTCGTCATTGTCGACCAGAAACTGCTTCACATTGTCATGGATCGGCGCTTCGACCGTCGCGCAGAAACGGGTGCCCATGTTGATGCCATCTGCCCCCAGCGCCAGCGCGGCGGCCAGCCCGCGCCCGTCGCCGAAACCACCGCTGGCGATCATCGGGATGGTCAGCTTGTCGGCAGCGGCGGGGATCAGGATGAGGCCGGGAATATCATCTTCGCCCGGATGCCCGGCGCACTCGAACCCGTCGATCGAGATCGCGTCCACGCCCATCCGCTGCGCCGACAGGGCATGTCGCACCGCCGTGCATTTATGGACGACGATAACGCCATGCGCCTTGAAATCGTCGACATGTTCCTGCGGCTTATGCCCGGCAGTCTCGACGATCTTCACGCCGCTGTCGATAATCGCCTTGCGATATTCGGCGTAAGGCGGCGGATTGACCGACGGCAGGATGGTGAGGTTCACCCCGAACGGCTTGTCCGTCATCGTGCGGCACCGCTCGATTTCCCGGCGCAGATCGTCGGGCGTCGGCTGGGTCAGCGCGGTCAATATGCCGAGGCCACCCGCGTTGGAGACAGCGGCGGCCAATTCCGCCCGGCCGACCCACATCATCCCGCCCTGAACGATCGGATGCTCGATCCCGCACAGATCGGTAAAGCGCGTCCTGATCCCCATTACAGCGCCTCCACGATCGTCACATTGGCAACGCCGCCGCCTTCGCACATCGTCTGCAAACCATAGCGCTTGCCGCGCGCCTTGAGCGCATGAATCAGCGTCGACATCAGCTTGGTCCCGCTGGCCCCCAGCGGATGACCCAGCGCAATCGCGCCGCCATTGACGTTGAGCTTGGCCGGGTCGGCACCAATCGCTTTCAGCCACGCCATCGGGATCGCGGCGAACGCCTCGTTCACCTCGAACAGGTCGATGTCGTTCATGCTGAGACCGGACCGCTCGAACGCGCGCCGGGTCGCCGGGATCGGCTCTTCCAGCATGATGACCGGGTCGCCCGCCGTCACCGTCAGATTGACGATGCGGGCAATGGGTTTCAGGTTGAAGCGCTTGATCGCCGCTTCGCTGGCCACCAGTACGCCCGACGCGCCATCGGTCATCTGGCTGGCATTCGCGGCGGTGATGGTGCCGCCTTCCTCCAGCGTCTTGACGCTGGCCATCGCTTCC
Organism: Sphingobium sp. FG58; assembly: GCF_057809055.1. Classification (NCBI taxonomy): domain Bacteria; kingdom Pseudomonadati; phylum Pseudomonadota; class Alphaproteobacteria; order Sphingomonadales; family Sphingobiaceae; genus Sphingobium; species Sphingobium sp. FG58. The sequence goes on along the minus strand of NZ_JBMDJF010000004.1, from coordinate 191,935 downwards.
ATTGTCCCGCCGCGCCGCACGCCGTCATCGGTGTCGAACAGGCCTTCGGGCGTTTCCACGCCGACGATCTCATTCTTGAATGCGCCGCTGTCGATCGCCGCTGCCGCCTTGGCATGGCTGGCAAGCGCAAAGGCGTCCATATCTTCGCGGGTGAAGCCATATTTGTTGGCGATCGCCTGCGCGCCGTGGAACTGGCTGAATTCAGCCACGCCATAGCGCTTCTGGATGCTCTTGGGCCATGGTCCGACGCCCAGGCCTGCGGCCGCGTGGAGCTGATAGTTGGACCCCATCGGCACCCGCGTCATGCTTTCGGCACCCGCCGCGATCACCAGATCCTGCGTGCCGGACATGATCGCCTGCGCTGCGAAATGCAGCGCCTGTTGCGATGAACCGCATTGGCGGTCGATCGTCACGGCAGGCACGCTATCGGGCAGGTTCGACGCCAGCACCAGATTGCGACCAAAGGCAAAGCTTTGTTCGCCCGCCTGGCTGACGCAGCCCACGATCACATCCTCGATCGCGGCGGGATCGACCCCGGTGCGGTCGACCAGTGCATTAAGGATGGTCGCGCCCAGATCGGCGGGATGCACGTCGATCAGCCCGCCCTTGCGCGCGCGGCCCCCGGCGGTGCGGACGGCTTCTACGATATAGGCTTCTGCCATGGTCTCAAACTCCCCTAAAATTGGCAGGGCGTTTTGCAAGCAACGCGCTCAGCCCCTCTTCGCTTTCCCGTCCGGCACCTGCCGTCGCCATGCTGCGCAATTCGCGGTCCAACTGCGTCTCCAGCCCGGTCTCGAAACTGTCGGCCAGCAGCGCGCGGCTGGCGGCCAGCGCTGCTACAGGCGCGTCGGCCAGCGCCGTGGCGACCTTCAACCCTTCGGCAGCCAGCGCCTCATCGTCCACGATGCGCGTCACCAGCCCGATCGCCTCGGCCTCATCCGCCTTGATGCGGCGGTTGGTCAGGATGATCTCCTGCGCCTTGCGCAGCCCCACCAGACGTGGCAGCAGCCAGCTGAGGCCACCGTCAGGCGTCAGCCCGATCGCGCCATAAGCGGCGGTGAAATGGGCCGATCGCGCGCCGATGACCACATCGCCCAGCATGGCGAGGCTGAACCCAGCGCCAGCCGCCGGGCCATTGACCAATGTGACCAGCGGCTTGGGCGCGCGCGCCAGCCGGGCGACGGCGGCGTGGAAAGTGGCGATCAACTCGCTTAGCACTTCCGATCGCTTGTCGCCTGCGCCAGCCAGCAATTGCACGTCACCCCCGGCGCAGAATAGCCGGCCATTGCCGGTCAGCAGGATACAGCGGATCGCCTCGTCGGTCTGGCAGCGGATCGCCGCCGCCAGCAGCGCGCGCGCCAGCGGCAGGGTGATGGCATTGCCTGCTTCCGGCCGGTCGAGCGTGATCCGCCCGATCCCGTCCTCGACCGTAAAGGCGATCCCGTCCATCAGCGCGGCGCCATGCGGATCGCGCCGTCCAGGCGGATGACGTCGCCGTTCAGCATCGGGTTGCGGACGATCGATTCGACCAGCTGCGCATATTCGGCGGGCTTGCCGAGGCGACTGGGATGCGGCACCTGCGCCCCCAGTGCGTCCTGCACATGTTGCGGGAAGGCCTCCAGCATGGGGGTAAGGAAAATGCCCGGCGCGATCGTCATGACGCGGATCTTGTGCTGCGCCAGATCGCGCGCGATCGGCAGGGTCATGCCGACGACGCCGCCCTTGGACGCGCTGTACGCCGCTTGCCCGATCTGCCCGTCATAGGCCGCGACCGATGCGGTGTTGACGATGACGCCGCGCTCGCCGTCAATCTCGTTCGCCGCAGCAAGCCGGGCGGAAAATTTGGAGATGACGTTGAACGTGCCGATCAGGTTGACGGTCACGGTCTTGGCAAAAGTGTCAAGCGGATGAGGCGCATTCTCCTTGCCCACCGTCTTGACCGCAGGCGCGATTCCCGCGCAGTTGACCAGGATGCGGGCAACGCCATGTGCCGCCTCTGCCGCGTCCAGTCCCGCCGCCACGCTGGCGTCGTCGGCGACATTGACCCCGACATAGACGCCGCCCAGTTCGGCGGCGACCGCCTTGCCCGCTTCCTCATTCAGGTCGAAGATCGCGATCTTGGCACCCTGCGCCGCCAGCATCGTTGCCGTAGCCTTGCCCAGACCCGAAGCGCCGCCCGTAACAATGGCAGCCAAACCCTTGATATCCATAAATACTTGCCCCTATTCGGTCAGACCAGTTCGATCGCCATCGCGGTCGCTTCGCCACCGCCGATGCATAGGCTGGCGACGCCGCGCTTCAGCCCGCGCGTTTCCAGCGCGCCGATCAGCGTCGCGACGATACGCGCGCCCGATGCGCCGATCGGATGGCCCAGCGCGGTCGCGCCGCCATTGACGTTCAGCTTCTCCGCCGGAATGCCCAGTTCCTTCGCCGCAATCATCGCGACTACGGCAAAGGCTTCGTTGACCTCGAATAGATCGACATCGTCGACCGACCAGCCTGCCTTTTCCAGCAGCTTGCGCATCGCCGGGACCGGGGCCGTAGTGAATTTCGATGGCTCATGGGCATGCCCCGCAGTCGCGACCACGCGGGCGACGACCTTCATTCCCTGCTTGTCGGCCACGCTCTGCCGCGTCATCACCAGCGCGGCTGCGCCATCGGAAATGGACGAGGCGTTGGCGGCGGTAATCGTGCCATCCTTGACGAAGGCGGGCTTGAGGCCGGGGATCTTGTCCGGCCGCGCCTTGCCCGGCTGTTCGTCGGTATCGACGATCGTGTCGCCGCCCCGACCCTTGACCGTCACCGGCGTGATTTCGCGGACGAAAGCGCCGCTGCCGATCGCGGCATTGGCGCGTTCGAGCGAACGGATGGCATAATCATCCTGATCGGCACGGGTGAACTGATAATCGCGCGCCGCTTCTTCGGCGAACACGCCCATCGCCTTGCCCGGTTCATAGGCATCTTCCAGCCCGTCCATCATCATCGTGTCGATGATCCGATCATGGCCGATCCGCGCGCCGCTGCGATGTTTGGGCAGGGCATAGGGGGCATTGGTCATGCTCTCCATGCCGCCGGCAATGACGACATCGACAGCGCCCGATGCCAGCGCCTCATGCGCCATGATCGCGGCCTGCATACCGGAACCACACATCTTGTTGACGGTGGTCGCTTCGGTGTTGAGGCCAAGGCCAGCGCCCAGAGCCGCCTGCCGCGCAGGCGCCTGGCCCAGACCCGCAGGCAGGACGCAACCCATATAGATGCGATCGACCGCATCGACCGAAACGCCCGCGCGCTCGACCGCCGCCTTGACCGCCGCAGCGCCCAGCTCCGTGGCCTTGAGCGCGGACAATGCGCCCTGAAACCCGCCCATCGGCGTGCGGGCATAGCTGGCGATGACTACCGGATCGTCCTGCATATCAATTCCTTTCAAAGACTGCGCGCAATGACCATGCGCTGGATGTCCGACGTGCCTTCGTAAATCTGGCATACCCGCACATCGCGATAGATTTTGGCGACGCCATATTCTTCCAGATAGCCATAGCCACCCAGTGTCTGAAGCGCGCCCGATACGATCTGTTCAGCGGCTTCCGATGCAAACAGCTTGGCCATCGACGCTTCGGTCAGGCAGGGCTGGCCCGCATCCTTGACCCGCGCCCCGTTCAGCACCAGCTGCCGTGCCGCCTCCAGCCGGGTGGCGAGGTCGGCGAGGCGGAAACCCACCGCCTGATGCTCCATGATCGGCTTGCCAAAGCTCTTGCGATCCTTGGCATAGGCGACCGCAATGTCCAGCGCGGCCTGCGCCATACCGACGCATTGCGCGGCGATGCCGATGCGGCCGGTTTCCAGATTGGCGAGGGCAATGCGGTAACCCTGTCCCGGCTGGCCGATCAGCAGCTCATCCTCGACAAACATATCGTCGAAACGCAGCGCGCAGGTGTCCGATGCGCCCTGCCCCATTTTATGTTCGACCTTGTCGACGCTGTAGCCGGGCCGATCGGTCGGCACGATGAACACCGACAGGCCTTTCTTGCCCGCGTCCGGGTCCGTCACCGCGACCACCATGACGACGCCCGCAATCTTGCCCGACGTGATGAATTGCTTGGCGCCAGTGATGCGCCAGCCGCCATCGACCTTGATCGCGCGGGTCCGCACTGCCGATGCGTCCGACCCGGCATCCGCTTCGGTCAGGGCAAAGGCGCCGATGGTCCGCCCGCCGATCAGGTCGGGCAGGAAACGCGCCTTCTGCGCATCGCTGCCATCCTTGAGCAGGCCGGATACGAGGATGCTGTTCTGGATCGACACGATGGTGGACAATGCCCCGTCCGCCGCCGCCAGCTCGATCAGCGCCAGCGCATAGGAGACGGCGTCTGTTTCCGCCCCGCCATAGCTTTCCGGCGCAGTCATGCCCCACAGGCCCAGCCCCGCCATCTCTTCAAACAGAGCAGGCGGATAGCCGCCTTCCGACTCGAAGCGCGCGCTGTGCGGACGGATCGTGTCCTGCGCGAAGCTGCGCACCGTATCGCGGATGGCCGTCTGGATTTCGGTCAGCATAAAACCCAATCGTCTCCTCTATACTCATGGGTATATTGATTATTTGCGGGTTTCTTGTCAAGACAAACGGGTAAGGAGACCAGCTTGCCCCAACCGAACGCCGCCCCATCCCCCTTCCGATCGCGCGAGGAGCGAGAACGTGACCGTGAGGAGAAGCGAGAGGCCGTGCTGCGGGCGGCGGTGCGGATGTTCAACGCGCGCGGTTTTCACGCGACTTCGCTGGACGACGTTGCTGCGAGCCTGGGGATCAGCAAACCCACCATCTACCATTATCTGGGTAATAAGGAGCAGGTGCTGATCGAGTGCGTGACGCGCGGGCTGGAATTGCTCAGCGCCGCTGCCGATACGGCGCGCGCGCAGCCCGGCAATGGCCTGGCTCGACTGCGCAGCGTTCTGCGTCGTTACTCCCTGGTGATGATGGACGATTTCGGGCGCTGCGTCGTGCGCACCGGCGACGAATTTCTCTCTGCCGAAGGGGCTGCGCTGTTCCGCGCGCGCAAGCGGGCGATCGACCTGTCGATCCGTGCGCTGATAGAGGATGGCATCGCCGACGGTTCGATCGCGCCGCTCGACGTGCGCATGACCGCTTTTGCCCTGGCGGGCGCGCTTAACTGGCCGGGACGCTGGCATGAGCCGGACGGGCCGCTGAGCGCAGAGCAGGTCGCCGATTCGATGGTCGATATACTAACTGTCGGTCTTGCTCCGCGCGGCTGATCAACCAGTCGCGAACAGGGCGCGCACTGCGTCCGGCACCCGTTCCGCCCGCAAACCGCCGGGCCGGGTCGCGTCGGGCGTGGTCCAGACGCGCTTTTCGGTGCATTCGACGCATAGCCGTCCATCGAGCGACAGACGGTGCGCAACCGTGAAGCTGCTATTGCCGAATAGCGGCGCGTCCGCCTCCACCAGCACATCGTCGCCATAGGCGGTCGGCACGAAGAAGCGGGCTGATACATCCACCATCGGGAAACCGGCAAAGGGCATAGTCGCCAGCATCTCACGCTTTTTGGGCAGACCCGCCTGTTCGAACAGCAGCATGGTGCTTTGGCCGAAAATGTCGAAATAGCGGGGGGCGTGAACGATACCGGCGGGGTCGCAATGGCCCCATTCGATGCGGACGATCCGCTGGAGAAATACTGTCACGCGATGATGGTCTTTCCTTGCAAAATAGTCTTTTCCGCCATGTCTTCGGCAGTGGGCGGTGGCGGCACGAGCAGGCCGCGCTGCACCGCCGGACGTTCGGCGATCCGGTCATACCAGCGCAAGATGTTCGAAAAGGCACTGATGTCCACCCCAGCCCAGTCATGGCCGCGTATCCAAGGAAAGCAGGCGATGTCGGCAATGGAATAATCACCCACCAGATAATCACGCGCCGCCAGTTGCGCGTCCAACACGCCAAAAAGTCGCTGGCTTTCGCGGACATAGCGGTCGATCACCGATGGCAGTTTTTCGTCGAAATAGCGGGTAAACACCGTCGCCTGCCCCATCATCGGGCCAAGCCCGGACATCTGCCACATCACCCACTGGATCACCCGGCTGCGATCCTTGGCATCAGCGGGGATGAAACGGCCATATTTCTCTGCCAGATAGAGCAGGATCGCCCCCGATTCAAAGATCGCGAAATCCCCCGCCTCATGATCGATCAGCGTCGGGATGCGGCCATTGGGGTTGAGCGCGACATACCAGTCCTGTTTCTGCACCCGGTCGGTCAGCGCGATCGGTGTCACCCTATAGGGGACGCCCAGTTCCTCCAGCAGGATCGAGACCTTCCAGCCATTGGGCGTCTCCGACGTCAGCAATTCGAGCATCCGCTTCTCTCCATGGCGGGGTCAATGCCCGCTCTTGTATCACCCAAAGCAAAGTGCGGCCGTTCCGGCAAGGCGAGTGGCGGCGCTATCATTGGCAGTGACAGGTTGCGCGGCCGCCCGCCGGGTAGCGCCACTGATAGTATAGACAGACGACTTGTGGGCGATGGCCCGGCCCTGCACCACAGGCTGCGAAGGCGCACAGACGCTGCACATCATAAGGTGAGGAAGCCTGCCATGTTGACGCTCTACAGCTTCGGTCCGGCCGCCAATTCGATGAAGCCCCTGCTGGCGCTTTATGAAAAGGGGCTGGAATTCACGCCGCGCTTTGTCGATCCGACCCGGTTCGAGCATCATGAGGATTGGTTCAAGGCGATCAATCCGCGCGGTCAGGTGCCAGCGCTCGACCATGACGGCCATATCATCACCGAATCGACGGTGATCTGCGAATATCTGGAGGATGCCTTCCCCGATGCCCCGCGCCTGCGCCCGACCGATCCGGTGACCATCGCGGAGATGCGCGTCTGGACCAAATGGGTGGACGAATATTTCTGCTGGTGCGTGTCCACCATTGGCTGGGAACGGATGATCGGCCCGATGGCGCGCAAGCTCAGCGATGAGGAGTTTGAGGAGAAGCTCAAGCATATCCCCATCCCCGAACAGCAGGCCAAATGGCGCAGCGCGCGTGCTGGTTTCCCCAAAGAGGTGCTGGACGAGGAAATGCGTAAAATCCGCGTGTCGATCGACCGGCTGGAGAAACGCCTGTCGCAAAGCCCCTGGCTGGCAGGTGACGATTATACGCTGGCCGATATCTGCAATTTCGCGATCGCGAACGGGATGCAATTTGGTTATGCCGACATCGTCAACGGGCAGGCGACGCCGCATCTGCTGGCCTGGATCGACCGGATCAACGCCCGCCCCGCCACCCAGGCGATGTTCGCCAGATCGCAGAGTGAAATGCCGCCGCGCCCGGCCATGTCGGCGGCGTGACGCCCATGGCTTGGTATGACCAACCGGCTGGCGGCCAGCTGCGCATGTATCATATCCCCGGCTGCCCCTTTTCCGAGCGGATCGAGTTGCTGCTCGACCTGAAAGGGCTACACGGCATCATGGCCGATCATGAGATCGACATATCGCAGCCGCGCCCCGACTGGCTGCTCGCCAGGACGCGCGGCACGACGTCGCTCCCGGCGCTGGAACTGGAAAATGGCGAAACGCTGAAAGAGAGCATGGTCATCATGCGCTATGTGGAGGATCGCTTTCCCGATCCCCCGGTGGCGCGGCATGACCCTTATGAACATGCTGTCGAGGCAATGCTGTGCGCCACCGACGGACAGTTTACCGGCGCTGGCTATCGCATGATCCTGAACCGCGATCCGGTAAAGCGCGACGAGCTTAAGGCCGAGGTTGATGCGCAATATGCGCGGCTGGACGATTATCTGCGCCATTATGCGCCGGACGGCGATTATCTGTTCGACCGGTTCGGTTGGGCGGAGGTTGCGTTCACACCCATGTTCAAGCGGTTATGGTTTCTCGACTATTATGAGGCCTATCAAATCCCGCAGAGTCTGACCCGGCTGCTGCGCTGGCGCGAGGCGTGCCTGTCGCACCCGGTCGCCCAGCGCCATCATGGTCATGCCGAGCTGATGACGCTCTATTATGATTATGCCCAGGGCGGCGGCAATGGTCGCCTGCCGCAGGGACGCAGCGTCTCCAGCTTCACCCTCGACCCACCCTGGACCAGCCGCCCCATGCCGCCGCGCGACAAATGGGGCACGCCCGCCACCGACGCCGAACTCGGCCTGATTTCCGCATAAGGATTTACCCCATGCCCAATATACTCCAGCATTATATCGATGGCCAGTGGGTCGACAGTCAGGGTGGCCGCGTCATCCCTGTCATCAACCCGGCGACCGACGCCAGCGCGGCCGACCTGATCCTTGGCACGGCGGCCGATGTCGACGCGGCGGTGATCGCCGCCCGGCGCGCGTTCGAGAGTTTCTCCCTCACCAGCCGGGAGGAGCGGATCGCGCTGCTCGAACGCATCATGGCTGAATATCAAAAGCGCATCCCGGATATCGCCCGCGCCATCGCCACCGAAATGGGCTGCCCCATCTCGATCGCCCAGACCGCGCAGGCGGGGTCTGGCCTCGGTCATCTGGGACAGGCGCTCGCGGCGCTCAAGGATTATGCGTTCAGCGAGAAGATCGGCAATAACCGGGTGGTGCGCGAGGCGATCGGCGTGGTGGCGCTGATTACGCCATGGAACTGGCCGATGAACCAGATCCTCGCGAAGGTCGGTCCGGCGCTGGCGGCGGGCTGCACCATGATCCTCAAACCCTCCGAAGAAGCGCCAAGCTGCGCCGCGATCTTTGCCGAGATCATGGACGCGGCGGGCGTGCCGCCGGGCGTGTTCAACCTGGTGCAGGGCGATGGCGAAGGCGTCGGCACCGCGCTCGCCAAACATCCCGATATTGATATGGTGAGCTTCACCGGATCGACCCGCGCGGGCATCATGGTTGCCAAAAATGCCGCCGATACGGTCAAGCGCGTCGCGCAGGAACTGGGCGGCAAGTCGCCCAACATCATCCTGGAAGGCACGCCGCTCGACGTCGCGCTACCCGGCGGGGTGGGCGGCGTACTGCTCAACAGCGGCCAGAGCTGCGTCGCGCCGACGCGGATGCTGGTGCATCGCTCGCAGCATGACGAAGCCGCGCAAAAGGTCGGCGCGCTGTTCGCTGCCAAGACGGTCGGCGATCCGCAGGCTGAGGGCGACCATATCGGCCCGGTCGTCAGCCAGCGCCAATGGGACCGCATCCAGTCATTGATACAGACCGGGATTGATGAGGGCGCAACGCTGGTGACCGGCGGTCTGGGCCGTCCCGAAGGCATGGAGCAAGGCAGCTATGTCCGCCCGACCGTGTTCGCCAATGTGACGCCGGACATGACGATCGCGCGGGAGGAGATTTTCGGCCCCGTGCTGGTGCTGATGCCCTATGATGATGATGAGGCTGCAATCCGCATCGCCAACGACACGCCCTATGGTCTGGGCGCCTATGTCGCGGGCGATCCGGCCCATGCGCGCAAATTCGTCAGCCGCCTGCGCGCGGGCGCGGTGTTCGTCAATGCCGGTGGCCTTGCCTTCGACATGCCCTTTGGCGGCTACAAACAGTCGGGCAATGGCCGCGAATTCGGCCGCTTCGGGCTGGAGGAGTTTCTGGAGGTGAAGTCCGTCATCGGCGCGCTGCCGGAAGACGTGGACTGATGGCGACGCTGCTGGACGCAGACGCGATTGAGGACAGCGCACGGCAGGCGCCCGCGCTGATCCGCTATCTCGACGAGGGCGATTTCGTCACCCGCCGCTATGTGTCGCAGGGGGTGGAGATCAACACCGGCCGCTATCGCGATTATCCGATGGTCGTGCGCGACGGGATGCCGATCCGCGATCATTTCGCTTTCGACACCCATGGCTTCATGCTTGGCAAGCATCGCACCGCGATCAGCGATTTTTGGGACAAGGCGGAGGTCGACCGCCTCTATCTGCGCGAGTGCGAGACGGCGATCCAAAGCCTCACCGGCGCAAGCTGTGTGTCGGCGGGCGGCTGGATGATCCGCACGTCGGCTGACCTCACTGCGAGGGCGCAGGAGAAGGTCGCCAATTATCGCCATGAAGGCGGTATCCAGCCACCGGCTGGCGAGGCGCATGTCGACTATAACGAGATTACGGGGCGACGCGCGGCCGAGCGCGCCTATGCTGCCGTCTTTCCCGATGGACCGGGCTATAAACGCTATGTCTGCGTCAGTTTCTGGCGCTGCTTTTCGCCCGGCCCGCAGGACTGGCCGCTGGCGGTATGCGACGGGCGTACCGTGTCGGACGAGGAAGCGACGTCCAACACATTGTTCGTGGTCGATGCCTTTCCCGTCGGCGATGCGCTGACCGCGCCGGTCGATGGCGAGGATCAGATGATTGCCGCATCGATCTTCCGCCATCGTGACCGTCACCGCTGGTGGTATTTCTCCAACATGGCGGCGGACGATGTGCTGCTGTTCAAATTTCAGGACAGCGACCATGACGTCACCTGGCGCTGCCCGCACACCGCCTTCCACGACAGCAGCCTGCCCGGCACAAGGACGCGGGCCAGCATTGAGGTGCGGGCGGTCGCCTTCTTTGAGTGACCCTCAATTCGAAGGCATTACCACCACCGGCTTGACCACCGCGCCGCTTTCCGATGCCGCAAAGGCGGCTTCCAGATCGGCGAAATCATAGCGCTGGATCAGCTTTTCCAGCGGCAGGCGGCCTTCGCGATAGTAAGTGATCAGGCGCGGGATGAAGCTCTGCGGGTCAATGCCGCCTTCCACCACGCCGACGATTCTTCGCCCCATGCTCATGATCGACGACGGGTCGATGGTAAAGCCGCCGGGCGGATAGGCTCCCACCAGCGCCAATGTGCCGCGCTGCGCCAGCCGGTCCGCCGCAAGACTGAGCAGGGCAGGCACGCCGGTGGTATCAACGATATGGTCGAACAATCCATCGCGCGTGGCCAGATCATCCCCCGTCTCTGTCGCGCCCAACTCCCGCGCCAGGGCCAGTCGACTGGCATGGCGGTCGATCACCGCGATTCGCCCTGCCCCTGCAATCACCGCCGCCATCAGCGCCGACAGGCCGACAGCGCCCGCGCCCAATATCGCAATCGACTGGCCCGGCTGCACCTTCAATGTTTCCAGCACCGTCCCAGCGCCGGTCTGCACGCCGCAGCCGAGCGGTGCCAATATGTCGAGCGGTAGGTCGCGGTCGATCCGCACCACATTGTCGCTATGCGCCAGCGCGTGAGTGGCAAAGGCCGACTGGCCGAAGATGTTGCTGCCGATCCGCTCGCCCCCGCGCCAGATGCCGCCCTGTCCAGCCTGCGTCACGCCCAGAAAATTGCGCGGCACGAATTCCACGCAATAGCCGGGCTGATGATCGTGACAGGCTCCGCACGCGCCGCAACTGTGGAAGCTGAGCAGCACATGGTCGCCGGGTGCGACGCCGGTGACGCCCGGTCCCACCGCATCCACCACGCCAGCCCCTTCATGCCCCAATATGACCGGGAAAGGGATGGGCAACGCGCCATCGCGCATCACCATGTCGGTGTGGCAGATGCCACAGGCATGGAGCCGCACCCTGATCTGGTCAGGACCGGGCGCGTCCATCGCCAGCGTTTCGAAACGGAAGGGGCTGCCAGCCCCCTCCACCACTGCCGCGTCGATCGCGATGCTGTCCATGATCAGAAGTCGAAGCCGAAGCGGACATACCATTCGCGCGGCCGGTTATAGGTGCCGAAGATCGCACCCGCCGCAATGTTCGACCCGCCCGACGTCAGGAAGCGCTTGTCGGTCAGGTTGGTGCCGCCCGCCGTCAGCGACCAGTGGCCGTCCGGCGCACGATAGCTGATCGAGGCGTTGACGATGTCGGTCGATACCCGCTTGAGCAGCAAGGTCCGCTGCGTATCGTTCCACGCGCTGGACGTGTAGGTCCAGTCGGCCAGCAGCACGACCGACCCGCCATTGCCCAGCTTGGCTTCGTAACGCGGACTGAGATTGACCTTCCATTTGGGCGTCTTGGGCAGGGTTTCGCCCACCAGCGTTCCCGCCTGGAACGGATTGGCACCGCCCACGGCGGCAGCGCCCGGTGATACCGACGTATATTGCGCGTCGATATAACCAACCGCTCCGTTGATGGTCAGGCCATCGACCGGCGCGGCCACCATTTCCAGCTCGAAGCCCCGGATGCGCGCATCGCCCGCATTGGCGATGGTGGGCGATGTGCCGACCTGGATATTGAGCTGGATGTCACGATATTTGGTCGAGAAAACCGCTGCGTTGAGTTGCAGATGGCGATCGAGCAAAGTGGACTTGATCCCTGCTTCCCAGGTCGTCGCCTTTTCCTCGTTAAAGTCCGGCGCGACATTGCCCTGCGGGTTGGTCAGGCGCGTGGTCCAGCCGCCGGTCTTGTAGCCCTTCGACCAGCTGCCATAGAGCATGACATCTTCGGAAGGATGGATTTGCACGCCGATCTTGGGCGAGAAGTCGTTGAACTTCTTGCGATTGACGCCCGGCGTATAGACCCGCACGGGATTGGTCGGATCAGGATAGCTCAGCCCCACCTGGCACGGGATCGGGGCTAGCGGGAAGGCGCCGTCGGGGAAGATATTACCATTGGCGTCTGCGCAGCCGAACAGCTTGTAGTTGAAGCCGTTCAGTTCCTGCTGGCCACCCTCGAACCGCTTGCGTTCATTGGTGTAGCGGCCGCCGATGGTGATGCCGATCAGGTCGATCGGCCGATAGTCGATCTGGCCGAAAAAGGCGTAATTTTTGGTGCCAAGCTGGTTCGGTCCATCGACCTGCACCATACCTTCGCCAAAGGTCACATAGTCATGCAGGTCGCCCGCTTCCTTGAAATAATAGGCACCCAGCACATAGCGCAGCTTTTCATCAAACGCATTGCCGAGCAGCTGAAATTCCTGGCTGAACTGCCACTGGTTCATGGTGAAGCTGAGTTGCAGGAAGTTGAGCGGCGATCCGTCGGCGTCCAGCCCTGCATTCCAGTGCAACTCACGATAGGCGGTGATCGATTTCAATGCGACATTGTCGGCCAGGTCGAAATCGACGATGCCACTCAGACCCCAGCTTTCCAGATTGGAATAGCTGTTGCTGCTGGCATAGCTGCGGTCCTTGTTGGCGATCAGATAGCGGCCATCCCAGGGCAGCCGATCATTGGCCGGATTGCCATCGACATTCGCGCTGGCGACGCTGGCCAGCTGGAATTGCGGGTTGAACTGGGTGCCAGCCACGCCGCACAAGGCCTGGGCATTGCGGGCTGCAATTTGCGCACCGGTGCTGCCGATGCAGAAATTATACAGTCCCGCGAACAGGAAACCGGTGGTGCCGGTCGGATCGAACGCTGTGCCGGGCAGGTTGGTCGTGCCAGCAAAATTGCCGGGAACGAATTCCGCCGTGCCGATCAACTTGTTCGCCGACGTACCCTTGTCCTTGCTATAGTCGCCGGAGAAGGTTGCCCGCACTGCGCCACCATTGTCCCAGCGCAGCTTGCCGCGCAGGTTCCAATTGTCATTTTCGCCTTCCTTGCCCGCGCTGTCATAGCCAGCGGCCGAGAAAGCGGTGAAAGGCGGCGCATTGTTGGCGCGCTGGTCGGGATAGGGCAGGCGCTTCAAAAACCCGTCGCGCGACTTGATGCCGAAGGTGAAGGCGGAGCTAAGCCCGTCGGTGATCGGCACGGTCACGGAACCCCGCGCCTGGAACAGCTTGTAACTGCCCAGCGTCACATCGCCCTTGGCCGTAAATTCCTTGCCCGGATCGGCAGTGACGATGGAGATCGCGCCGCCGATCGTGTTGCGGCCGAACAACGTCCCCTGCGGCCCTTTCAGAATTTCGACCCGTGCGACGTCCAAAAGATCCTGGTTCGCGCCGACCGTCCGGGCCAGATAGACGCCGTCCAGATAGATGCCGACGCCCGGATCGATGTTGAAGGCAAAGTCATCCGATCCGATGCCGCGAATATAGGCAGCCAGGACGGCGGTGGAGCCGGAAAAGGGGGTGCCAGCGTCCAGATTGACGTTGGGGGCGATGGCGGAGAGTTGCGACACACTGCCGACCGCGCGTTCCTGCAAGGATTCAGAGGTGAAGGCCGAAATCGCGATCGGCACGTCCTGCACATTTTCCGCGCGCTTCTGTGCGGTCACGACGATCTCGGCGATGCCGCCGCTCTGTTCGGCCTCCTGCGCCATTGCCGGTGCCGCGACCAGCGCGCTCGACGCCATCAGCATCGCAATCATGGACTTGCCCATCTTCATCCTCCCAAAAATGCCTCGCCTGTGTCGGCGACTTGGGATGATGATAGGCGCAGCGACGGGGCAGGTCTTGGATTAGGGCGAACCGGCTATCAGGACGCAAGCGAACGCCCATTGCCACTCCGCCACTGGCTGGGCGCCACGCCGAAGTGCCGACGAAAGCAGCGGGTGAAGAAAGCGGAATCGTTGAACCCCACCTCGAACGCGACGTCGGTGATCGTGCGCCCGTCCTCGCGCGCCAGCAAAGCCGCCGCCCGCTCCAGCCGCCGCGCGGTGATGAAGGCGGTGGGGGTCAGCCCGACATGGCGGACGAAGCTTTTTTGCACCGCACGGGGAGAGAGGTCGAGCGCCTGGCCGATCAATGCCGTACCAAGGTCGGGATTGCCCAGATGCTCCAGCACATAGTCGACCGGGGAGCGCGGCAGCTGGATAGCGGGCCGCTCCAGCGTGCTGCGACGGCAGAGCATCCGCGCGGCGTCCGCCAGCAGCACCCCGGCATCGTCATCCAGATCGGCAAACTGGTCCCGCTGCGACCACAGGCCATGGAGCACATGGGCCAAAAACAGGACGTTGGGATTGGTCGATGGCATCAGACAGCCATGCCAATCGCGCCCGGCAATATCATCGCCCATCATCGCAATCGGCACCTGAAGGATCAGGCAGTCGTTATATTGCGAAATGTCGATGGCATAGGGGTGGCGGTCATCGGCGATCACGATATCGCCGATCCGCGCGGTGCTGCTGCGGTCGCCATGCAGCATGGTCATCGACCCGCGATGGAGCAAATGGAGCAGCAGATGCCGTTCATCGCCATCGGTCGCGACCCGGCTGACCTGCGCCCTTTCGCTGCGCGCGCGTGCCAGCCCGACGCCGCCCAGCGACCAGCGCGCCAGATCGGCCTTGATGCCTTCGGGCGCATGGGCGGTCATGCCGGGGAAGGCTTCGGCGACAACCTCACGCCAGAAACGCTGGCGACGCGGCGGCGGCACCAGCCGGGTGGAAAAGCGCTCGACCGCGCTCAGCGGACCCACTCCGCACGATCAACACCATCATGAGCCATAACCGGCATCCCTCTCTCTGCCCGTCGCGACGCTATTGCTGGTCGTCAACGAGTCATCCCACAGGAAGAGAAAGTATCCCAGGCATACTAAATTGGCAATATGGCCGATATATCACAGCCTACCAGCGCAGCAGTGCGATCAATTCCCTGCGCCATGGCCAAAGGAGTATGGCGTTGAGCAGGAGGGTGACGATACCGAACGCATATTCGACGACGCCCGGATCCAGCACGAAATTCCAGTAACCGATCACGACATTGAGCGGCACACTGGCCAGCGCGGCGGGCAATACCGCGCGGTTCGCCAACACCAGCAGCGCCACGACCACCTCCATGACCTTGATCCACGCGAACAAGCCGCTGTGGATCAGCGCCAGGGTGAATTCCTGCGCCAGCGGCGTGTTACCCAGCGGCTGAAGGTCGAAGGGGGTGAAATATTCCACCCCTGAAAATAGGAACCAGCCACCATAGATGATCCGCGCGGCGGTAAAGACAGCGCCCTGCCCCCGCCCCTGTGCGTCCAGCGCGATCATGGTCAGAAGCCGGCGGGCGTCGCGTCGAGCAGGATCGTCTTGCTTTCCAGATAGGGGTGCAGTCCTTCCACGCCGCCCTCACGGCCGATCCCCGATTGCTTGAAACCGCCAAAGGGCAGGCCGAATTCCAGCTTCATGCCATTCTGCCCGAACCCGCCCGCGCGGATACGGCGACCGATGCGATAGGCAGCGTCTGCATCATTGGTCAGCACCGATCCGTTGAGGCCAAAGGCGCTGTCATTGGCGATGCGGATCGCATCCTCCTCATCATCGGCGGGGATCAGGCACAGCACAGGTCCGAAAATCTCCTCCTGTGCGATGCGGCTCTTATTATCGACATTGGCGAACAGGGTTGGTTCGATGAAATAGCCCTTGTTCATATGGGCCGGACGATTGCCGCCGGTGACCAGATCGGCACTTGCCCGCCCCAGCCCGACATACTCCTCCACCCGTTCCAGCTGGCGCTGCATCGCCACCGGACCGAGTTGGGTATCAGGTGCGTCGCTATGGCCGATGCGGATGCCCTGCATCACCTTGGCGATCGCGTCGGCCAGTTCGTCATGGCGGTGACGCGGCACGATGGCGCGGCTCAGCATGGCGCACACCTGTCCACTCATGATGGTGATGGTATTGCCCAGGATTGCGGCAGCGACTTCGATGGGGAAATCGTCACGGACGATGGCCGCCGACTTGCCGCCCAGTTCCAGCGTACAGCGCGCGACCCGCCCGGCGCACACTTCGCCGATCCGCTTGCCCGCCAGTGTCGATCCGGTGAAAGTCACCTTGTCGATGCCGGGGTTGCGGACCAGATGGTCGGACGCATCGCGCCCCGCCGCGACCAGATTGACGACCCCCGCTGGGACGCCTGCCGCCTCCGCCGCTTCGGCCATGATATAGGCCTCCAGCGGGGTTTCGGGCGATGGCTTCATGATGACGGTGCAGCCTGCCACCATCGCATAGGCGACCTTGGCCGACATGATGCCATAGGGCGCGTTCCATGGTGCGATCGCCGCGACGACGCCAGCGGGTTCCTGCGCCACGATGGCGGTATGGACCTGACTCGACGGGCGCTTTTCGACGAAGGGGAAGCTGTCGGCATAGCCCGCGATCGCCATCAGCGTTGCGGTCGCTCCGCCCGTCATGATCGGCGCGAAGCTGGCGAGACCACCGACCTGCGCGGTCCAGGCGGCGGCCAGTTCAGGCGCGCGCTTGCCCAGTTCCTCCCCCATCCGCCGCAAAATTGCGCCGCGCTCGGCTGGCGCCATGGTCGACCATGGCCCGTCATCAAACGCCTTGCGCGCGGCAGCGACGGCGCGGTCCATATCCGCTTCCGTGCCATCGACAACGCGCGCGATGACCTCCTCGCTATTGGGGGAGACGATTTCGATCATCCGGTCGCCCGTCGATTCGACCCATGCGCCGCCAATGAACAGCTTGTCGGGATGGGCGATATGGATGTTGTCGGGAACCATGGTCTATCCTCTTCCTGGTCGGCGCTGCACGCCTACTCAGCTTGATACTATAACGAACGTTATAATTGTCGCAAGCTGTTGCATCGGCTTTTTTAGCGCTTGACAGTCCGGGTCCGGCTAACCCTATTGTATCATTCGTTACGATAAAATGAGAGGAATGCCGATCCATGATCCGCCCGCTGGAGCAGGCCGCGTGACCAGCGACGCCACGGGTTTTACCCCGCGCCTGATCGTGTCGCTGGTCCTGTGCGGTCTGGTGCTGTTCATCGACGGCTATGATCTGGCTGCGCTGCCTCTGGCGCTGCCCCATATCGCGACGGCGCTCGACATTCCGCCCGCCCGTTTTGGTTTTGCCCTGTCGGCGGTATTGCTGGGGCTGGGCATTGGCGCGGTCCTGCTGGCACCGCTAGGCGACCGCTTCGGCCGCCGCCGGACGATCATCCTCTCTGTCATCTGTATCGGCCTGCTGACCATGGCAACCGCCAGCGGAACGAGCATAAGCGGCTTCATCGTCTGGCGCTTGCTGACCGGTCTGGCGCTGGGGGCATGTCTGCCCAATGTCACCGCACTGGCCGCCATCTGGGCGCCACCGGGACGACGCGCCAGCACCTTGACGATCGTATCGCTCGGCATCTCCTTTGGCGCGATCGCCGCGGGTTTGATTGCGCCGCCGCTGGTTGCGCTGGGCGGGTGGCGCGCCCTGTTCCTGCTGCCGGGTGCCGCGACATTGGTGCTGGCCGCAGCCCTTTTCCTGCTATTTCCGGCCGAACAGAAAATGGCGCCATCGGCTGATGACCGGGCCGTTCGCCCGCTTGCCCGTATATTGCGCAAACCATTACGGTTCCCGACCGTCATTTTTGCATTGCTCTATGGTATCAATGCCTTCGGCCTCTATCTTATCACCAGTTGGGTGCCGACGCTGTTGCCGCAGGCGGGCTTTACACTGGATCAGGCAGCGCGCTCGATCACCATCATCCAGTCGGGTGGCTTGGTCGTTGCTCTCGCGCTCGCCTGGCTGATCGATCGCAATCATGCCGTGCTGGCGCTGGCGGGTGCCTATGTCACGATCATCGTCGCCTTTACCCTGCTGGCGATCCTGCCCGCTGACCCTTTGTCGTGGAACATGCTGCTGCTCGTCGCGGGCGGCGGCATTGTCGGGGTACATCTGTGCATCATGGCCGTCGTCACCGGTGTCTTTCCGCCCGATTGCCTGGCTACTGCTATCGGCTTCGGCGTCGCCGTGGCCCGGATCGGCGCGATCGGCGGTCCACTGGCCGGTGGCTGGCTGATCGGCCAAGGCGCAGGGCCGGACCAATTTTTCCTGTTCGCCATCCTGCCCATGGCGCTATGCCTGCTCATCACATTGGCCCTGCCCGCCGCGCGCCGCGCGGGCCAGCCTGACGCGACCGCTTAATCGATCAGCCGGAATCCGACGGCAAAGCGCAGCCCGACCACCCAGGCGTCGCGGATGGACGGGTCGGCGGCGGGATTGCGGACATATTGCATATTGGGCTGCACCGTCAGCCAGGGTGAAAGAGGCGCGCGATAGGTGACTTCGGCGACGGATTCGGAACGGCCTGCGCCACTGGCGCGGCGATAGTCGGCGGATGTCGTGGCGGTAATGACCGCCAGACCCAATTCATCCTCCGGTCGCCCGGCCAGTGCGCCTTTCCATTTCACGCCCATACTGGCGAACCGGTCGAACATATTGAACCGGCCGCTCGACGTGCCGAGCCGGAAGAAGCCGTCAATCTGTTCCTCACCATCACTCATCAGCGGCATTTCGCCGCGCAGATAGACACCGGCATTGCCCTGTCCCCGACTTCCGTCCCACGCATCGAAGGTCGCGGTATAGCGCCAGTGACCCAGCAACAGCCGCGCACCAGCGACAGGCGCTTCCAACTCACCGATCAGCAGCGCGCCGTCGCCCTTACCGAGCTTGATCGCGGTGCGGGCGGGATGATCGGGATCGCCCGGCACCCCGTCCAGCACGGCGGCGCGCACGGCCCAGCCCTTGGCAGGCCGCCATTCGACCCGCGCCGCCAAAGATGTCGAAGGGAAGATGGACGGGCCATTGCGACCGGTAAGCGAAATGTCGCTGCCAATACCATGGGCGCTGCCGACGAACACACCAGCGGCGTCGAGCGAATCAAATTCCGAATTGAGGTCATACAGGCCCGCGCGCAGCGACAGGCCGGGCGCGACCATCTGGTCGATCCACGCTTCATAAAGTTTGAACGCCCGCGTCCCCGTCTCGATATTGCTGACGGCATGGGCGTCGCCCACCGCGTTGGAGATCGACGCGCCATTATTATAGATGCCATAGACATGCGCTTCAGCCCCGCGCCAGCCCAGCATCGCCTCCAGATCGGCCTCCAGCACAATGTCCAGATTGTCGAGATAGCGTGCGCGCCGCTTCACCCCGCCCGCTACATTGCCCATCACTTCGCCGGTATAGGTGACCTCCAGCAGCAGCGGTCCCTGTTCCTCGTCAATCTCCCCCGCCGCATGGATATGCGAATGGGGGCGCGACGGCATCGCATCGCCCGCCGCGGCGGCCAGCAGCAAAAAGGGGGCGATCATCACCATGACGGGACCAGGGGGTAAGCATGAATCATAGCCACAGGCACAATAAGGGCTTGGCCACGCCGTCGATAACGGATCATCCTCGATCGACGCCATAGCTGACTGAAAACCACCCCCGCTTCGGCAGGAATATGCGCAAGGCTCGCAGCGATCATTTGACGCGCGGCGCAGGACGCCATAGGCGCACGCTCAGTTTCAACCCACGGGGTGTCCTGGCGCTGTCAGGGCTGAGAGGCGGATCGGGCGCAGGGGGCGTCCAGTCGGCAAACCCGCGAACCTGATCCGGCTCACACCGGCGGAGGAATAGGGATATGCGTTTTTACGCCATTACGTCACCTGCCATCTCGATCGCGCTGCTCCTGGGAGGGGGTATTGCCCATGCCGATGACAGCATCGTCGTAACCGCGCGCGGCCGCGAGGAAGCGGAAATCCGGGTGCCGGACACGATCGCCGTCTATGGTCCAGCCGCCATCGCTGCGCGCCGCCTGACCACGATCGACGATTTCATCGCCGCGACGCCGGGCATTTTCATGATTCATGATCAGGACCCCGGCACCAACCTTATTTCGGTGCGCGGCATATCCACCAACCGCAGCCAGTCGCCGTCTATCGCCTATATCGTCGATGGCCTCGCGCTGCCCGATTCGGAACTGTTCACGCTGCGCCCCTATGATCTGGCGCGGGTCGAGATTTTGAAGGGGCCGCAGGGCGCACTGTTTGGCCGCTCGGCATCGGGCGGGGCGATCGCCATGACGACCAATGATCCCGGCCCGGACTGGGGCGGCGAGGCAGCGGTCGGTATCGGCAATGGCCTGACCTGGACCGCCGATGGCGTGGTCAACGCGCCCGTGTCGGATCAGGTGCAACTGCGCCTGTCCGGCTCCTATCGCAACAGCGACGGCTTCATCCGCAATAGCTTCCTCGACAAGAAGGTCGATGGCAGCATCAGCCGCAATCTGCGCCTGAAGGCGAAGGTCGCGCTCAATGAAACCGCCACCTTCCGCTTCCGTCTGGGCTGGGCCAATGAGGAAGGCGGCGCGGCCTATATCTCGTCGGGCAATGTCACCGGTCTCTATGGCGGGCGACTGTCGGGCGCGGCGCTGACCAACCCGTTCGGCGATTTTGAAGGCCGGGCATCGCGCACATGGTGGGGCGCGCAGGCCAGTTATGAACAGGAAGCGGGCGATGCGCTGCTGTTCACATGGACTGGTGGCTATGATGATTATCACAAGGATTTTGTTGAGGAACTGGATTTTCGCAACGACAAGCCGCTAACCTTCTTTGGCGTCCCCGCCTTTCCAGATGGTATCCAACCCATCGCTCAACCCGTTGATATCAAGGCATGGACCAGCGAAACCAGGCTGGCCTCGCGTGGCGACGGGCCGCTGCGCTGGCATGTCGGCCTGTTCTATCAGCGGCTGGAGCGCGACCGCACCGATGATTTCGGGCCGCTGCTGTTCGGTGGCGAAGCGTTCCGCGCCGAAACCCGATCCAGCCAGATCGGCATTTTCGGCCAGGCCAGCTATGACATTACGGCGCAGGTCGAAGCGACGCTGGCACTGCGCTACGACCGCGACCGGCGCGAGGAAGATACGGTCGGCACCGTTAGCGGCACGACCGTTGCCCAGCGCGCCCGGACATTCGAGAAGTGGCAACCCAAATTGTCTATCGCCTGGCGTCCGACCGATCATCTGACCGCCTATGTCACCGGCGCGATCGGATTCAAGGCGGGCGGCTTCAACCCCCTGCCCGGCCCAGCCGACGTATGGCAAGCGGTGTTCCCGGCCGAAACCACCCGGTCGATCGAGGTGGGGGTCAAGGCCGAGAGCGCCGATGGCCGCATCCGCCTGTCGCTGGCCGGGTTCGTCACCGACTATGACAATTTCCAGAACACCGTATTCCTGGGCAATTCGGTCGTGCTGTCGGTGCCGCAGGTCGATGTCCACGGGATCGAGGCATCGGCGCAGGCGGCGCTGGGTGCAGGATTCAGTCTCGACGGTGGGCTGGCCTGGACCCACAGCCGCACCGGCACCTATTTCACCCCCAACCCCACGCCAGAACCCGGCGAACCCGCCATCCTCGACATGAGCGGCCAGCGGACCCCCAATGCGCCCGACTGGACCGTCAATGGCGGCCTGGGCTGGCAGGGCGCGGCTGGTCCGGCAACGGTCAATGTACGGCTCAGTGTCGCCTATGTGTCCCGCGTCGATTTCGAGATCGACAATATCCTCCATTCGCCCGGCTACACCTCGGTCGACGGGCGGGTCGGCGTCAGCCATGGGGCTTGGACTTTCGACCTGTGGGCCAAAAATTTGCTCGACAAGCGCTGGGCGATCTCGGCCTTTGGCCAGCAGCAATTGCCGCTGCTGCTGGGCCTCGGTCCCAATGGTCCATTCGACAGTTTCACCATCAACACCGGCCGCCAGTTCGGCGCCAGCGCCACCGTGCGCTTCTGACGAAGGACATAGCGATGGGCTTTTGCGATCAGATCTGGGCGGAGGTCGCCCCGCTGCGGCAGGCGATCCTGGCCCATCCATTCCTGACCGCACTGGCCGACGGCACGCTGCCGCGCGACAGTTTCCAGCATTATATCGTACAGGACAGCCTCTACCTCGCCGAATATGCCCGCGTGCTGGCGATCGCCGCGGCCCGTGCGCCCAGCCCTGCCGGCCGGCTGGAATTTTCCGATGGGGCCAAGGTCGCGGTGCAGGTGGAGGAAGGGCTGCATCAGGCCTTCTTCGCACAGTTCGGCGTGACCGCAGCGATGGCGCAGGCCGCCGAACCGACCCCGGCCTGCCTTGGCTATACCAGCTATCTGGCGAGCCTCGCCGCGACCCGCAGCTATGAAGAGCTGATCGCAGGCATCCTGCCCTGCTTCTGGGTCTATTGGGAAGTCGGCTGCGCCATCAAGCCGCGCGCCACCAGCCCCAACCCCTATGCGCCATGGATCGACACCTATGCCGATCCCGGCTTTGGCGCAGCGACCGACCGCGTCCGCGCGCTGGTGGACGAAGCCGCCGCCACCACGACTCCGGCAATGCGCGAAGCCATGGCCCGCGCCTTCCGCAATGCGACCCGGTACGAATGGATGTTCTGGGATTCGGCCTGGCGGCTTGAAGCCTGGCCGGTCTGACGCGCAAAGTCCCATTGGCCTTTGCCATAAACTCATCTAGGGACGCGCGCGGAAGGCGGCTCATGCCGGTTTCCAAACATGATCGCGCCGGTGCCCTATCAAGGGCTTAATCGGGAATGTGGTGCGGGCGCTTTGCCGTCCAAATCCACGGCTGTCCCTGCAACTGTAAGCGGATAGCGCGATGCACACGCCCCGATATCCAAGGGGCAGCCACTGGGCCGGACGCTAAATCCTGCGAGGCCTGGGAAGGCGCGCATCAAGCTGTGACCCGCAAGCCAGGAGACCTGCCGGCGTCTGGTCGCTCTAGCCCTGGCCCAGGGGATGGCCGTGGCACGGTGAACTCCGTCTGAGCGACGTGTAAGCGGCGGGGCCGCTTCGGGACGTGCGTTGGCCGCTTGATGCGTCCGGTCGCCGCGCGTGTCGGCTGTCGCGTTGCGCCAGCAGGCCCGGCCATGTCGCAGGACGCCAGGGGGAGACGCTTGTGAGCGACCCGAAAAACAAGGGAATGACGCGGCTGCGCAGTCGCGTCGCGATGCTGATCGCCGCGCTGATTGTGGCGAATATGGCCGCCTGGGGCTGGGCCGTCAGCCTGTTTCACGATCAACCACTGATGCTGGGGACCGCGCTGCTCGCTTGGGGTCTCGGCCTGCGCCACGCCGTCGATGCCGATCATATCGCGGCGATCGACAATGTGACCCGTAAGCTGATGCAGGAAGGTCAGCGACCCATCTCCGTCGGCCTGTGGTTTGCCATCGGCCATAGCAGCATCATCGCCATAGCCTCCGTGCTGATCGTGCTGACCACCAACGCCCTGTCCGATTTCGTCTGGTTCAAACAAGTCGGCGGCGTGGTCGCGACCGCAGTGTCCGCGCTCTTCCTGTTCGCCATTGCGGGCATGAACCTCATCATCCTGCGATCGGTATGGCGCAGCTTCGCCCATGTCCGGGCGGGCGGCGCCTATAATGAGGAGGATCTGGACCTGCTGCTGTCCGGGCGCGGCCTGCTGGCCCGACTGTTCCGCCCGATGTTCCGGCTGGTCAACCGCAGCTGGCATATGGCCCCTTTAGGTTTCCTCTTCGGCTTCGGTTTCGATACCGCCACCGAAGTCGCGATATTGGGCATGTCCGCGCATCAGGCGGCCAACGGCCTGTCGATCGGCACCATATTGGTCCTGCCTGCGCTGTTCGCGGTCGGCATGGCGCTGATCGACACGCTGGACGGGGTGGTGATGCTGGGTGCCTATGACTGGGCGTTCGTCAAACCTATCCGCAAACTTTATTACAATATCACCATCACCCTGATCTCGGCCATTGTCGCCATCGTCATCGGCGGGATCGAAACGATCGCGCTGATTGGCGACAAGCTGGGGCTGGCTGGCTGGCCATGGGACATGGCTGGCGCGCTGGGCGAGAATTTCAACAGTCTGGGCTTTGCCATTATCGGTCTGTTCCTGTTCTGCTGGATCGCCAGTTTCCTGATCTACCGGTGGCGACGCTTCGACGAGATTGAGGTGCGACTGGCGACCTGATCATGCTTGGCTTGGGCGATAAACTGGATTAGGGACAGGCGTGAAAGCCGGTTTACGCCGGTTCTCACATGATCGCGCCGGTGCCTCGCAAGAGGCTTAATCGGGAATGCGGTGCGGGCGGTTTTCCGTCCAAATCCGCGGCTGTCCCTGCAACTGTAAGCGGATAGCGCGATGCACATCGCTCCTCTTTTGGGGGAGCAGCCACTGGACGGCGCACCATGCGCGAATCCGGGAAGGCGTGCATCAAGCTGTGACCCGCGAGCCAGGAGACCTGCCGGCGCACCGGTCGCTCTTGCCCAGATCCAGGGGATGGTCTTGGCACGGTAACTCTCCGTCTGAGCGACGAGTCCATGCGGCTGGGGCCGCATCGGTGCGTTGCGCCGGGCGACTTTGCGCGCCTGTCCGTCGTCGCGCGCCGACCGGCGACGTGCGCCGGTACGCCCCGCCCTTCGTCGTCGCGGCGCGCGGAGAATTGCCATGTCGGACCTCACCAAGGTGCCCGTCACCATCGTCACTGGCTTTCTGGGCGCGGGGAAAACCACGCTCATCAGCCACCTGATCCGCAACGCGGGCGGGCGGCGGCTGGCGGTCGTCGTCAATGAATTCGGCACATTGGGGGTGGATGGCGACATCCTCAAATCCTGCGCCATTCCCGATTGCCCGGCCGATAATATCGTCGAACTGGCCAATGGCTGCATCTGCTGCACCGTGGCGGACGATTTCATTCCCACGGTCGAACATCTCCTCGCACTCGATCCCCGACCCGACCATATCCTGATTGAAACATCGGGGCTGGCCCTGCCCAAACCCCTGCTCAAGGCATTCGACTGGCCCGCGATCCGCAGCCGCATCACGGTGGACGGGGTACTGGCGCTGGCCGACGCCGAAGCGGTAGCTGCAGGTCGCTTCGCGCCCGATCTGGTCGCTATAGAAGCGCAACGCGCCGCCGATCCGGGCATCGACCATGAAACGCCACTCGCCGAAGTGTTTGAGGATCAGTTGGCCTGCGCCGACATGGTGCTGCTGACCAAGGTGGATCTGGCCGGGCCGGACGGCGTGGCGGTCGCGCGCGCCGTGATCGCGGCGGAGGCACCGCGCCCGGTCCCGGTAATCGAACTGACCGACGGCGTCATCGACCCGCGCCTGATCCTGGGCCTTGGCACAGCCGCGGAAGATGACATCGCGTCCCGCCCGTCCCACCATGATGGCGAGGATGAGCATGAACATGAGGATTTCGACAGCGTCGTGATCGCGCTGGGCGAAATCACCGACCCTGCCACCCTGACCGCGCGGATCGAGGCACTGGCCCGCGACCGGCAGATATTGCGAGTGAAGGGCTATGCCGCCGTAACCGGCAAGCCGATGCGGTTGCTGGTGCAGGCGGTCGGCGCGCGGGTGCGTTGCCATTATGACCGGCTATGGCACCCCGGCGAACCGCGCGGCACGTCGCTGGTGGTGATCGCCGAGCATGATCATATCGACCCCGACGCCATCCGGGCTGCGCTGCTGGACTGAGCGCACACGATGCACGTCATCTTCCGCGAAACGCCGGGCATGGAGGATGTCGCCAGTCCGCAGGATCTGGCGCAGCCGCCTGCGGACATGGTGGTCCTGTCCTTTTCCGACAGCGATTTGGGCGCGTTCGCGGCCGGGTGGCGGCTGGGCAAGGGATTGCCGACGCTGCGCCTCGCCAATCTGGCGACGCTGGCGCATCCGCTCTCGGTCGACACCTATATCGAACGCACCCTGTCCGGCGCGAGGGCGATCCTGATCCGGCTGATCGGCGGCGCGTCCTACTGGTCCTATGGCCTGCAACAGGTGGAGGCACTGGCCAGGGCGCAGGGCATTGCGCTGGCCGTGCTGCCAGGCGACGGACGGGAGGACGCGCGGCTGGATGCAGCATCGACTTTGCGGGTGGATCGGCTTCGGATGCTGGCGCGACTGTGCGACACCGGAGGGCCGGAATCGGCGATGGCAGCGCTGCGGGAACTGGCGCGCGATGCCGGTCTTGCGGCGAATGACATGGGCCAGCCCCAACCCGTCGCGACCATCGGGGCGTGGCGGGCGGGCGAAGGCGTGACATGTCCAGCCGCATTCGCCCTTGCGTCTGACAGGCCGCGCATCCTGCTGCTCTTCTACCGATCCTATCTGGTGGCCGGTGATCTTGACCCGTTCGTCGCGTTACAGCGGGCGTTCGAGCAACGCGGCTTCGATATCATCGCCCTGTTCGCGCCATCGCTCAAAGCCGCCGATGTGCGCGGCTGGCTGACCCGCTGGGCGAGCGCACTGGCCCCCGCGGCGATCGTCAACGCCACTGCCTTTTCCGCGCGTGGCGAGGATGGCAAAACCCCGTTCGATAGCATCGACGTGCCGATGATCCAGATCGCGTTGGCCACCAACAGCCGTGCGGCCTGGGCCGACGCCGCACGTGGCCTTTCGCCCGCAGACCTGGCCATGCATGTCGTGCTGCCGGAGATGGACGGACGGATTTTCGCTGGCGTGGCGAGCTTCAAGGACGCGGAGGCGCGCGACCCGGACCTGCACCACGCCCGCGCGCGTCATCGCGCCGATCCCGCGCAGGTCGCAGCGATCGTTGATCGGGTGGCGGGCTGGATCGCGTTGGCGGCGAAGCCTGCCGCTACGCGGAAACTGGCGCTGCTGCTGTCCACCTATCCCGGCAAGGCGTGGCAAATGGCCTATGCGGTCGGGCTGGATGCGCTGGCATCGGCACAGGCCGTGCTGGAGGATCTGGCCGGGGCTGGTTATGCCACCATCACCAGCCCTGACCTGCCGCAACGACTGGCAGAAGAGCGCATCTATTGGCCGCTCTCGCACTATCGCGCCGCCCTCGATACAGTTTCGCCATCCCTGCGCGCCGACATCGCCACCACATGGGGAGAGCCGGAAAGCGACCCGGCAGCGCTAAACGGCCATTTCGCCTTTTCAGCTTTCCGCGCAGGCCATGTCCTCGTCGCGCTCCAGCCCGAACGGGGCGACCCAGCGGCGCGCGATCAGGATTATCACGACCTGTCGCGTTGCCCGCGCCATGCCTATGTCGCTTTCTATCTCTGGCTGCGGGAGCAGCGGATCGACGCGCTGATCCATATGGGCGCGCATGGCACGCTCGAATGGTTGCCGGGCAAGGCCGTCGCGCTGTCGGACGACTGCTGGCCGCAGGCGCTGACCGGGGCGATGCCGGTCATTTATCCCTTCATCGTCAATGATCCTGGCGAAGCGGCGCAGGCGAAGCGGCGGATCGGCGCGGTGACGATCGGCCATGCCCCGCCACCGCTTGCCCCCACCCGCAGCGGCGCTGGGCTGGCGCGGATCGAGGCGCTGCTCGACGAATTTTCCAACGCCGACGGGCTGGACCCGGCGCGGCGGGCGCGTTTGCAGGCCGACATTGCCGACGAAGCATGCGCGCTGGGGCTGGAAACGGAACTGGGCATCGCGGCGGATGCGTCCCCGGTGGAGATCATCACCCGCATCGACCGCTTCGTCTGCGACGTCAAGGAAAGCCAATATGGGGATGGGCTGCACGTCTTTGGTCGGGGCGAGCAAGGTGCGGCGGAGCGTGAGGGTCTGCGCGCGGCGCTGGCCGGGCGGCGGGTCGCGCCCGGCCCTTCAGGATCGCCGCATCGCGGGCGAACCGACGTGCTGCCGACCGGGCGCAACCTCTACAGCATCGACCCGCGCGCCGTCCCTTCCCGCAGCGCCCACGCGCAGGGGGTGCGAATGGCGCAGGATGTGGTGCGCCGTCATTTGCAGGATCAGGGGGACTATCCCCGCGCGATGGTGATCGACCTGTGGGGATCGGCGACGATGCGCACTGCGGGTGAGGATTACGCGATGGCGCTGCACCTGCTGGGCGCCAAACCCGTGTGGGATACAGCGTCGGAGCGGGTGACGGGGGTGGAGATATTGCCGCTGTCGTTGCTCGATCGGCCCCGTATCGATGTGACGTTGCGCGTATCGGGCCTGTTTCGCGATGCCTTCCCAACGCTGGGCGCGCTGTTCGGGCAGGCGGTGCGCGCGCTGGGCGAGTGTGATGAGCCGGCCGACCACAACCCTTTCGCCGGTCGTTCGGTTACACCGCGCGTCTATGGGCCGCAACCAGGGCGTTATGGGCTGGGCATGGGCGATGCCGCCGAAACATACACAGACGCCGCACGGAAAGTGGCGGGCGAAGCCTGGCTGGCCGCATCCGACCATGCGTTTGATATGCCCGGCATAGCAACAGACCCCGGCGGACTGCGCGCACGGGTCGCGGCCGCGGACAGTTTCGTCCATGCGCAGGACCTGCCCGAAACCGACCTGCTGCTGGCCGCCGACTATGCCGCGCATGAAGGTGGTTTTGCCGCTGCGCAGGCGGTGACGGGCGGCAGCGCCGCGCTTTACCATCTCGACAATCGCGACCCCACCCGGCCAACAGCACGCAGCCTGACCGAGGAGATTGCACGAGTCGTGCGGGCGCGGGCCGCGCATTCCGGCTGGATCAGCGGCATGATGCGGCACGGTTTTCGCGGCGGGGCAGAGATTGCCGCGACGCTCGATCATCTGGGGGCGTTCGCGCATCTGACCGGACAAGTGCCGGAACATCTGTTCGACCTCTTTCATGACGCGACACTGGGCGAGGCCGATGTGCGCGCCTTTCTGGCCCGCGAGAACCCCGGTGCGCTGGCGGCGATGGAGCAACGCTTCGCCGCGCTCCACGCCGCCGGGCTGTGGCGCACCCGGCGCAATTCGATCCTCGCCGGTCTGGAGCCGCAGTCATGAGCAGCTTTGCGGTGAAGGGTTGGTGTCCAGATGCGTGGCACCCGATGGCGGCAGGCGATGGCCTGATCGTCCGGGTGCGGCCAGTGTTGGGCCGGGTTACCCGCGCGCAGATGGCGGTGTTGGCCGAGGCCGCGGCGGATCACGGCAATGGCCAGATCGACCTGACCAGCCGCGCCAATCTCCAGCTACGCGGTGTGAGCGAAGCTGCCCTCCCCGCCTTACTCACGACATTGGTTGCGACAGGACTGGTCGATCCTGATCCAGTGATCGAAACCCGGCGCAACCTGCTGGTCGCCCCCGAGTGGCAGGACGGCGACGACACGGCCCGGATCGCACGGAGCTTGATCGCAAGGCTGAACGAGTTGCCCGACTTGCCCGGCAAGGTCGGCTTCATCATCGACGCCGGAGAGGCATGTGCGTTGCACAACGAAAGCGGCGACTTCCGCATCGAGCGCGGACAGCATGGCGGCCTGATCCTGCGCGCGGATGGTCATGAGACCGGTGCGCCGGTGATGCAGGGCGCGGAGGTCGATGCTCTGTTGGCGCTCGCCCACTGGTTCGTCGAAAGCGGCGGTGAGGATGCCCGGCGCATGGCACGGCATCGGGCCACCCTCCCGCCCTTTGCGACTGGCGCGATCCCGCCCGCTCATCCCGCCCGCCGAGTGGTGCCGGGACGCCGCGTACTGGGCGCGCCCTTTGGCCGGATCACAGCCGCGCAGCTGTCACGCCTTATCTCTATCGACGCCATCCGCCTCACCCCCTGGCGGATGCTGCTGATCGAAGGGCAAGGGACACCTGCTGACGATGGCTGGATCACCGATCCCGCCGATCCGCTGCTGCACGTCGATGCCTGCCCCGGCGCGCCAGACTGCCCGCAATCGACCGTCGAAACCCGCGCCCTCACCCGCCGCCTCGCCCCTCATGTCACAGGCTCCTTGCATGTGTCGGGCTGTGCCAAGGGCTGCGCCCGCGCTGCGCCTGCCGATGTCATGCTGACCGGACGAGACGACCGTTTCGATCTCGCGATCAACGCCCGCGCTGGGGATGCGCCGCTGCAATCCGGCCTGACGCAAGCTGCCCTCCTTGCCCATTTCGGAGCCGCCTGATGCCCCATATTTACGAACGTGATGGCGCAGCGATCTATCGCCAGTCCTTCGCCATGATCCGCGCGGAGGCCGACCTCGCTCGCTTTGCCGCCGGGGAAGAGCCGGTCGCGGTGCGGATGATCCATGCCGCTGGGATAGTCGATCTCGCCCGCCATATCCGCTTTTCCGAAGGCTTCGCGGACGTTGCGCGCGCAGCACTGGCGGCAGGCGCGCCGATCTTGTGCGACGCGCGGATGGTGTCCGAAGGGGTGACCCGCACCCGCCTCCCCACCGACAATCCCGTCATCTGCACGCTGCACGATCCGCAAGTCGCCGGTCTGGCGCAGGCGATGGGCAATACCCGCTCCGCCGCCGCGCTGGAGCTCTGGCGACCGCATCTGGCGGGCGCACTCGTCGCGATCGGCAATGCGCCGACCGCGCTGTTCCATCTACTGAACATGCTGGAAGATCCCGACTGCCCGCGCCCCGCCGCGATCATAGGCTGCCCGGTCGGCTTCGTCGGCGCGGCCGAATCCAAGGATGCCTTGTGGGCAGCGCAGCCCGTCCCCTGCACGATTGTCGAGGGGCGTCTCGGTGGCAGCGCGATCACCGTCGCCGCAATCAACGCACTGGCGAGTGAAGCAGAATGAACGCGATCACGACCATCGGCACTATCCATGGCGTCGGCCTCGGCCCCGGCGCGCAGGATCTGCTCAGTGTCCGCGCCGACCGGCTGGTACGTGGCGCGCGCCATGTCGCCTATTTCCGCAAGGCCGGACGACCCGGACAGGCGCGGCGCATTGTCGAGGGGATGCTGCGCCCCAACGTCATCGAAATGCCGATGGAATATCCGGTCACGACCGAAATCCCGCTGACCGACCCGCGCTACAACCAGTGCCTATCCGCCTTTTACGCCGATTGCACGGCCCGGCTCGCCGCGCTGGCGATGGGCGGCGCGGATGTCGTGGTGCTGTGCGAGGGCGATCCCTTTTTCTACGGCTCCTTCATGCATCTGCACAGCCGCCTGTCGGGCATCGCGCCGGTCGCGGTCGTGCCGGGGATCAGTGGCATGGCCGGTGCCTGGACCGCTTCGGGTGCGCCGATCAGCTGGGGCGACGATGTGCTGACCGTGCTGATGGCGACCATGGCGGAGGAAGAACTGACCCGCCGCATCCGCGATACTGACGCGCTGGTGGTGATGAAGATCGGCCGCAACCTCGCCAAGCTGCGCCGCGCCGTCATCGCCGCTGGCCGCGCCGAGTCCGCTTGGCTGGTCGAACATGCCGCCATGCCCGACCAGCGCGTGACGCGGTTGGTCGAGGCGGAACGGGTGACGCCCTATTTCTCGATCCTGCTTATCCATGGTCAGGGGCGACGGCCATGAGCGCGACTGGCTGGATCGCCATAGCCGGCCTTGGGCCGGGCAGCGACGCGATGGTCACGCCACAGGTGACCGAGGCACTGGCGCAGGCGACGGACGTGATCGGCTATATCCCCTATGTCGCGCGCATTGCGCCGCGCGCCGGGCTGACGCTGCATCCGTCCGATAATCGGGTGGAGTTGGAGCGGGCCGCCCACGCGCTGCGGCTGGCGGCGACCGGACATCGCGTCGTGATCGTATCCTCTGGCGATCCCGGCGTATTCGCGATGGCCGCCGCCCTGTTCGAAGCGCTGGAAAGCGGCCCGACCCACTGGCGCGACCTGCGCATCGACGTGCTGCCCGGCATCACCGCGATGCTGGCGGCCAGCGCGCGGGCAGGCGCGCCGCTCGGTCATGATTTCTGCGCGATCAACCTGTCGGACAACCTCAAGCCCTGGCATATGATCGAACGGCGGGTACGGCTGGCGGTGGAGGCGGATTTCGCCATCGCCTTCTATAATCCGCGATCGAAAGGCCGACCCGACGGTTTCGCGGCGATCCTGCACCTGTTGCGCGAGGAATGTCGCGACGACCGCCCGATCCTGTTCGCCCGCGCCGTCTCCACGCCCGACGAACTATTGCGCATCGTGCCGCTGTCGCAGGCAACGCCCGACATGGCGGATATGCGCACCATGGTCATTGTCGGGTCCAGCCGCACCCGCCTGATCGAGCGGACGGCAGGAGCGATCCTCTATACTCCGCGGTCGGCGGCATGACCCAGCCACTCCATGACCGCTTGCGGATCATCCACCTCCAGCCGCTGCGGCAAGACCGGTCGGTCGATCAGCAGGACCGGCAGCCCCAGCGTTCGCGCCGCAATCAACTTCGCCTCCGCGCCAGTCCCGCCAGCATTTTTGCAGACCAGCAGGTCGATGCCATAGGCGCGCATCAATTCTGTGTCGGCTTCCGCTCTGAACGGACCACGATCAACGACCAGATCATGCCAGGGCAAGGCGGGCGGGGTTGCGGGCGCATCGACGAAGCGCAGCAGATAATGGTGCTGCGGCCGGGCGGTGAAGGAATCGACATGCATCCGCCCCAGCGCCAGCATGACGCAGCGGGCTGGTCCGGTCAGCGCTGCCACAGCCCCCGCTATGTCAGGCACATGGGTCCAGCTATCACCAGCCACTGCGCGCCAGGCCGGTCGGCAGAGCGCGATCAGCGGCACGCCGGTCATCTGCGCTGCCACCACCGCGTTGGCGCTCATCGTAGCTGCGAAGGGATGGGTCGCATCGACCAGATGGGTGATACCGTTATTGCGCAGATAGCGCGCCAGCCCCTCCGCCCCGCCAAAGCCACCGACCCGGATCGGCACCGGCTGCGCGCGCGGCTGGTCGGTGCGCCCGGCATAGCTGAGCGTCGCCGCAATCCCGGCCTCGGCCAGCAGACGAGCGAGTGCGCTCGCTTGCGTCGTGCCGCCCAGCAGCAGGATGTTGGGCATGGCTGACGCTCCCTGGCTGACGATCATCGGCATCGCAGAGGATGGAGCCGACGGCCTCGCCTTAGCGGCGCGTGACGCGCTGGCGCAAGCGCAACTGGTGATGGGCGCAGCGCGGCATCTGGCGTTGCTGCCGGCGCTCCATTGCCCGGTGGTGGAATGGCCGGTGCCGTTTGCCGATGGCGTGCCGTTGCTGCTGGAACAGCGCGGGCGGCAGGTCGTGATGCTGGCATCGGGCGATCCCTTCTGGTTCGGGGCAGGATCGGTCGTGACGGCGCATCTTCAGCCCGGCGAATGGTGCGCCCACCCTGCTCCCTCGATCTTCGCGCTGGCCGCAGCGCGGCTGGGCTGGGCGATCGAGCGGACGGTCTGCATCGGGCTGCACGCCGCACCGCTGACCCGCATCCGCCCGCATCTGGCCCCCGGTCGCCGAATGATCGCCCTGTTGCGTGATGGCGCTGCCGTGGGGGAACTCGCCCCTTATCTGGAGGCGCTGGGGTTCGGTGCATCGCCCCTGCATGTGCTGGAGGCGCTGGGCGGCCCGCGCGAACGCACTCGTACGGCAACAGCCAGCGATCTGGATTTTGCCGACATATCGCATCCGGTCGCGGTGGGTATCGCCTGCGCCGGTAACGGCATGGCGCTGCCCTGCGCTTCAGGCCTGCCGGACACGCTGTTCGATCATGACGGCCAGATGACCAAGCGTCCCGTGCGGGCGCTCACCCTTTCCGCTCTCGCCCCGCGCGCTGGCGAAACATTATGGGACATTGGCGCAGGCTCCGGTTCGATCGCGATCGAATGGTTGCTCGCTCACCCCGCCAACCGCGCCATGGCGTTAGAATCTGATCCGGTGCGCGCCGCCCGCGCCGCCGCCAATGCCGCCGCGCTGGGCGTCGACCGGCTACAAGTCATCACGGGTCGTGCGCCCGCCATATTGCCCGATGGCGCACCCGATGCCGTTTTCATTGGCGGCGGCCTGTCCGACGCCCTGCTCACCCATCTCTTCGCTCGATTGCCCTCCGGCACCCGCATGGTCGCCAACGCCGTGACGCTGGAATCCGAGGCGCTACTCGCACGCGCCCATGGCGAGAAAGGCGGCAGTCTCATGCGGATAGACCTGGCCGACGCTGCGCCCTTGGGCAGCCGCCACGGCTGGCGCCCCCATTATCCGCTGGTCCAATGGAGCGTCACCCTATGATCGTCGCTGGTTTCGGCTTTCGGCAAGGTGCCAGCCTTGCCTCGTTGGAAAGCGCGCTCGCGCTGGCGCAAGAGGGACTGCCCGCCGTGACCGCGTTCGCTGCCCCATTGGACAAGACTGCGCTGCTTCGTCCGCTGGCCGATGCGCTGGGCATCAAGCTCCTCGTCATCTCCCGCGACACCCTGCGCGCGCAGGGCACCCCTTCGACCTCGCCCGCCAGCCTGACCGCTTATGGTGTCGGCAGCGTCGCCGAAGCAGCCGCCCTCGCCGCAGCCGGGACGGGTGCCACCCTGCTATCCCCCCGCCAGATTTCCCCCGATCACATGGCGACCTGCGCCATCGCCCAAGGACCCCCCGCATGACCGTCCACTTCATCGGCGCCGGTCCCGGCGCGCCCGACCTGCTCACCCTGCGCGGTCGCGACTTGATCGCTGCGTCGCCCGTCTGCCTCTATGCCGGGTCGCTGGTGCCGCAAGCGCTACTGGCGCACTGCCCGCCGGGCGCGCACGTCGTAAACACAGCACCGCTCTCGCTGGACGAGATCATGACACAGATCGAAGCCGCCCATGCGGAGGGCCATGACATAGCCCGGCTTCATTCGGGTGACCTGTCAATCTGGTCGGCGATGGGCGAACAATTGCGACGACTGCGCGCGCTGGGCATTCCCTTCACCGTCACGCCGGGCGTCCCTGCCTTCGCCGCCGCTGCCGCCGCGCTGGAAGCCGAATTCACCCTGCCGGGCCTCGCCCAGTCGCTGGTCCTGACCCGCACGCCCGGTCGCGCCAGCGCCATGCCGCCCGCCGAAAGCCTGACCAATTTCGCAGCGACCGGGGCGACGCTGGCGATCCACCTCTCGATCCACCAGCTCGACCGGGTAGTCGCGGACCTCACCCCGGCCTATGGCCCGGACTGCCCGGCTGCGGTCGTGTGGCGCGCCAGCTGGCCGGACCAGCGCGTCGTCCGAGCCACCCTCGCCACCATCGAGCAGGCGGTCGCGGGCAGCATGGAACGCACCGCGCTGATCGTCGTCGGTCAGGTACTGGCCACGGATGATTTCGCGGAAAGCAGCCTCTATGCGACCGGCTATGACCGCCGCTTCCGCCAGCAAAGCGCGCAGTCGCCTTTCGCAGGCGCACGGGAATGAGCGTCCCCGGCCTGATGATCGCCGCCCCCGCTTCGGGGACAGGCAAGACCACGGTGATGCTCGGCCTGCTGCGTGCATTGGCGCAGGATGGGCTGGCGGTGCAGCCGTTCAAGAGTGGCCCCGACTATATCGATCCGGCCTTTCATCGCGCCGCCAGCGGCCGCGCCTCCTATAATCTCGACAGCTGGGCGATGGTGCCGGGTCTGATCGACGCGATCGCCGCCCGCGCGACCGGCGCGGACATCATCCTGACCGAAGGATCAATGGGCCTCTACGATGGCGTTGCAAACGTCGGTGCGAGCGGCAATGGGGCAAGCGCCGACATGGCGCGCCGCATGGGCTGGCCGGTGATATTGGTGGTCGATGTCAGCGGTCAGGCGCAATCGGCAGCGGCCACCGCGTTGGGCTTTAGGCTGTTCGACCGGAATTTGCCCTTTGCCGGTGTGATCCTGAACCGCGTCGCCAGCCCGCGCCATGAACGGCTGGCCCGGCGGGGCATGGAGCAGGCGGGGATCACGGTGTTTGGCGCGCTTCCCCGGCGCAGTGACCTGACTTTGCCGGAGCGGCATCTGGGACTGGTTCAGGCGATCGAGCATCCCGATCTGGACCGGGCGATCACCGACTATGCCGCCTTCCTGCGCGCCCATTGCGATCTGGGCGCGATCGTCTCCGCGGCGCGCCATGGATCGCCAGGCATCGCCGGATCGCTGCCATCGCCCCCCGCGCAACGGATCGCACTGGCGCAGGACTCCGCCTTTTCCTTCACCTATCCCCATCTGATCGAAGGCTGGCGGCAGGCTGGCGCGCAGATCATCCCCTTCTCGCCACTGGCCAACGAAGCGCCAGCTACCGACGCGGATCTGGTCTGGCTGCCCGGCGGCTATCCCGAACTACATGCCGGGAGGATCGCGGCGGCGGAGCATTTCCTGACCGGCCTGCGCACCCACGCTGCCACCCGTCCGGTCCATGGCGAGTGTGGCGGCTATATGGTGCTGGGCGACGCGCTGATCGACAAGGCGGGGGAAAGCCATCGCATGGCCGGGCTACTGGGCCTTGTCACAAGCCATGCCAGGCGGCAGATGCATCTGGGCTATCGTCATGCACAGTTGCTTGCGCCGGTAGGCGCAATGACCGCAGGCACTGCCCTGCGCGGCCACGAATTTCATTATTCCACCATCGTCGAACAGCGCGACGCCCCCCTTGCCCGCGTTACTGACGCCGATGGCACGGAAGTTCCCGAAACGGGGTCACATCGCGGCGCCGTAACCGGCACCTTCTTCCACATGATCGCGCCCGACGCATGATCGCCATCGACTTGATCGGCACAGGCACCGGCAACCCGGATCATCTGACTGCGGCAGCGGTCAGAGCAATGAACGACGCCGACCTGATCCTGCTGCCGCGCAAGGGGGACGCCAAATCCGACCTCATCGATCTGCGACGAGACATCTGCGCGACGGTGCTGACGGCCAAGCCCAATGTGGTGGAATTCGACCTGCCGCTGCGCGACGCGCGCGATGATTATCTGGGCGCGGTAAGCTACTGGCACGACGCCATTGCCACCGCATGGCGAGACGCAATCGAAAAGCATCTGCCCAAAGGGGGACGACTGGCGCTGCTCGTCTGGGGCGATCCGTCGCTCTATGACAGCAGCCTGCGGATCGCCGACCGGCTGCGCGCCGATGGCATGACGCTGACGCTGCGGGTGATACCGGGCATTACCAGCATTCAGGCGCTGACCGCCGCCCACGCCATCCCGCTCAATGCGCTGGCCGATCCGGTGCTGATCACCACGGGCCGCCAGTTGCGCGCGCAGGGCTGGCCCGATGGCGTCGGCACGCTGGTCGTGATGCTCGACAGAGGCTGCGCCTTCGACGCGATCGTCCCTATGGGCGTACATATCTGGTGGGGCGCCTATCTGGGCATGGCGCAGGAGGCGCTGGTCGCAGGGCCGCTGGCCGAAGCCGCACCCCGTATCGCCACGCTCCGCGCCGATCTGCGCGCCCGCCATGGCTGGATCATGGACATTTACCTGATGCGAAAGGAAGCACCCAATGGACGCTGACGCGATCGAGGCCCGGCACGCTGAAAAAATGCGCAAGAAACAGGCCGCGCAAACGAAGATCATGGCCAGCAAGACCCAGGAAAAAGGCCTGCTGATCGTCCACACCGGCAAGGGCAAAGGCAAGACCTGTGCGGCATTGGGCATGGTCGTCCGCGCGATCGGCCATGGCATGAAGGTCGGCGTCGTCCAGTTCGTCAAGGGCGCGATGACGACTGGCGAGAAAGTCGTGTTCGACGCCTTCCCAAATCATGTCGAATTCAAGCCGATGGGCGAAGGCTTCACCTGGGACACGCAGGACCGCAGCCGCGACATCGCCGTCGCCCGCCAGGGATGGGACGAGGTCTGCCGGATGATCGCCGATCCCTCCTATGACATGGTGCTTGCCGACGAGCTGAACATAGTGCTTCGCTACGACTATCTGCCGCTGGACGAGATATTGCCGGTTCTGACCGGTCGCAGCGCGATGAAGCATGTCATCGTTACAGGCCGCAATGCGCCCGAAGCGCTGATCGAGGCAGCCGATCTGGTCACCGACATGACGATGGTGAAACATCCCTTCCGGGCGGGCGTGAAGGCGCAAAAGGGGATCGAGTTCTGAACGCGGCCCCGCCCCGGTTCCAGGCCGCCTTCGCCGCGCAGCTTGACACGTTGCTGCGCTGGCGGCGCGATGTGCGCCATTTCCGGCCCGATCCGGTGGCGGAAGCGGAGATGGACGCGCTGTTCGCCTCGACAGCTCTCGCTCCGTCAGTCGGTAATGCCCAGCCCTGGCGTTTCGTCCGCATTGCTTCGCCCACATTGCGGCGGGCGCTGGTGGATCATGTCGACACGGAAATCGCGCGCGCGGCGGAGCGTCATACCGGCACGGAACGCGAAGCCCGCTATCGCGCGCTCAAGCTGCACGGTATCGGGGAAGCGCCTGAACTGATCGCGGTCTATTGCGACGAAATGCCGGAGGCCGGCCATGGGCTGGGCATCGCAACCATGCCCGAAATGCTGCGCTATTCGACCGTGATGGCCATCCATACGCTGTGGCTGGCGGCGCGCGCACGCGGGATCGGTATGGGCTGGGTGTCGATCCTGGACCCTGTACAGGTCACTGTCATGCTCGACGTCCCCGCCCACTGGTCGCTGATCGCGCTGCTGTGCATCGGCTATCCAGCACAAGACAGCGCCGCCCCCGAACTGGAACAGCGCGACTGGCAGGCACGCGAACCCTGGCGCGAGCGGATTGTCACGCGATGACCTCCACCCCGTTGAAAGGACGAACTTCCCCATGCTGAAACCCGTGGACGATGGCCCCGCCATCGTGGCGTGCAACACTTGCCGCCACAGCAAGGACCAGCGCGAGAATTCCGATGGCCAGCGCGGTGGCGCACGGCTGGTCGAACAGTTGCGGCAGGTACAGGCCAGCGACCCGCGCTATGCCGGTATCGCTGTCCAGGAAATGGCGTGCCTGTTCGCTTGCACCGAATTTTGCACCGTCCATCTGCGCGCACCGGGGCGGGTCGGCTATGTGTTGGGCCGTTTCGATCCCGACGCGCAGGCCGCGACCGCGATCCTCGACTATGCCGTCCATTATGCCGCCAGCGAGCATGGCCGGGTGCCGTTTGGCCAATGGCCACAGGGCGTGAAGGGCCATTTCATCACCCGCACGCCGCCGCCGGGGTTTGTCGCTGAATGACCGGCTTTGCTTCCCCCGACGCCTTCGACATGGCTCTGCGCACATTGCCGAAGGCGCAGCCAGCCAGCATCGCCGCCGCTGCTGAACGGCAGGCGCAACTGACCAAGCCCGCCGGGGCGCTGGGGCGATTGGAGGAGATCGTTCTGTTCTTCGCCGGATGGCAGGGCAATGCCCGCCCGGTGATCGACCATGCCCGCGCCGTCATCTTTGCGGGCAATCATGGCGTAGCCGTCCATGGCGTCAGCGCCTTTCCGCCCAGTGTCACCGCCACAATGGTCGATAACTTCCGCAACGGCGGCGGCGCGATCAACGCGCTGGCACAGACAGCTGGGATGGATGTGAAGATCGTCGCGCTGGAGCTCGACCGGCCAACGGCGGATTTCAGCGTCGGTCCGGCGATGGATGAGGCCGACTGTCTGGCAGCCCTGTCCGCAGGGGCGGCTGCGGTCGATCCGGGGTTGCATCTGCTGGTCGTCGGCGAAATGGGCATCGGCAATTCGACCGTAGCGGCGGCGCTGTGCGCGCGCAGTTTTGACGGTAGCGCGGCAGATTGGGTCGGGCCGGGAACGGGCGTGGATCGGGCCGGGATCGACCGCAAGATCGCCGTGGTAGAGCGCGCTCTTGCTCATCATATGGATGCCGCACAAACGCCGTTTGAGGCATTGAGGCGGCTGGGCGGACGCGAAATCGCCGCCATCGCCGGTGCCGTGGTGCAAGCCCGCCAACTCCGCATCCCTGTCGTGCTGGACGGCTTCATCTCCTGCGCCGCGGTCGCGCCGCTGGCAACCTGCTTCCCGGCTATCACCGATCATCTGATCGCCGGGCATCAGTCGGCAGAACCAGGCCATCGTCGCCTGCTGGAGCGCCTGCGCCTGCGCCCACTCCTGTCGCTCGACATGCGACTGGGCGAAGGCAGCGGCGCGGCGCTGGCAGTCGGGATCATCCGGGGCGCGCTGGCGGCACATAATGGCATGGCCACATTCGCCGAGGCGGGCGTGGCAGGCCGGGAATGAGCAGCTTTACCCTGCATCTGCTGCGCCACGGTGAACCGGAGGGCGCAGGGCGGTTGCTGGGCCGCACTGACGCGCGACCAACAGGGGCAGGCATCGCCGCCTGTCTGGCGCGGACGACCGGACTGGCCATCGACCAGCTTGTCGCATCCGACCTGAAACGCGCCAGCCAGGCAGCAGCAGCGATCGGCAAAGCCCTCACCCTGCCGGTGACGATAGATCCACGCTGGCGCGAACTGGATTTTGGCGCATGGGACGGGCTGGCACCTGCGCAGATCGACAGGCACGCGCTGGGGCGTTTTTGGGCGGACCCGGACGCCAAACCGCCGCCCGATGGAGAGTGTTGGTCCGCACTGGTCGCGCGCGTGACAGAGGCGATCGACGCGCTGCCGCCCCGATCCACGCTGGTCGTTACCCATGGCGGCACGATGCGCGCGGCGCTGGCCACGCTGTGCGGCTTTGACCATCAGCAGGTCTGGTCGTTCGACCTGCCCTATGCGGCGCTGCTGTCGCTCAAGCTGTGGCGGAGCGAAACGCCATCCGCACAGATTATTGGGCTGCGCATATGAAAGGCCTGATCATCGCCGCGCAGTTTCTGACACGCCTGCCGCTGCCTTCCCTCGCGGTGGATGACGACGCCTTTGCCCGGTCTATGTGCTGGTTT
The DNA here is from genome assembly GCF_057809055.1 of Sphingobium sp. FG58. Classification (NCBI taxonomy): domain Bacteria; kingdom Pseudomonadati; phylum Pseudomonadota; class Alphaproteobacteria; order Sphingomonadales; family Sphingobiaceae; genus Sphingobium; species Sphingobium sp. FG58. Next base: position 150,942 of record NZ_JBMDJF010000004.1, on the reverse strand, counting down.
CCTGCCGTCGGTCTGCTGATCGGTCTGTTCCTGATGGGCGGGGTGCTGCTCGTGCGCGGCGATACCTGGATCGCGGCGCTGATCGTGCTGCTGCTGTGGATCGGGATTACCGGCGCGCTGCATATCGATGGCCTTGCCGATCTGGCCGATGCTATCGGCGCGGGCCACAAGGATCCCGCGCGCGTCCGGGCGGTGATGGTCGATCCTCATGTCGGCAGTTTCGGTGTCGTGGCGATTGTGACGCTATTGATCGCCAAGCTGGTCCTGCTCCATGCCGTATTGGAGCAAGACGAGGCACTACCACTGCTGCTCATCCCTTTCGCCGCGCGGATCGGACCGCTGGTCTGGACCAAATCGCTACCCCTGCTCCATGCTGGTTTGGGGTCACGCTTTACCGATGCAGTCAGCTGGCGGCATATCATCCTCTGGTCTGGCGTGCTGATCGCCAGCGCATGGCTCACCCCAGCCATGTTGGCAGCACCGCTCCTGATCGCCCTCTGGGCGCTCTGGCTCAAATGCCGGGTTGGCGGTGTGTCCGGCGATTGTCACGGCGCAGGGATCGAACTGGTCGAAGTCAGTCTGCTCGCGATCGTCGCAACAGGTTAGAGCCGAGCAAAAATCGCCGCTATCCCCCACAGCAGCAGGCAGGCGCGCCAATAGAGGCGCAGCGCACGACGAATATCGCCAGCTCTGGCATCTGTGCGCCCCGACCCGATCCATGCCTTGTCCTGCACCACGCCATCATAGGCGACCGGCCCGGCCAGCTGCAGCCCCAACGCCCCAGCCATCGCCGCCTCGGTCCAGCCCGCATTGGGCGATGCGTGTCGGCCATGGTCCCGCACCATCGTCCGCCAGCCACCCATCCCCGCAACGCACAGGACCAGCCCGCCCAGCCGTGCGGGGATCAAATTGGCCACATCGTCAATCCGCGCCGCCGCCCAGCCAAAGGCGCGCCAGCGTTCCTCGCGATGGCCGATCAGGCTGTCAGCGGTATTGATCGCCTTGTAGCACCACACACCCGGCAACCCGCCAAGGATCAGCCAGAAGAGCGGCGCAGCCACCCCGTCGCAAAAACTCTCCGCCAGACTTTCGATCGCCGCGCGCGCCACCCCGCTTTCGTCCAGCGCCGCCGTATCGCGTCCCACGATCATCCCGACGGCGCGGCGCGCTTCGAGTAGGTCGCCGCGCTCCAGCGCCTGCGCAACGGGCAGGACATGATCATGCAGGCTATGCTGAGCCAGCGCGGGCCAGGCCAGCACCGCGATGCCGATCCACCCGAACCCGCCCAGCATCATCGTCAACCCAGCCTGCGCCAGCCAGCACAGCCCGCCAGTCAGCGCCAGCAGCACAGCCATGGTGACGATCCCCATCGCCCGGCGCAGCGCGAAGGACCAATGAGGCCGGTTCCCCCACACCTCACTCCGATTGATCAAGGCCGCAAAAAACCCGACCGGATGGCCAATCCGTCGATAGAGCGCTCCCGGCCAGCCAATCGCAGCATCCACCACCAGCGCAACAAGCGCGACCGGATCAGCCATCGGCCAAGGCTCGGTCCAGCCGGTCGCGTTCTTCCGCGTTGGCCGGAACGCCCAGCCGCAACCAATGTGGCGCATAGTCGAACGGTCGGGTCAGGATGCCGCGCCGCGCCAACCGGTCGAACAGGCTGGCCGCATCGCATTCCACCAGCCGGAACAGCGGCGACCGCCCCATCGGCGTCAGCCCATGCCGCGCCAGCACCGCGTCCAGCGCCGCTGCCCGTTCGACCAACTGCTGCCGGGTCGTCGCAATCCAGCCTGTGTCGCGATAGGCCGCAGTACCGATCGCGATGGCGGCGGCGGACACCGGCCAACTCCCCAGCATTGCGCGCCACCGTGCGATCAGCGCTTGCGGTCCGACCGCAAAGCCCAGCCGTACTCCCGCCAATCCGAAAAATTTGCCAAAGGACCGCAGCACGATCACCGGCGCATCCGCATCCAGCGCGGGCAACAGACTCCCGCCCTCATGCGCATCGATAAATGCCTCATCGACCACCAGCCAGCCGCCCCTTGCCGCAAGCCGCCTGGCGATCATCGCCAGCTCCGACACAGTCATCAACCACCCGTCCGGGTTGGCCGGATTGGCCAGCAGGATCGTCCCGCCCTGCCCGGCCTCCTGCTCTAGCGCGGCAAAGGCGATCGCTCTGCTGGCGACAAAGGCCTCGCCATGGGTGCGATATCCCGGTGCGACATGGCGGAACGGCGCGGGCAGGCCCAGCGTCGAAAGTTGGCGCAGCCCCATCTCCGTCCCCGGCAGCGCCAGCACGCCATGATCCTGCGCGCCAAAATGTGCAGCGGCAGCCTGCTCCAATGCGGCCAGATCATCTTCGTCGGGCAGGCGTCGCCAGTCGATGCTCAGGCCATCTACTCCATCCCACGGATCGGGATTGATCCCGGTCGACAGGTCCAGCCACGGGTCCGATACGTGCGGGAAAGCCGTAATCGCCTGTGAAAGGCGGCCGCCATGATGGGTCCATTCGGGCAAGGAGCGCTTTCCGTTCATGTCTATCCGATGATGCCGTTCGCCAATAAGTTGCTAAAGGACAATCGAAAAAACGCTGAAAATGGACGGTGACTGTGACTTTGGGTGAAAAATCGTTGCTGGTCCTTGGCGGTGCGCGGTCGGGCAAGAGCCGCTTTGCTCAGGCCCAGGCGGAAAATTGGCCCGGCGATCTGGTCTATATCGCCACCGCGCAGGCCCTGGATGATGAAATGGCCCTGCGCATCGCCCGGCATCAGGAAGATCGTGGCCCCCGGTGGCGCACGGTCGAAGCCCCGCTGGATCTGGCCGCAGCGATCCAGACGGAAAGCCGGGCCGACCGGGTGCTGCTGATCGACTGCCTGACATTATGGGCATCGAACCTGCTATTTGCCGATCGCGATCTTCGCGATGCAATCGAGACGCTGCGCACCGCGATCACGCAAGCCGCTGGACCGTTGATCTTCGTGTCCAATGAAGTGGGCCTCGGCATCGTTCCCGACAACGCCATGGCCCGGCGCTTCCGCGATATGGCCGGCGACATCAACCAAGCCGTCGCCGCCATTGTCGATCATGTCATTTTTGTCGCTGCAGGCCTGCCGGTCACACTGAAATAATGTCGATCTATTTATAGGCGTATTTTCCACGTACCGCAGCAGCGATATGCCGATATCGGGTATAACACCTCTATTAATACGCGCATATTATGCTATCTTTCGCTCCAGAGACGCCAAATCCGACGCATGGCGCAACAGGAGGGATGAATGGCTTTTACCCAACCCGCGCTCGATCTGCTGCCGCGCCACCCCATCCTGATCGGCGACCGCAGGGCGGAAGCGGGTGGCGGCGCAATCCACGACCATATCTATCCCGCCACCGGCCAGGTCACGCGCAGCCTGCAACTGGGCAATGCCGATGATGTCGATGCGGCGGTAAAGGCGGCCAGGGCTGCGCTGCCGGGCTGGCGCGCGCTGGCAGGGGACAAGCGCCGCGACCTGATGTTCAAGGCGGCGGCCCTGTTCGAACAGGCGATGATGGAACTGGCCACGCTCAGCGTCATCGAAAATGGCTCGATCATCCGCGCCGCGCCCTTCGTCGCGATGGATGCGGCACAGAAATTCCGCTATTTTGGCGGCTGGGCCGACAAGATTCAGGGGCAGACCGTGCCGACCTGGGGCAGCCCAGCCCATGATTATGTCGCCTATGAGCCCTATGGCGTGGTCGGCGCGATCGTGCCGTGGAATGGGCCGCTCTTCGCCGCGACGATGGTACTGGCCCCGGCGCTGGCAGCGGGCAATTGCATCGTCCTCAAGGCTCCCGAACTTGCCCCATGGGCCGTCATGCGGCTGGGCGAATTGCTGCTGGAGGCGGGCTTCCCCGCCGGGGTCATCAACGTCGTCGCTGGTGGCGCGGATGTCGGTGCGGCGATGGTCGCGCATCCCGGCATCGACAAGATCCAGTTCGTGGGCAGCGGCGCGACGGCCAAGACGGTGCTGCGCAACGCGGCTGAAACGCTCAAGCCCTGCGGGCTTGAACTGGGCGGCAAGTCGGCGGTGATCGTCTTTGCCGATGCTGATCTTCAGGAAGCGGCCCGGCGTGGCCTGTCCGGGGGCGTCAGCGCCAACGGCCAGGGTTGCGTCAATGGCACGCGCCTGCTGGTCCAGCGGCCGATCTACGAACAATATCTTCAGATGCTCGGCGCGATGGCGGCGCATGTCCCCGTCGGCGACCCGTTCGACAAGACGGTGGCGCTTGGTCCGGTCATCTCCCAGCCCGCCCTGCATCGCATCACGGGGATCGTGGACGCGGCCAAAGCCGACGGCGCGCGTGTCGTTGCGGGGGGGGCGCGGCTGGAGGGTGATCATGCCGACGGCTATTTCCTGCCACTGACGATATTGGCCGATATCAACCCGAACCATCCTGTCGCCCGCGAAGAGATATTCGGCCCGGTTCTGACGGTCACCCCCTTCGACAGCGAGGAGGAAGCGATCGCGATCGCCAATGACAGCGAATTCGGGCTGGGTGGCTATATTCACACGCAAAATCTGCGCCGCGCCCATCATGTCGCAAGCCAGCTCGACGCCGGGCAGATTCAGGTCAATGCGTCGGGCGAAGCCATGACCCCCTGCGTCCCGTTCGGCGGGATGAAGCAGAGCGGCTATGGCCGTCTGGGCGGAGAAGCGGGTCTGCATGAATTTCTGCGGATCAAGAATGTCTATGTCAATCTGACACCCCCGGCGGTGGCATGATGACGCTGCTCGATCCGCAGCAGCGCACGGCGCGCGGCCTGGCCTTGCAGGGCGAGATACTCGATCTGCAAGCGCCGGAAGCGGCGACGCTCTACGACCAGTCGTGGCGCGATTTCGTCTTTGCCGAAGTCTGGTCGCGCGACGCCCTCGACCGCCGCTCACGCTACCTGATCGCGCTGGCGAGCGCCGCCAATACCGGCCATCGCGCCATGGCCACGGCCTATGCGCGCGGGGCGCTCAAAAATGGCGATCTGACACTGGCCGAACTGCGCGAAGCCGCAACCCATGCCGCCATCTATTGCGGCTGGAGCGCGGGCGCATTGTTTGATGAAGCGGTCAGCACCGCTGCCGACGCACTGGGCCTGCCCCCCGCCGACGTGCCGCCAATCCGGGCCGAACCATGGCAGCATGATGCGCGGATGGCGGACGGCATGGCAGCCTTCATCGACGTCATGACCTTTGGCGGTCCGCCTGCGAAAACCGCCTATTTCGAGGCCGGGATCAATGGCTATGTCTTTGGCGAAATATGGAACCGCCCCGGCCTGGACCAGCGCGCGCGCCGCTGGATCACGCTGGTCGGGGTTTGTGACTCAGCCGCCTACACGCCGATCCACACCCATATCTACGCCGCCATGAAGAGCGGCAATACAACCCAAAGCGAGATGTTCGAATTCGTCCTGCAATATGCGATCCATGCTGGCTGGCCCAAGGCATCGGTCGCGCAGGGCGCGGTGATTGAACAGGGTACGCAAGTCGCCAAGGGGCTGGCCTTTGGCGCAAAGGAGACAGACGCATGACCCCTGCATCCATGGTGGACAAGGTGGCGCTCGTCACCGGTGCAGCTTCCGGCCTCGGCCGGGCAACAGCCATCGCACTGGCCCGCGCCGGTGCCAGCGTCTGTATCGTCGACGTCAATGCGCAGGGGCTGGCCGACACCGCCGGAGAGATCGCGGCGAACGGCGGGGTGGCCCACATCCATAGCGCCGACCTGTCGCAGCCCGACAATTGCGCCGCAGCCGTCGCGGCGACGCTGAGCGCCTTCGGTCGGCTCGATGCGCTGTGCAATGTCGCGGGTGTCATCAAGTTCGCGCACACGCCGGACATGGCCGCGCGCGACTATATGCTGACGATGGCGGTCAACCTTCATGCCCCCTTCTACCTGTGCCAGGCGGCTATCCCGCACCTGCTGGAACAGGATGGCGCGATCGTCAACGTGACGTCATCGGCCGCCTTTGTCGGCGAAGCCTATCTTGCCGCCTATTGCGCCAGCAAGGCGGGGCTGACCCATATGACCAAGGCGCTGGCAATGGAATATATGCACCAGCCGATCCGCATCAACGCGGTCGCGCCGGGCGGCATGATGACCGGCATCGTCACCGGATTGACCATGCCGGACAATATCGACCCGTCGCTGATCGCCCGTTTTTCCGGTCTACGCGGCCTGGTTGAGGTGGACGAGGTCGCCCAGACGATCGCCTGGCTCGCCTCACCCGCGGCGCAGGGCTTTCACGGCGCCTGCATCAACATCGACCGTGGCATCACCGCAGGGTGAAACGGGGGAGGATAGCGGAATGACGATCGGTTTCATTGGTTTAGGCAGTCAGGGCGGCCCGATGGCGCAGCGCCTGATCGAGGCGGGCCATCCGGTGATGCTATGGGCGCGTCGCCCCGAAAGCCTGGCCCCCTATCGCGATAGCGGTGCAACCTTTGCCGACAGCGTGACCGCGCTGGGCGCGGCGTGCGCCATCGTTGCGGTCTGCGTGGTGGATGATGCCGGGGTAGAGGCGATCTGTGCCGATCTGATCCCGGCCATGGCGTCCGGCGGCGTCATCATCATCCATTCGACCATCCATCCCCGCACCTGCACCCGCCTTGCCGATCAGGCCGCTGCGCGCGGCATCAGCCTGGTCGATGCACCCGTCAGCGGCGGTGGCGGCGGCGCGGCAGCCGGAACGCTCACCGTGATGCTGGGCGGCGATGCCGATGTCGTGGCGAAGGTCACCCCCCTGTTGCGCGCCTTTGCCGGCACGATCGTCCATCTGGGCGATGTCGGTGCCGGACAGAATGCCAAGCTCATCAACAATGCGCTGATGGCTGCCCATATGGCGCTGGCCCACAATGCGCTGGCGGCGGCAGACGCAATCGGCGTCGATCGCGCGGCACTGGCCGAGCTGGTGAAGGTCAGCAGCGGACGTAGCTTCGGCTTTGACGTCTATGCCCGCCAGCCGAGCGTTGGTGCCTTCGCTCATGGCGCCAAATTGCTCGCCAAGGATGTCGGGCTGCTCGGCGAGGTGATGGGCGACGCGCCATCCTTTGCCGTGCTGCGCGACACCGCCCGCCCCTATCTCGATCTGGTCGCGCTCAGCGCCGCCGCCTGACCCTTTATTCGCAGGAGCCTTTATGTCCTTTTCCATCGACCAGTTCCGTCTGGACGGCAAAGTCGCCATCGTCACCGGCGCGGGCGGGCGCGGTAACAGCATCGGTCGCGCCTATGCGACAGGCCTCGCCGCCGCGGGTGCCGCCGTCGTTGTCGCCGACATCAATCTGGCAGGCGCACAGACTGTCGCTGACGAAATCATTGCGGCGGGTGGCCGGGCCATCGCCGTCGGGGTCGATATCACCCAGGACGATCAGGTTGCAGCCATGGCGGCGGCCGCGCAGGACGCCTTTGGCGGTGTCGATATATTGGTCAACAATGCCGCGCTGATGCTGGAACTGGGGCAGCTGAACGTCGCCGACGTGCCGTTCGATCAATGGGACAAGATCATGGCTGTCAACGTGACCGGCGCGCTGCGTTGTGCGCAGGCGGTCATCCCGTCCATGCGGGCGCGCGGCGGTGGCCGGATCATCAACCAGGTGTCGGGCGGCGCCTTCCCCGCCGTGTCCATCTATGGCGTCAGCAAGCTGGCGCTGACCGGCCTTACCACCACCATGGCCAAGCAGTTGGGACGGGACGGCATCACCGCCAACGCGATCGCGCCGGGCAATGTCACCAGCGAAGCGGGCGCGAAGCTGGTGCCTGAAGGCTCCCCCTTCGCGCAATATCTGGCGATGAGCGTTTGTACCCGCGCCAGTGGCGCACCGGACGAACTGGTCGGCGCGTTGCTATTGCTCTGTTCGCAGGCCGGTGCCTGGATCACAGGGCAGACGCTGCATGTCGATGGCGGCTGGGTGTTGCGCCCCTAACTGCCGTCGGTGATCAGCGTACCCCCATCGACCACCAGATTATGGCCGGTGACAAAGCCCCCGGCGGGTGACGCCAGAAAGACGGCCGCGCCCGCCACTTCCGCCATCTCGCCGGGGCGGCGCAGCGGGGTCATCTGCATCCGCCGCGCCATGAAGGCTTTATTGGCGAGCAGCGGCGCGGATAATTCGGTGCTGATGAGGCCGGGCGACAGGGCGTTGACGCGCACGGCGCGCGGTCCCCATTCTACGGCCAGGTTGCGCGCCAGTTGCGCCACGCCCGCCTTGGCCAGCGCATAGGCGTTGATCGCGCCGTTGCCGCGCAGGCCGGACAGGCTGGCGATCAGGATGGCCGATCCCCCGCCCCGCTGCGCGATGTGCGGCAGCGCCAGATTGCAAAGCACCACCTGACTGCGCAGGTTGATCGCCATGACACGGGTATAGTCGGCCATGTCGATCGTGGCGAACGGTCCCGGCTTCCCGGTGATGCCCGCATTGCAGACGAGTATGTCGAGACCGCCATGATGCGCGATCGTCCCATCGACCAGCGCGGCAAGTTGGGTATCGTCGGCAACGTCAGCCGGAATCGCCAATGTGCCAAGATCGCGGCCGACCCGCGCGCAATCATCGGCGTCCTCGCTGGACATCACCACTTGCGCGCCCTGCGACTGAAGCGCGCGGGCGATGGCCAGGCCGATCCCCCGCGTCGATCCGGTGACCAGCGCGACTTTGCCGGTGAGGTCGAACAGGCTCAATGCTTGTCCTCTGGCTTATCCTCAGGCAACGGCTGGCCATTATGGAGATAGGCGGGCGCCTCGATCAGGATGAAGGCGATGCGGCATGGCTTGTCGGTGACATTGCGCCACAGATGGTTGGTGCCGCGCTGGACGATGATGCCGCCCTCCCGCACCGTCGTCACCCGGCCATCGTCCAGTTCCAGCTCGATCTCGCCCGACATGACGATGCCATAGTCGATGCTGTTGGTGCGGTGCATCGGCGATTGTTTGCCCGGCAGCATATCGACGATACGGATCACTGATCCGCGGCTGAGGGTCAGGCCAGCGTCGCGGAGGCGACCGTCGGTTTCGTCATTGTTATCCGCCGGGACCGTTTCCGTGGTCCAGAGCAGGAGGAAGGATGCGTCGCCCGACGGGATCATCTTCGTCGGCGTCACATCTTCCGATTTGAAGACGGCCCGGCCATCGGCATCATGGCCGGTGACCACCCGCTGGACCGGGGGAAGGCCGGAATCGCTGATTTCAGTCATGATATGGCTCCTGAATAGGCGACGACCTGCTGGTCGATGATACCGAACGGTGCGCGGCCATCGGCCAGACGGCCTTCCATACGGACGCGATCGCCAAAGCGCATGAATTCGGTGCGCGCTGCGCCTTCATCGACAATCTCGATCCCGCGCCGCTCCGCGATGCAGGAAGAGCCGACCTCGCGGAAATTGGCGTTGGACACGGTGCCGGACCCGATCACCGTGCCCGCCACCAGCGGCCGGGTGCGGGCGGCATGGGCGACCAGTTCATGGAAGCCAAAGCCCATCGGCTCGCCATTGGCCGCACCAAAGCGCTGCCCGTTCCAATCGACCAGCAGGTCCAGGCAGACCCGGCCATCGCGCCACTGGTCGCCCAGTTCGTCCGGCGTCACGGCGAAGGGCGCCATGGTGCAGGGCGGCTTGGCCTGCACCCAGCCGAAGCCGGTTTTCATTTCGGGGCCAGCCAGCGCCCGCAGCGACCAGTCGTTGATCTGGACGATCAGGCGGATATGCGCCATCGCCTGGTGGGGCGTTACGCCCATCGGCACCGCGTCCACGATGACGCCATACTCGCCCTCAAAATCGATGCCCAGCGCCTCATCGGTCATGGGGACATCATCGGTCGGGCCGTAAAAATGATCGGACACGCCCTGATACATGAGTGGCCGCCCGGTTTTTTCGGGGACGATGCCCAGCACCTTGTCCATCAGCGCGCCGTGGCTTTCATAGGCGGAGCCATCGAGCCACTGCCAGGCGCGCGGCAGGGGTGCGCCGAGGATGGCGGGGTCGATCGCGTGTGGAAAGTCGCTGATCACGGCCAGCGCGGGCTGTGCGGCGTCCCATTGCTCGACCGCCTGCTGGAGCGTGACGACCGGAGCATCGGCATAATGATTGCCATCGGGTGATAGCAGGATCAGCCGTCCGTCCCTGCTGCCGTCCCTGCGCGTTGCGAGCCGCATCGTCTCTCCTTCTCTCTATGTGTCGATACTGGCGATGGGACAGGGGCGCATCGGGGTCAAAGCCAAAGCATGGATAGTGGGCTTCCACCGTTTCAATTTGATCGGCGCCATCAGGCGGGGTCTGTGGCGGGATGGATGAAGCTGCCCCGCGCGCGGGGCGCGACAGTCGAGAGGATTTGCATGTTCGAGCCATTCCCCGGAAATTATGTCTGGAATCTCGCCACCAATCTGGCGCTGGTGTGCGGCGGCAATCATGGCGAGATTGACGAGGCGAACCGGCCGATCATGGAAGCGGCCAAGGCTGGCGCGGATGCTGGCAGCGCGCTGATGTTCGACAGCTGGATCAAGGTGGCCGATCAGGTCGCGGCCAATGCGGCGGCGGATGAGGCGGCGGGCTTTACCCTGTCGGCCGGGACCAAATATCTGCGCGCGTCGGGCTATTATCTGGCGGCGGAACGGATGCAGAGCCGCGATTATGCGCCACGCTGGGCCGCTTATGACCGGGGGCTGGACCTCTATGCCAAGGGCGTGAAGCTGCGCGGGCTGCATGTCGATTTTGTCGAGATACCCTATGAAGGCAGCGCCTATACCGCGATCTTCGTCCATGATGGGTCCGGCACGCCGCGCCCGACTTTGGTATCCGTCAACGGGCTGGATTCCATGAAGGAGCAGGTCAATATGGCGGGCCATGGTGCGGCCAATCTGGAGCGGGGGATCAATACGCTGTTCCTGGACCAGCCCGGCACTGGCGAGGCGCTGCGCAAGCGCGGGCTGACGGCGGTGTTCGATGCCGAGCGCTGGGGGTCGCCCGCCTTCGATTATCTGCTGACCCGGTCTGACGTTCTTCACGACAGGATCGGGATTTTCGGCCTGTCCTTCGGCGGCTATCACGCGCCGCGCATCGCCGCCAATGATCCGCGCTATGCACTGTGCGCGGTGATGGGGGCGAACCATGTCTGGGGCCAGCGCCAGCGCGAGCGGGTCGCCAATGAAGGCGAGAACCCGGTGCCGCATTATTGGGACCATGTGATGTGGGTGTTCGGCATCGACAATCAGGCCGATTTCCTGGCCTATGCCGACCAGATCTCGCTGGACGGGCAGGTCGAAAAGATCAGGGTGCCGTTCCTGATCACCCATGGCGAAAATGACCGGCAGATCCCGGCTTTCAATGCGCAGCTGAGTTATGATCAGGCGATCAACAGCCCCAAGCGAACTTTGCGGATGTTCACCAAGGCCGATTTCGAGGTCGAGCATTGCGGCGCTGACAATGGCACCGGGATGCGCGACTATATCGCCGACTGGTGCGCGCAGACCTTTGCGGAGATGGGGTGATGGCGGATTATCCCGCGCAATGCTGGTATATGGCGGGTTGGGCGGACGATCTGGGCGAGCGCGGTTTTACCCGTGAGATCAGGAGGCAGCGGCTCCACTTCTTTCGCACAAGCGAGGGTGTTGCGGCCTTGCTGGATCGCTGCCCCCACCGGTTCGCGCCGCTGTCGATGGGGTCGCGTGATGGCGACCTTGTGGTGTGCGGCTATCATGGGCTGGCATTCGCGCCCGATGGCCGGTGCGTCCACAACCCCTTTGCCGACCGCATGCCCGCTGGGGCGAAGGTGCCAGCGTTTTGCGTGGTCGAACGGGACGGCATCCTCTGGCTATGGGGCGGCGCGCGGGACGAAGCGGATGAGAGCCTGATCCCCGACTTTGCCTTCGTGCCTGATACGCCCGCCAGCCGGACGGTGCGCGGCTATACGCTGATGCAGGCCCATTATGAATATGGCACCGACAATCTGATGGACCTCAGCCATATCGAGTTCGTCCATAAGGGAACGTTTGCGGGCCAGGGGGTGATCTTTGCCGGGCAGCATAAGATAAGGCTGGACGGCGCGACGCTCCATTCGGACTGGTGGATGCCGGGCATCGCCCCGCCCTCTGTCGCGCGGGGGCATGTGCCGGACGACGCGCTGGTCGATCATTGGCTGGAGATGCGCTGGAATGCGCCGGCCTCCATGCGGCTGATGGTCGGCGTCTGCCCCCATGGCGCGGCGCGGGAGACGGGTTTTGAGGTGCCGCAGGCCCATATCCTCACTCCGGCCAATGATCATCAGACCCATTATTTCTGGTCCTCCACCCGCTATGATGCGCTGGAGTCAGCGGAGGTGGATGCAGCGCTGCTGACGCTGTTTGGCGAAGCGTTCGATCAGGAGGACAAGCCGATGATCGAGGCGGCCTATGCCAATGTCGGCAGCGGCGGATTCTGGGCGGAAAAGCCGCTGTCGCTGGGGATAGACCAGGGCGGGACACGGGCGCGCCGCCTGATCGAGGCGATGATCGCGCGGGAGGGCCACTGATGGCGGATTTCACCTTCCACCATGGCGGGGTGAGCGTCCCCAGCCTGGATGAGGCGATCGACTGGTATGGTCGGGTGCTGGGATTTGCGGTGGAAAAACGCTTCTATATCGAGGCGGCGCGATCCCATGCGGCGATGGTGCGCAAGGGCGCGTTGCGGTTCGAACTGTTCGAGGTGGAGGGGGCGGCCCCGCTGCCCGACGAGCGGCGGCATCCGCCGTCGGACATCAAGACGCATGGCAACAAGCATGTCGCCTTTCGGGTCGATGATCTGGAGGCGTTTCTGGTCGAGATGGAAGGCAAGGGTGCCGACATCGCCTTTGTCGTGCGCGAGGCGTTCGGCAAGGGATGTTTCCTGCGCGATATTGCGGGCAATCTGATCGAATTTGTCGAGGAAGAGGCCGCCTGAAAAATAGGATTTCGGGCGCTTAACTTCGCATATTTCCCGGTAAATGCGACATTATCGTACGTCATCGAGACATTTTGTGTCGCGAAACTTCGCTGACTTCGCCCATATCGACCAGGGTGAATTCTGGCGTGATGGGACGGCGACAGCGGTACGATGCGCTGTCGGGAATGGTGAGCGGACGATGGGAAGGAGCCATTGCCGAGCCTAGCAGAATCGGGGCGTGTAGGACAGGATGGAGGATGGGCTTGCTACAGGAACAAGCGTCGATCCCCCTCTTCCAACTTCGCCTAACCCGCTGCGCGGATAAGGCTGCGTATCCTTCTCCCCTAAGGGGAGAAGGATTGTCGTCAGATCGCGTGTTCGTCTGCCTCGGTAATGTCAGCCAGCTTGCCCTCTACCGGACGCTTGCCGGGGCTGGTCCTGCGATAGGGTTCAAAGCTGGCGCGATCGGCGTCGAAGGCCATGTCCCAGGGGATATTATCGCCGCGGAAGATGGGCGGCGCATTGTTCGACCAGAGCAGAGAGCCGAAGCGGAAATCCCAGGCGCGCGGCACCCAATTGTCGTCGAGATAATCGGTGTCGGCGTGATATTCCGCCTCCCCCGCCTTGCCCGGCATGTCGCAATAATAATAGATGGCCGACGAAATGCGGTGGCGTGAAATGCCGCCGCTGCTGTTCATGGACTGGTTCTTCCAGCCCCTTGCGTCCATGATGTTCGCGCCCAGCATCACTTCATCAATATCGTCGCAGCCAAAGGCGATGTGCATGAATTTGAAATGGTCGGGCGCAATCGGCAGGTCGCAATTGACCCAGAAGATCGCATGATGTTCGAACGTGCCGGGCGCGCGGGAAAAGATGCCGGTCCCCTTGCTATGATCGACATAGCGGAAGCCCATGTGGCGCTCGTAAAATTCAAAGCTGCCGACATAGTCGGGCGAGAAAAAGACGACATGGTTGATCGTCTTGGGAATGGCTTTGCGCCGCCAGATACGATGCTGATTGAAGCGCGGATAATTCCCCGGTGTGTTGACCGGGCTGGCTTCGCTGACCACCGGGCGCTTGGCCCAGACCCGCAGGGCGATGGGCTGACCGTCGGGGCAGGTGCAATGGACGGTGCCATCATCGTCGCGACGCACCGCAACTTCGGTGGCGAGGCTGGTGGCGATCCGATCCAGCGCGTCGGGGCTTTCCACGCCCCAGACAGTTTCCTTGAGGCCATCGCCGGGGAAGGGATCGGGCGAGGGCAAGCGCGCGTCGCCATGACGGTAGAGGATGACGCGCGAACCGGAGGCTAGGCGGAAGATGGTTTCATGCTCATCCGCCTGTTCCAGCGGCAGGCCGAAATCGGTCCAGAAACGGGTATGTTCGCCCAAGTCCGCGACCCCGAATATTGCGCTCTCGACGCCCAAAATGCTCATGCATGACTCCTCATCCTGGGCGTCATCATGGCGGCAGTAGGGACGGCGCGGAAACGCATTTCATGGGAGGCTGGTATCGGCGGGGCGGATAGGTGGGGGATGCCATGCCTTCAAACGCCAATAAATCCTCCCCTGTAAGGGGAGGTGGCTGGCGCAGCCAGACGGAGGGGTGTCATGCTGTCGAGAGGGTGACACCCCTCCACCACTCGCTTCGCGAGCGGTCCCCCTCCCCTTGCAGGGGAGGATTTTTTGGGGGTGCCCTAACCCCGCCGGAACAGCATCGTCAGCAGGAACAGGATCGTGCGTCCGTCCAGCAGTTTGAGCGCCGCGCGGGCCTCTGCCGGGGTGAGTTTGGCGACCATGGGCATCGCGCCGAAAATCTTGCCGCGGATGATCAGCGCGTTGCCGTCGCGCTCGATCTTGCGGACGGTCATCAGCTCCTTGTCCTGTGCGTCGAGGATTTTCATGACCGGCTGATTCTGGTTCGTCATTGCACGGCTCCTGCGCAGACCTTGTCATAATCGATGCCCATATCGTCCATCATCTGGATCGCGGTGGCGCGGCCTGCGCCGAACACGCCACCGCCCGGATGCATGAAGGGACCGACGAGATAGAGGCTTTCAATCCCCGGCACGCGGAAATGGCCAAGGTCTGGCGTGGGGCGGTGGCCGACCGTCTGGTACATGAAGGGCGCGCAGCCATGAATGTCGCCCTTGACGAAGCTGGCCGGGCTGTCGCGTTCATGGTCCAGCGGTGAACGGACCAGCGATCCGATGATATTATCATCGTCCAGATTGGAGTAGAACAGGCGATATTGCGCCAGGCTTTCCTGCGCGACCTGCTCCTTCACCCGGTCCCAGGCCGCCGGGCCGCCATCATGCAGGTCGTAGGGCGCGAAGGTCACACCATAGAAGATACCGCCGCCCGCTGGCGCGCGGCTGGGGTCGTTGCTGCTATTGTCGCCGCCCGCGATCAGGCGGCGCGGTGGCACCACGCCCCGGCGCAGATGGTCATAGTCGAGCAGCATGTCGCGCATGGTGTGGGTCTGGAGCAGTTCGGTCATCACCCCGCCCTCCCCTTCGGCCCAGCGCAGTTTCGCCTTTTCCTTGAGCGCCATGTGCAGCAGATTGATCGAGAATGTGGAGGGCGTGACCCGCTCGGCGCGTTGCAGCACCGGTTCGGGGGTTTCCGACACGAAGCGACGCAGCACATGGGGATGGATCGCGCCGATGACGCCATCCTTCGCCATGATCGTTTCGCCGTCGATCAGTTCAAGGCCTGTCGCCTTGCCCGACGAGACGATGACCCGCTTCACCTCCGCATTGCAGCGCACGTCGCCGCCCATATGCGCGATCGCGCGGACCAGCGCCTTGCTGAGTTCGCCTGAGCCGCCCTTTGGCATCGACACGCCATAAGTGTGGATGATGCCCGGCATCAGCAGCGCGCCCATGCCGGTCCCCAGTTCGTCGGGCATCTGGAGATTTTCGGTGACGAGCCGGACGATATGGATTTTCAGCCGGTCGCTTTCGAAATATTGGTTCACCACATCGAGCGCCGAGCGTTGCATGACGTCTAGCAGGAAGCGGCCCTCGTCCGACTGGTCCATCATCGCGACGAACGCGCCCATCGGGAAGGGCGGCGCGTAAAGGCCGCCCATGAACATCGGCAGCACGCCCTGGCTGATCTCTACAAACTTACGATAGGCGTCGGCATCGCGCGGGCTGTATTGCGCGATTTCCTGACAGGTGCGGTCGAGATCCTTCCAGCTGCGCATGACGGTGCCATCGTCCCAGATGCTGACATGGGGCAGTTCGGGATAGATATAGTCGAGGCCGAATTTGCCGATCAGACCCAACTCATCTTCGCGGATCATCGGGTTGCCCTGAATCATGATGTGAACATTGCTATGTTCGTCATGCCAATAGCCCGGCGTGATGAGTTCGCGGGTGGAGACGCCGCCGCCGAAATGGGGCTTGCGTTCGAGGACCAGAACCTTCTTGCCAGCCTTCGCCATATAGGCGGCGGCGGTCAGGCCATTATGGCCCGCGCCCATGACGACGATGTCGTAGTTGCTCATGGATGCTCTCCCAAGAAGGCGCGGAATCGGGCGATGCCGGGGACGTGCGACGCGCAGCCGCGCGCCGCCATCAGTTGCGCGGTGGCCGCGCCGATCCCACCCGCGCCGCCGGTGATGATCGCTACCTTCCCGTCCAGTCGGATCGCGTCGGCCTGCATCGTCCTCTCCTCTCTTGCTCTTGTCGTCCCGCACCATAAGGTGGGCGGCAGAGGGGAAAAGACGGCACTTTTTTGTGCCTTCGATTTTGTGGGGCCGATGCAGGATTTTGACGATTTCGATGCCGGTTGCCGGGCCAGGCTGATCGCGCTGGCGGACGAGATGGCGCAGCATGGGGCGGCGCGTGACGCGCCCGTTCGCACCATATTCGGGCTGCTGGGCGATCGCTGGTCGATGCTGATCCTGCTGCTGCTGGGGATCGCGCCGTTTCGCCATGCCGAACTGCGGCGGCTATTGATCCGGCTGAGCGCGGAGGGCGGGATTTCGCAGCGGGTGCTGACGCTCAAGCTGCGGCTGCTGGAGCGCAACGGGCTGGTCGCGCGGTCGGTCAGCGCCGATGTGCCGCCCAAAGTGGGTTATGCGTTGACGGACCTGGGTGGCGAACTGGTAGGGGAAGCGCGGCGCTTGCTGGCCTGGGTGCAGGGCAGCGGCGCGCGGATCGAGGCGGCGCGCGGCGCGTTCGACGCGGCGGAGGATTAATTCCCGTTGCGTCCCGCGGCAGCGGCGTCGTTCTGAAACTGGACTGACAGCGCTTCGTGCGTGGCGTCCTTCTGGCGCACCTGGTCAAGCGATACGACGCGCGCGCCATTGGCCGTTTCCACCGGTGCCTGTGCGCCTGCGACGATCCGTTCCACCACCCAACGGATCGCGGGATCATTATTGCTGCTGATATGCCACTGGATCGCCTCCCGAATGGGCGGGATTTCCAGCGGCACTTCGCGCAGGGTGAGCGGCAGATATTCAGCGATCCTGTTCGCCAGCCGCCGGTGCATGGTTGCGATCCGGTTGGAACCCAGCACCAGGCCGGGCAACGACATGAAGCTGGGCGCGACGATCTCGACCCGGCGGGGGCGTTTCTGGCGGCGCACGAACCAGTCCTCAAACGCCGATACACGCCCGCGACCAAAGCGCGCGGTGACATGGCCGAGATCGAAATAAAGCTCCTTGGTCATCGGCCCGGCCATGGCGGGATTGCCGTTCCAGCCGACGACGACATAATCATCCTCGAACAGGATCTGGCTGGGATGGTCGGCCGAGATCGCATAATCGATGGTGATGAGCAGGTCGATAAAGCCGCGTTCGAGCGATTCCAGCAGCCCTTCGTTCATCGGCTGCACTTCAAGCCGCATATGCGGGGCGGTCTGTTGCAGGTCGGTGAGCGCGGTGGTGAGCAGCACTTCGGTGATATAGTCCGACGCCATTACGCGGATGGTGCGATCACAGGTTGCCGGATCGAAGGGCGGCGGGACCGCGATGGTCGAGCGGATTTGCTCCAGCACCGCGCGCACCGGCTCGACCAGCCCCTCGGCGCGGGCGGTCAGCACCATCTGCCGCCCCTTCTGCACCAGCAGTTCGTCGGCGAAATAGTCGCGCAGCCGCCCCAGCGCGGAGGATGTCGCCGATTGCGACAGGCAGATGCGGTCCGCCGCCAGGCTGACGCTGCGTTCGCTGAGCAGCGCGTCGAGCGCGACCAGCAGATTAAGGTCCAGCCTGTCGAAGCGCATGTCCGTCTCCCGCTCAGCCTGCCGCTATCACCGACAATGCATTGGCGACCAGTGTAGCAGGATCGCCGTCATGGGCAAAGCCCGCGCGGTCAGCGGCAGGGGTGGCGAGCGGGGGATTGGCGCCGAACGCGGCCTCCAGCGCGGCGTCCGGGCGATAGCTCACAAGATCGGTCGAGACGCCGCACTGGCGTGCGATTTCGGTGGCGAGAGCGCCCATGGTGATGCGCTGGGCGGGCAGGGTCACGACGCGGGTGGCGGGCATCAGCGCGGCGTCCATCGTCAGTGCGTAGAGCAGATTGTCGGCGCAACGCGCGACCGACTGCGCCCAGATGGTCGCGCCCTGCGACACCGGGCAGACGAACGGTTCATTGGCGCGCAGGGCGTGGAACAGGTCGCTCATGAAGGCGGATTTCATGCCCGACGGTCCCTTGGGCCGGGCGAGGATGCCGGGCAGGCGGACGCTGATCCCCTCTATCTCGCCACGATGGTGCATCATGGCGACCGCAATCTCCATCATCGCCTTGTGCCCGCCATAGACCATGCGCGGGGCGAGCGGGGTCTGGTCGTTCACGCCAGACGTGGGGAGCGGGTCGCCAAACACCGCGATCGAGCTGGCATAGACGATGCGGGGGCGGTTGCCCGCTACCTTGGCTTCGTCCAGCAGGTCGTACATCGCGTCGATATTGATCCGGCGGGAGGCGGCAGGATCGGCCTCCGCCGCGCCGCCCGGAACGGTCGCGAGATGGACGATCGCGCTACATCCGTCGCGCAGGGCGTCGGCACGAACGACGGGCGACGCGATGTCGCCCGCGATCGCGCGCGCGCCGGGGGGGATGCCGCCCGCCATGCTGTCCATGCCGACAACATCATGGCCCGCCGCCAGCAGCCGTTGCACCAGTTGCCGCCCGACAAAACCGCCCGCGCCCGTCACTATGATAGTCATCAATCAATACCTGTCCGCTCAGAAATCCGCCGACAAACGCAGGCCATAAGTGCGCGGCGCGGTGAAGCGGGCGACAGCCATGCCGATCGGCGAACGCTGGGGCGAGGAGATGCGGCGTTCATTTTCCAGATTGTTGATGAAGCCACCGATCGACCAGCCGCTGTCCGCCGCGCGCAGCGTCAGGGACAGGTCGGTCTGCCAGTAGGCCGGGATCCGTTCGAAATCGAGATATTCAAACGCGCCCCACTGGCTGGCGCGCCAGGCGGTGGCGACATTGCCGACAAGTTCCAGCTTGTCGCCAAGCGGCACCACCTGTTCCGCACCCAGATTGACCGTCCATTTCGGCGAGAAGAGCAAAGGATTGCCCGAACAGTTGAAATCCTTGACCGGCGCGCCACCGGCTGTCCCGCCGGTGAAGGTGAAGGGGCAGGCGATATTGTCGCGCGGCGCGGCGGTGAAGAGGTGCAGATCATCATAGGTGGCTTTGAGATATTGCACCTTGGCGTTCAGCGTCGTGGTCGGCGTCGCCCTGACAGTCGCGTCGACATCAAAGCCCTTGATCGTCGCCTTGCCCGCATTTTCGTTGGAGTTGATCAGTGTGCCGCTGGTGTCGACGGTGAAATAGGTGATCTGCTGGTCCTTATATTTCCAGTAGAAACCCTCGACATTCAGCTGCACCCGATTGTCGAAAAAGCGGTTCTTCGACCCGATCGTATAGGCGGTGATGAATTCCGGGTCATAGTGCGACTTGCCCTCGGCCAGCTGAAAGCCACCGGCGCGATAACCGGTTTCGACCGTGGCATAGAGCAGATTTTGCGGACCCAGATCAAACTCCGCTGATGCCTTCCACGTCACCCGCGAATAGGTGCCGCTGTCGACCACGGGGTTGTAGGTTTTCAGAATCGTGCCGCGGCCATTGAGCAGCGGAAATAGCTGCGGGTTCGCCTGATCGGTGCTGCCCGGCGCGATCCAGCCATTGGTCGCCAGCCAGTTGACCGTGTCGCCGGTGGTCAGGAAATTGGGATAGCGCGGCAGCGCGCTGGGCGCGGCGCAACCATTGGCGAAGGAGGCAGGCGGGGTGATGTTGGCCGGTGGCAGGCCACCGCAGAACGTGATGAAATTGTTGATGATGCCGTCCATCGCCTTCTTGTCACGAGTGTAGCGCGCGCCGCCGACCAGGCGGAAGCGATCGGTGACATTGGCGGTCAACTGCCCGAAGGCAGCCCAGCTCTTGGTCTTGTGGGTGTAGGACTGGATCGGCAGGACGAATTCCTGATTATATTCGTTGTTCGCCTTGATCGTCTCGTCGAAATAAAAGCCGCCCAGCACATAATCGACCATGCCGACCGTGCCGGCCAGCCGTGCTTCCAGACTGAACTGGGTGTCGGTTTCCCTGGTATAGGCCGTGTTGAAGGCCGGCCCATAGAAGAAGCTGTCGCCCTTCGACTTGCGATAGGCCGGGATCAGCGTGAAGGTGCCGATATCGGTTTTCCAGTTCAGTTCCGCATTGACGCCCCAGTAAGTGAAATCGACCGACTGCTGCTGGTTCGTCGCATTGAGGAAGCCAAAGCCCGGCGCACCCAGCAAAGTCCGGCGATAGGCGTTGGCCGCCGCCGTACCCAAACCTTCGGATTCGTCGAAGGGACTTGCGGTGAAGGTATAGCCAGCCGGCCCCGGCGTGAACGCGCCGATATAGCTGTTGCCCGGCCCCACGCCGCCAACCTTCGTCCAGTCGGCGGCAAGGCGTAGATTGACGGTGTCGCTCGGTTCGATCAGAAATTGCGCGCGCAGGCCGCTGCGGTCGAGATCGTCGCTGCCGTCGCGGTTGAGACCATCGCGCACCTGCCGCGTTGCCGCGACGCGCAATGCGCTATTGTCGCTGGTCGCCAGGTTCACATAGCCATCGACATTGACCGCGTCATAATTGCCGAAGGACAGGTTGAAGCCGCCGCCATTCCTGCCCAGTTCGGGGCGGGCGGGGATGATGTTGACCGCGCCGCCGGTGGCATTGCGACCGTAAAGGATGCCCTGCGGACCCTTAAGCACCTCGACACGGGCGAGATCGTAAAAGGCCGTGCCGAACGCGCCCGCCGCACGCGCCAATACGACGCCGTCATAGCTGGGCGTGACCGCCGGATCATTATAGCTGCTGGTGGTGACGTTGCCAACGCCGCGCAGGAAGATCGACGTGTTCGACCCGCCGCCATTGGTGATGCTGATGGCGGGGACCGTCTTGGTAATGTCTTCGGCGCGGTTGATGCCCTGCTGGATAAGGTCGCTGCCGGTGACCGCGTCGAGCGCGATCGCGGCCTTTTGCGCGCTTTCCGCCTTGCGCTGGGCAGTGACGACGATTTCGTCGAGACCGGAGGAGGCCTGTTCCGCGCTTTGGGCGATGGACTGGCCCGGCATGGCCGCCATCAATCCAATAAAGGCGGTGGTGGCAAACAAGGTGCAACGCATAAGACTCTCCCTGGACGGTTTTGATTTTGGTCAATTCTGGTCATCCACAGGGGGAAATGTCACATTGATATTGTCCATGGCACCTATCTGCGCGCAAGGACGGTGGCGAAACGACCCCAGGGCGCGGCCCCTCCTATCCAAGCCCCCGATAGCATCTATTGAGGCAAAGCATTTGGCCACCCGGCGGGCCGCCGATAGCAGGAAGGGAAGGAAAATATCCCCTGGGAGAGACCTGCATCATGATTTCGGGCAAACGCATCCTGATCGTCGGCGGCGGCATTGGCGGCATGGCGTCGGCGATCCGCTTTGCCGAACTGGGCGGGCAGGTTCTGCTGATCGATATCGACCCGCAATGGCGGGTCTATGGCGCAGGCATCACGATTACCGGGCCGACGCTGCGCGCCTATCGCCGCCTTGGCCTGCTCGACGCGATCAAGGAACAGGGCGCGATTGCCGTGGGATCGACCATCTTTCGCTATGACGGGCTGCGGCTTGGCCAGCTGGACGAACCTGCGCTGGAGGAAGGGCTGCCAGCCACCGGCGGGATCATGCGGCCCAAATTGCACCGGATCATGCAGGCGCGGATCAAGGCGCTGGGGATCGAGACGCGGATGGGGCTGTCGGTCAGTGCGCTGGTCAATCGCGACGATGGCGTCGATGTGACCTTCACCGATGGCGCGCAGGACCGGTTCGACCTGGTCGTGGGGGCCGACAGCATCTATTCCGGCGTCCGGCGCATGGCTTTCCCGCATATGGCCGAAGCGCAGCCGACCGGCCAGGGATGCTGGCGCGTGTCGATGAAGCGGCCGCCGACGCTGGAAAGCGGCGAGATTTATCTGGGGCATCGTTATCCGGCGGGGATCAACCGCTGTGCCGCCGACATGGTCTATCTATGGATGCTGACCCCGCATGTATCGCGCGAACGCCATTTCACGGACGAGGAGCTGTTCGAGGAGCTGCGCGCCAATCTGGCCGATTTCGGCGGCAATGTCGGCTGGATGCGGGACAATATGACGCGCGACGACTGGGTCAATTATCGCCCGCTCGCCGCGGCGCTGCAACCGGGGCCATGGTTTAACGGGCATATCGTACTGCTCGGCGACGCGGTCCATGCGACGACGCCGCATATGGCATCGGGCGCGGGCATGGCGGTAGAAAGCGCGCTGGTGCTGGCCGAGGAGCTGGACCGGGCGGAGGCGATGTCCACGGGTCTCGCCGCCTATCAGGCGCGCCGCTTCGACCGGTGCCGCCATGTCGTGGAGACCAGCATCGCGGTGGGCAGGATGCAGCTGGCCGGGGAATCCGCCGAAGCGGTCGGCGGCGCGCTGGGGGCGGGACTGCACCGGCTGGCGGGGGACTATTGACCGGGGGGGGTAGCCCTTGCCCTAAAATCCCCCAACCGCCGTTTCGACATGGTCGACCTGCGGCGGTGCTTTGAAGAAAGGGCCAGCCAGTGCGCGCCAGGCCTGGAATTCGGGCGAGGCGCGGAAGTCGACCATATGCGCTTCGACGCTCGCCCAGCCCACGACCAGCAGATAATGGCCCGGATGATCGACCGAGCGGTCCAACCGGAAACTGTGGCAGCCGGGTGCCACGCGGAAATGCGGGGCGGCAGAGGCGACGGCAGCCTCGAACGCCGTGGCGTCCTTCGGGTCGATTTCGATCCGCGCCAGTTCGGAAATCATGTTCAGGCTCCTTTGGTATTACCAGGCGGTTGCACCGGCATCGACGGCAATGTCGGCGCCGGTGACGTAGCGCGCTTCGTCGGAGGCGAGCCAGAGGGCGCAATAGGCGATATCGGCCGGTTCGCCCAGACGCTGGATCATATTCTTGGCCAGTACCTGCGCCTCGAACGCCGGGTCGGCGGCGAGATGGCGCTGTGTCGCGGCGGTGCGGATCAAGCCGGGGGCGATACTGTTGGCGCGGATATTGTGCGGCGCGCCCTCCATCGCCAGCTGGCGCGTCATCGCCAGCACCCCGCCCTTGCCCGCGCAATGGGCCAGCGCGGGCGATCCGGGGAGCGCGTGGCGGGCATTGGCCGAGGCGAAGTTGATGATGGCGGCGCGCCCGCTGATCTTTAGCCAGGGCCAGGCGGCGCGGGTGGCGAGAAACACGATATCGAGTTCGCCTGCCAGCGTCGCCTTCCACGCATCATAGGTCATCGCCTCAATCCAGGCGAAATGGGCGAAGGCGGCGGCGTTGACGATGATGTCGATCTGGCCATGCTGCGCGCCGATCCGGTCGAACAGGGCGGTGGTGGCGCTTTCGTCGAGCAGGTCGCAGGCTTCGTCCGCCCCGGCGCGATCCACGCCGATGACGGTTGCGCCCTCTGCCGCGAACAGTGCCGCGCACCCCTGCCCTATGCCGTTGGCCGCGCCAGTAACTATAGCGACCTTGCCGGTGAGGCGATCAGCCATGTGCCACTACCCCCGCGACAGGCTGGCCGCCTCGCCCGAATGGCAGCAGCAGCGCCATGCCGACGCCGATTAGCGCGCCGAGCGAGAGCAGGACGAAAGCGGGCAGCAGGCCGCCTGCCAGCCCGGACAGCAGGGTCACGACCAGGGGGCTTAAGAATTGGCCGAAGGCAAAGGCGCTCTGCCACAGGCCAACGCCGCGCCCGCGTATCTCGAAACGCAGCAGGCTCATCGCCCAGACCAGCAGGGTTGGGAGCAAAAGTCCCGCGCCGATCTGGTTGAGGAAGCAGCCGATCAGGAAGATGGAAGGGGTGCGGGCATAGCCCATGATGCAGAAGCCGATGGCAAGAATGGCAAATTCCAGCAGGAGGAGCATCCGCACCGGCCAGCGCCCGATCCGCGAATAGAGGAAGGTGCCGAGCGGCACGCCGATGCTGGCGATCGAGGTCAGGAAGCCGATCCGCGCGGGATCGGTCAGCTGCAATTGCACCAGTCCCGACGACGCCTGAATCTGCACCGTATAGAAGAAGATGGAGCCGTAGACGGTGATCGCCAGGATGATGAGCATGTTGGACCAGGGGAAGGCGATCGGGGCTGACGGCGCGGCGTCGGTCTCTGACGGCCTAGCGCTCTCAGCCGGTTGCCGGGTGAAGATCAGGACCAGCAGGAACATCAGCAGCGCCGATCCATAGACCCAGAAGGGCGTCCGCCAGCCGAGCGCGCCCAACTGCCCGCCAATGTTGAAGAAGAGCAAGGCCGACAGCGAGGCAAAGGCGGTCTGCGCCGCCAGCCAGCGGTCCCGCGCCGCGCCGCTGAAATGATCGGCAATCATCGCGGTGGACAGGACCATGATCAGCGCTTCGGAGAGGCCCACTCCGACCCGCGACAGCAGGATGGCGGGCAAGCTTTGCAGGAACAGCGGCGCGACGCCGACCACCGCATAGACCAGCAGCGATCCCAGCAGCAGGCGGCGATGGCCGAGCCGATCGCCCAGCAGTCCCGCGATCGGCGAGAAGAAGGCGACGCACAGCGCCGGGATCGTCAGGATCATCGGCACCCAATAGGCCGCGCCCGGCACATGACCGAACGCCTGCATCAGCTGCGGCAGGATCGGCGCAAGCAGCACGATCGCCATGGTGGACAGGGTGATGGGCAGCAACAACGCCACGCCCGTCAGCACGCCGGGCGCGCGACACATCGGCTCAGGCTTGCCCTTCATATCCACTCCCTTGATCGTTGCCGAGCAGCAGAGACGCAGCGGCAGGCGGGATCAAACGCAAAATATGAAATCCACCTATCGACCCGATGGCGCGGGTATAAAAAGGCTGCGTGTTCCAGAGCAAAGTCTATGGCAAGAAGCGGACTGACGATCGCCGATATAGAGAGAAGGAGAGCTGCACCGCCATGGACACAGGGTTGACGCCGCACCGGACGCATGGCGATGAAGCCCGCCCCCTCCATGCCTGAGCCATACGACCTTCTGATCGTTGGCGGCGGCGTGAACGGCACCGCCATTGCCAGAGCCGCTGCGGTCGCGGGCCAGCGCGTGCTGCTGGTCGAGCAGGGCGATCTGGCGCAGGGGACATCGTCCGCCTCCACCAAGCTGATGCATGGCGGGCTGCGCTATCTGGAATATCATGAGTATAAGCTAGTGCGCGAGGCGCTGGCCGAGCGGGCGGTCATGTTGCGCACCGCGCCGCACATCGTCTGGCCGCTGGAATTTCGCCTGCCGCATATGCCATCGATGCGGCCCTGGCCGATCGTGCGGATGGGATTGTGGCTCTATGACCTGTTCGCGCTTGGTGGCGGCCTGCCCCGCTCGCGCGGCATCCGGCTGGATGATCCGGCGCTGGTGCAGAATGGCGGGCGGGGGTTCAGCTATTGGGACGGCTGGGTCGATGACGCCAGGCTGGTGGTGCTGAACGCGATGGACGCAGCGGAAGCCGGAGCGGAAATCCGCACCCATACACGGCTGGAAGCGGCGCAGCGGCAAACAGAGCAATGGACGGTGACGCTGCGCAACACGGCTGGCGACCATCAAGTCGTGGCGCAAACCATCGTCAATGCCGCCGGGCCATGGGTGGAGCAGGTGCTGCACGGTCGGCTGGGCCAGAATGACGGCAGCCATATCCGGCTGGTGCGGGGCAGCCATATCGTCGTGAAGCGGTGCTTGGCGGGCGACCATGCCTGGCTGCTCCAGCAACCCGATGGGCGGATCGTCTTTGCCATCCCCTATCTTGACGACTTTACACTGATCGGCACCACCGAAGTGACGGTGAACGACCCGACCGATACCGTGATTGCGCCCGCCGAGATCGCCTATCTGCTGGACGCGGCCAACCGCTATCTGCGCACGCCGCTGCGCGAGGAGGCGATCGTCGGCAGCTATGGCGGTATCCGCCCGCTGGTGGATGACGGGACGACGGCGGCCAGCGCGGTCAGCCGCGACTATCGGCTGGAACTGGACCGCAAGGGCGCGCCGTTGCTGAGTGTTTTCGGCGGCAAGATCACGACGGCGCGGCATCTGGCGCAGGCGGCGCTGGAGCGGCTGGGGATAGAAGGCGGCGACACGCGCGCGCGCCCGTTGCCCGGTGGCGATATCGCAGATTTCGGATCGTTTCTGGCGGATGTCCGGCGGCACTGGCCGTTCCTTGCCGAACCTGTCGCGCGGCGCATGGCCCATGCCTATGGCAGCCGGATCGGCGCGATTTTGGGTGATGCCAGCGCGCCCGACGATCTTGGCACTGACTTCGGCGCGGGGTTGCGCGCGCGGGAGGTCGATTATCTGATCCGCCACGAATGGGCGCGCAGTGCCGATGACATAGTCTGGCGGCGGACCAAATTGGGCTATTATCTTGATCCCACGCAGGTCGAACAATTGGACCACTATATCCGCGAGGCCATCGCATGAGCATCGTCGCCATCGACCAGGGCACCACCTCTACCCGCGCGATCCGTTTCGATGCGGAGGCGGCGATCGAGGCGAGCGCCAGCCGCGACCTGCCGCAACATTATCCCCGTCCCGGCTGGGTCGAGCAGGACCCGGAGCATGTCTGGCAAGGCGTGATCGAGACGCTGCGCGAGGTGCTGACCGATGATGTCGCCGCGATCGGCATCACCAACCAGCGCGAGACGATCCTGCTATGGGATCGCGCTACGGCCAAGCCGCTGCACAATGCCATCGTCTGGCAGGACCGCCGCACCGCCGACCGCTGCGCCGCATTGCTGGCCGATGGGGTGGAGCCGATGGTGCGGGCCAGAACCGGGCTGCTGCTCGATCCCTATTTCTCGGCGACCAAATTGGCTTGGCTGCTGGACACGATTCCCGGCGCGCGGGCGCGGGCCGAGCGGGGCGAACTGGCGGCGGGGACGGTGGACAGTTTCCTGCTGTGGCGACTGACCAGGGGGCGAGTTCATGCCACCGACCTCACCAACGCCAGCCGCACCCTGCTCTACAATATCATGACCGAGCAATGGGACGATGATCTGCTGCGCCTCTTCGCCATTCCCCGCGCATTGCTGCCGGACGTCCATGCCAACGCGCATATCTTCGGCATGACCGATCCGGCGATTACGGGCCGTGCTATCCCGATTGCGGGCATGGCGGGGGACCAGCAGGCTGCGCTGATCGGCCAGCGCTGCTTTGCGCCGGGGCAGATCAAGTCGACCTATGGCACCGGCTGCTTCCTGCTGTCCAACATCGGCACCGTGCCGACCCTGTCGGACAAGCGGCTGCTGACGACCATCGGCTATCGCATCGGGCAGGAGCGCGCCTATGCGATGGAAGGGTCGATCTTCATCGCGGGCGCGGCAATCAAATGGCTGCGCGACACGATGGGGATCATCACCAGCGCGGAGGATAGCGCCCGGCTGGCCGCCTCCGTCCCCGCCAACCATGGCGTTCACCTGATCCCGGCCTTTGTCGGGCTGGGCGCGCCGCACTGGCGGACC
The DNA here is from genome assembly GCF_057809055.1 of Sphingobium sp. FG58. NCBI lineage: Bacteria > Pseudomonadati > Pseudomonadota > Alphaproteobacteria > Sphingomonadales > Sphingobiaceae > Sphingobium > Sphingobium sp. FG58. The sequence goes on along the minus strand of NZ_JBMDJF010000004.1, from coordinate 123,031 downwards.
GATGTGCGGGCCTCGATCACCGGGCTGACGCTCGATACCGGCCCGGCGCATATCGTCCGCGCCGCGCTGGAGGCGGTCGCGTTCCAGACCTGTGACCTTGTCGAGGCGATGACGGGTGATGGCGTCGTCCCGCCCGCCATACTGCGGATCGATGGCGGTATGGCGACCAACGACTGGTTCGCGCAATTTCTGGCCGACATGATGGGATTGCCGGTCGAGCGGCCCGCCAATCATGAAAGCACGGCGCTGGGCGCGGCCTTTCTGGCGGGCATTACCGTCGGCCTATGGCCCGATCTGGCCGCGCTCGACCGGCTGCCGCGCGCGACACGATCCTTCACCCCTGCCACCGCCGCTGCGGACCGGGCAGCATCGCTGCGACACTGGCGCAGGGCCGTGCAACAGGCGCTGGCGACCGGCGTGGAGGCGAGGATGTGATGGCTATTCCGTCGCCCAAAAAGATGTGACTGCCCGCATTCGAACGAAGGGATGCGGGCAGACAGGGGATATGGCGCTGTGTAAGGAAGCGTCATGACACAGACGAACCCCCTGCTCGATTCCGGCCTTCACCCGCGCTTTGGCGACATTCGGCCCGACCATATCCTGCCTGCCGTTGAGACGGCCATTGCGCAGCATCGCGCGGCGATGCGGCGCTGTGCCGAGGCGCAGGGATATGACGCGATTTTCCTGGCGAAGGACCGCGCCGATGCGGCGCTTTCGCGCGTGTGGCAGACCGTTTCGCATCTGGTCGGGGTTGCGAACACCCCGGAATTGCGCGCGGCGCATGGCGAGGTTCAGCCGATGATCGACAGCTATTTTGCCGAAGTCGGGCAGGATCGCGCGCTTTACGACGCGCTGGTCGCCATTCCGCGCGACGGGCTGGGCGAGGCGGAGGCGCGCGCGCTGGCGCTGACCTTGCAGGGGTTCGAGCTGTCAGGCGTCGGGCTGGATGGCGCGGAGCGGGAGGCCTTTGCCGCCAACAGCGTTGCGCAGGGGCGGCTGGCGACCGAATTTGCCAATGCGGTGATGGACGCGACCGAAGCCTGGACGCTGCATGTGACCGACCCCGCAAGGCTGGCAGGTGTGCCGGAGAGCGACCGGGGTGCCATGGCCCGCGCGGCTGAGGCGAAGGGTCTGGACGGTTGGCTGATCGACCTTCATGCGCCGTCGGTGCGGGCGATTACCGGCTTTGCCGACGATCGCGATCTGCGCCGCACCGTTTATGAAGCCTATGGCACCCGCGCGTCGGACCAGGGGCCTCATGCCGGTCAGTTCGACAATAGCGACCGGATCACGCAATTGCTGGCGCTGCGGCAGGCCGCGGCGGGGCTGTTGGGTTATGCCGATCCAGTCGCTTTGTCGCTGTCCACCAAAATGGCGCGCGATGGCGAGGAAGTCGATGGGTTTCTGGTCGATCTGGCCCGGCGGGCGCGCCCGCACGCCGAGCGGGAGCTGGCCGAGCTGGCCGAATTTGCACAAGCGCAGCTGGGCATCGATACGCTGGAGCCATGGGATATCGCCTATGCGACCGAGCGGATGCGGCGCGCGGTCCATGCGCTGGACGAGGCGGAAATCCGCGCGCATTTGCCGTTGGCGCGCATATTGGATGGCTTGTTCGCGCTGGTGACCGAGCTTTACGGGGTGGACATTCGCCCGGCCGATGGGGCGCCGGTCTGGCATGAGGATGTGCGCTATTTCACGGTGCATGGCGCTGATGGTGCGCCGGTGGCCGCGCTCTATTGCGATCTGTTCGCCCGCGCGGGCAAGCGCGGCGGGGCGTGGATGGATGTGTGCCGCCCACGTTTGCGTGAAGCCGACGCCTTGCAAATGCCGATCGCCTATCTGGTGTGCAATTTCGCCAGCGGCAGTGCGGGACGTCCGGCGCATCTGACCCATCAGGAAATGGTAACGCTGTTCCATGAAATGGGGCATTGCCTGCACCATCTGCTGACACAGGTCGACGTGCCATCGGTTGGCGGCATATCGGGCGTCGAATGGGATGCGGTGGAATTGCCCAGCCAGTTCATGGAAAATTTCGCCTGGGAACCTGCCATGTTGCGGCGTGTGTCTGCGCATGAGGAGAGCGGGCAGCCGCTGGATGAGGCGATGATCGGGCGGATGTTGGCCGCGCGACGGTTCATGGGGGCGGTGGCGCTGCTGCGTCAGGTGGAATTTGCGTTGTTCGACCTGCGCCTGCACCAGTCGGCGGCACAGAAGGATGGTCCGTCGGTGCAGCAGATCGTTGCGGCGGTGCGGCAGGACGTGGCGGTGATCCACCCCCCGGCATGGCATCGCTTCTCCCACAGTTTCAGCCATATTTTCGCAGGCGGCTATGCGGCGGGTTATTACAGCTATTTGTGGGCCGAGCGCCTGTCCGCCGATGCATTCGAAGCCTTTGCCGAGGAAAAGGCGGATCGCGCCGCGCTGGGCGGCCTGTTTCGCGACCATGTGCTGGCGCGCGGCGGATCGCGCCCGGCGATCGACAATTTCGTCGCTTTCCGGGGGCGGCAGCCGGACTCGGCGGCGCTGCTGCGCGCGCTGGGACTGGCCGCCTGATCCTAGCGGGCTGATATGGCCTGAAAGCTGGCCCGCATCCGTGCGGGATCGGCCTTTCGACCGGTAAAATGCTCGAAGGCTCCTGCTGCCTGGAAGATCGTCATGCCGCTGCCGTCAAGAACGCGGCAACCGGCGGCGCGGGCTTCGGCCAGCAACTGGGTTTCGAGCGGAAAATAGACGATATCGGTCACCCATAGACGGGGATCGAGACAGGCCTGTGGAACGGCGCTGCCGGGATAGCCGACCATGCCCAGCGGCGTCGCGTTGACGATGCCGTCGGCGCTGCGGATCGCCTGCGCCAGATCGTCGCCCACGATCGCCCGACCATTGCCGTAAATGGCGTTGAGCGACGCGCAGAGCGTCAGCGCGCGATCCCTGTTGGGATCGAACAGCACCAGCTTTCCCGTACCCATGCCCATCAGGGCGTGCGCGGTCGCGGCCCCTGCCCCGCCGGACCCCATTTGCACAACCTGATCCAGGGGGGCATTGGGCAGGCCGGTGCGCAGATTTTCTGCAAAGCCGAAAATATCGCTATTATATCCGTAGCGGCGGCCATTGCGGAAGGCGACGGTGTTCACCGCGCCGATTTGTGCCGCCTGTTCCGACAGTTCGTCCAGATGGGCGATGACCGCCTGCTTATAGGGGTGGGTGACGTTGACACCGGCGAAACCGCACAGTTGCAGCGCCGCCAGCATCCTGTCGAGGTCCGCCTCCCCCAGCCCATCGGCGGCGAAATCGAACAGGCGGTAGATGAGGTTCACCCCCTGCGCTTTGGCTTCCTGTTCATGCAGCCATGGCGAGAGCGACCGCCCGATATCGCGACCGATCAAACCTGTCAGAAAGGATGCCATATGATGAGCCAAGGCTGAAATATCCCGTGCAGAAAATCCGCTCCCCGCCGGATGGCGGAGAGCGGGAGGGGGAGAGTTAGAAGTTGAACTTCGCGCCGACATAGAAGGAGCGACCGACCATGTCGTAGGTGCCCGCATCGGTGCCGTTCTGCGAACTGGCGACGAAAGGAATAGCCTTGTCGAACAGGTTGGTGATGCCGCCGCGCAGCTGGAAATTCTCCGTAATGTCGACGGTGGAGAAGATGTCGAACAGGTTATAGGGCTTGACCCCGACCTGTTCGGCCGCCGGTGTGGTGATGGCGCTGATGTCGCGCAGCTTGCCCTGATAGCGCCAACGCAGGCCAGCCCCGAAAACGTCCGAGCTGTAGCCCACCGTCGTGAGCGCTTTCCATTTGGGCAGCGGGCGGCCCGGCGTGCTGGTGCCGACGAAATCCTGCACCGCCGAGCCCGGCAGGGTCTGGACCTTATAATGGTTGAGCCAGCCGATTGCCGAGGAGGCATAGATTTTGCCGGACCCGTTGCCCATGCCCGCATCGGCAAGCTTGAGCGACCAGTTGACCTGCACATCAACACCATCCGTATCGAGCGCGCCCAGGTTCAGATAGGGTTGCGCGATGGCGACCAACTGGCCGGTCGGATCGCGCTGGATCAGCTGGCAGAATTCATTGCTGTTGGAATAGCTGCTGTTCGATCCATCGAGATTATAACATTTCGCCAGCACCGTCAGGCCGTTGATGGTCGAGATGACGTTGCGGATCTTGATATTGTAATAGTCGACCGAGAAGGAAAAGCCCGACAGCCAGGGCGACGAGAATTTGGGATTATAGACGAAGCCGACGTTGAAAGTATTGGCCTTTTCCGGGGTCAGGCCGCTATTGCCCTGGATATTGCCGCCGGTTGCGGTCGTAGCGAACTGATAGGCGTCGATCGCGGCGAGCGGGATGCCCTGGGCCAGACAAAGCCCTCGAACCTGCGCGCCATTGGCACCGGTGCGGGCGGTCGAGCGGGTATCGCAGGGATCGCCGATCGCGACCGGCGGGGTGCCGATGGCGAGTTGTGACCCGGTCACCGGCGAGAACAGCTCCCCGATATTGGGCGCACGGACGGCGCGCTGATAGCTGCCGCGGATCAGCAGCGATTCTACCGGCTGCCAGCGTCCGTCAAATTCGAAGCTCTTGACGCTGCCGGTCGGGTTATAATCGGAATAGCGGAAGGCTGCGCCGACACCCAGTTCGTAGAAGAAGGGGGTTTCGGACAGCAAGGGAATGTCGATCTGCGCCGCAAATTCCTTGACGCTGATCTGGCCACGGGCGGCAGCCGAACCAACGACGGCCTCGACATTGTTGGACACCAGATCCGCGCTGGGATTGAAGGCGTAGCTGTTCTTGCGATAGCCCGCCAGCAGCGCGAGCTGGACCGGACCGGCAGGCAGGTTGAACAGCGGGCCGTTCACCTGGCCCTGCACCTGCGTCTGGGTCAGCCGTTCGGTGCTGTTGACCGTGCTGGTCATGTAATCCTGGCACGCCTGCGACAGGCTGGTCGCGTTGGCGATGCCGAAGGGGTTGAACCCGCCAGCGCAGAGCGACGCGCCGCCATCGGCCGCGTTGAGCAGGGTCTGGACCCGCGATTTCAGCACCGCGTTGAACATCGACTGATTGTGGACAGTCTCATCATAGGAGGCGAAAGCGTCGAACTTCCATGATCCGGCCAGCGTGCCTTTCAGGCCACCCAGATATTGCTGGACGCGGTAATTTTCGTCCCACCCCTTGTCGGCGATGCCGACATAGCGCGCGCTCCAGCGGAAGGGCGCAGCCGGATTGGTGCGCGAGGCCAGCAGCGTGCGCAGGTCGGACGGGATGAAGGGGTTGGTGACCGGGATCGTCGTGAAGGGTGCAAACTGGGTAAGGCTGCCGCCGCTTTCGGTCGTCACGGTGGAATCGACATAGAGGAACTGGCCATAGGCGGTCAGCGCTTCGGTGATGTCGAATTCGCCCTTGGCGAAAGCAGACTTGCGCTCGAAGGCGTTGAGGATCTGAAGCTGTGGTCCCACCGGCATACGGACATTGCCGCCGATTACGGCATAGGCGCCCGTGGTTGGCCCCTGATAGTTGATCGCCCCGGTCTGGGTAAACAGCGAGCCATTATTGTTGAAGCCAAGGTTGAGCGTGCGGTTGATCGGGCTGGTGACGCCATATTGGGCGAACACGCCCGCCAGTGCCGCCTGGCTGGGCAGGTTGAGCGCGTCGGGAACGAAAGCGCCAGTGCCGATGAAAGAGGAAGGGACGCGGTCGGCGAAGAATGAGCGCTGCGAGCCGGACAGCGGATCGCGCTTGGCGTAGCTCAGCGCCAGCATCAGCCGACCGCGATCATCCGCAAATTTGGTGCCCAGCGCGAGCGAGGCGTTGAACTTGCCATAGTCGCCGCGGAACGAGTCGCCCTGCTGGATGTCGGCGCGAACGCCGTCAAAATAGCGGTCGGTCTTGAAATTCACGACGCCGGACATGGCGTCCGATCCATAGATGGCCGACGCGCCACCGGTGATGACATCGACCGATCCGATGATCGATTCAGGCAGGATGTTGATGTCGACATTGCCGTTAATGTCCGACAGCGGCAGGCGGCGACCGTCGAGCAGCACGAGATTGCGGTTCGACCCCAGCCCACGCAGGTTGAGCGTGGCGCGACCGCCCGCCCCCTGACCGCCAGTGCCGGCATTGCCCGACGGGGTGAAGCCGGGCAGCTGGTTGAGCGAATCTTCCAGCGTGATCTGACCGCTCTGCTGTACCAGCTCATCGGAGACGGTCACGATCGGGCTGACGGCGACATTATTGGGCCGCGCGATCAGCGATCCGGTGACGACGATATCGGCGGTGCTGGGCTGTTCCGGCTCTGCGGCGACCGGCGGAGTCGCGTCAGCAGCCGGTGCCTGCGCGATGGCGGGTGCTGCAAAGGCAGCCAATATCAGGGCCGTCGCCGACCCGCTCAGCCGCAGTCCCGTCAGAAAAGAAATAGTCATGCTCATCCTCCCTTATTATAACGAACTATTTAGTCCATTTCAGACCATGCCTCGTCGTGCATGGTGTCGTTCAATGCGTCATTCAGTCCATTTCCACCCGCTTCACATCGCCGACGATGAAGATATAGGCCGCGGCCCCGACCAGCGCGAGCGTGCCGATAAAGGCCAGTGCGCCATAGAAGGAGCCGGTCTGCCCCACGATCACACCGACCACGATCGGCGTGACGATGCCGGCCAGATTGGCGCACAGATTGAACACCCCGCCGGTCAGGCCGATATATTGCCGCGGCGCGACATCCGAAATGAGCGTCCAGCCCAGATTGACCATGCCCTGCCCGAAAAAGGCGACCGACATGATGGCGATGACGAGCGTGTTGCTCTGCACGAAATTGGCAAGGATGATGGTCGACGCCAGCAGCAGTCCGACGACGATCGGCAGTTTGCGGCCGATATTGGCCGATCCCGTGCGCCGGATCAGCATGTCCGACACATAGCCACCCAGCAGCACGCCCGCCGATGCGGCGATATAGGGCAATATGGCGAAGGTGCCGGACTTGAGCCAATCCATGCCCCGTTCGGTCGCCAGATAGGTCGGGAACCAGGTCAGGAAAAAGACCAGCGTCGAATTGCCGCAAAATTGCCCGATCGATGCGCCCAATATCTGGCGCTGCGATAGCAGCTTGCCGACATTGGCCCAGGAAAAGCGGACAGATTTCGCCGGGGCGGCGTCTGCCAGACCACCGCCCGCGCGGATATGGTCCAGTTCAGCGCTGTTGACGCGATGGCTGTGCTGGGGATCGCGATACCAGGCGTACATCAACAGGCCAAAGGCCAGACCGATGCCGCCAGCGATGATGAACAGCGCGCGCCAGCCCATGCTGCCGACCACCCAGAAGAGGACGGGGCTGAAGAAGGCCAGGCCAGCATATTGGCCGACGGCATAGACCGCATTGGCGCGGGCGCGCTCCTGCTGCGGGAACCAGCTGCTCAGGATGCGGCTATTGCAGGGGTAGCAGGGTGCTTCGGACATGCCGAGCGCCAGGCGAAAGCCGAACAACATGGTGACGTTGGTGGCGAGGCCGTGGAGAAGCGTGAAAAAGGACCAGAGGATCAGCGATCCCGCATAGGTGATCCGCGTGCCCAGCCGATCCAGCAGGAGGCCGCCGGGAATCTGGGACGCAGCATAGGTCCATGAAAAGGCGGAGAAAATAAGGCCCATCATTTCGGGCGAAATCTGCAATTCCTGCGTCAGCGACGGCGCAGCGACGCCCATCACGGCGCGATCCATATAGTTGAGCAGGGTCGCGATGCTGATCAGGCCAAGAACGCCAAAGCGCGCCCTGGTCGGACGAAGGACCGATGCGATGGTCATGCGGCCAACTGCCGCTGATCGAGCATGACGAGATGCCGCACGGCCAGCGCATAGCCGTCCGTGCCGAGGCCCGAAACGATGCCGGTCACGACCTGCGTCATGATCGAGCGTGAGCGCCATTCCGCGTCGCGACGATGGATGTTGGAGATATGCACTTCGACGACCGGACATTCGCACATTTTGAGCGCGTCGAGGATCGGATAGGCGGCGTAGGAGAAGGCGGCGGGATTGATGACGATGCCCGCCGCCCCGACCCGCGCTTCATGCAGCCAGCCGACCAGATCATGCTCGGCATTGCTCTGGCGGAACCGGATATCGAGGCCCGTTCGCTCGACTTCGCGCCGACAGGCCGCTTCGACATCAGCCAGCGTATCGCGCCCGTAAATCTCCGGCTCCCGCACACCGAGCAGGTTGAGATTGGGTCCGTTCAGGATGTGAATGCAACGCTGGCCCATAGCTGGCCTGTCCTCCCCGATGCGTCAGGATTGCACCCCGATCGCCATGGCCGTTCGTACGCCCACATTTTGATCAGTGCAAGCGAAATGTACGAACTGGTACATACAATGTCACGGCACGGCATAAGGCAGATCGCGAACCGCGATCCGATCGGCCTGATAAGAGCCAAGCCATAGCTGCTGTCCGACCAAAATGGCAGCAGAAACGCCGTTGAACTGCGGATCGGGCGGACCATAGGCCAGCATCGTGAGTTGATGGGCGACGGGATCGACCTGCGCCACGGCATAGCCGCGATGACATGTCATGCCATCGGCGACGCCGTCGATAATCCGGCGAACCCCGCCGCACGCCGGTTCGTCCCGCATCATCCCCGCCATGATCAGGCGGTCGCCATCCCAATGAATATTGTCCGGCATGAAATCCGGCACGGTCAGCCGCCAGAGCGGTGCGCTGCTGTCATATCGATCATAGCCCAGCACCTGCCGCAAACCGAAGGCAATGACATAGAAGCCGCTATCATCCCGTGCCGCCTCAAGACCGTTATTGCCAGGCAGTTGCGTTCCGGGCAGCAACTGGAATGCCGTTTCGCCGGGGCGGCGCTGGTAAACGCCGCCCGTCACCCGCCCTTCTACGAAGTCGGTGATGCTGGTTCCCGGCCGGGTCAGGACGGTCGCCAGCACTGTGCTGTCGCTATAGGTTGTGACGCTGTTGGCGACATGGCCCGGCGGCATCAGCAGACAGCCCTGCCATTGGAGCGCAGGTATCTGCCTTGCGTCGCCAAAATCGACGAAAAAGACTTCGATCGATTCGCGTCCGCCATGATTGACCACATGGAGCAGCGCCTTGCCGGGAGCGACGACACGCAGGCTGAGGCCGCGCGTGGTGAACTGTGCGGGCGCAGGCGGCTGGTCGCAATCGGGCAAGGCAGGATCGCGGGCGATCTGATCGGCGTGGCCGGTAAACCAGATGCGCGCGCTCTTTTGGCGGGTATCGACCAGTTTTAGCCCTGCCCCTTTGGCAAAGCCGCTAGCGATCAACCAGGGCGTATCGGGGATATGGGCGAGATCTTCGGGCTTGTCCGCGCCGCAGACGAAAGAAAATTGCGCCGTCGCTGCGCAGGCGGTTGGCGGATTGACCGCGCGGGTCGGCGTGTCGGGCAGCGTCGTGCAACTGCCCAATAAAATGGCCAGTATCGCGGCCTTGGCGGCGTGCTTCATGTGACGCGATAGACGCGGATGCGCACCGATGGCTTGGGCGCATCATCTGGGGGTGGCCCCAACGTGCCGATGAAAATCGCCTGATTGAGCCAGGCATGAGGTCCATCGGGCGCCTCGAAACTGGGGACGGTCCGCAGATAGCGTTCCGGTGCGCCCGCGACGCGGCTGTTGGTCAGGCCGACATTGCGGACATGGATCAGCGTGCCATCGTCGGCCCGCATCATATAGTCCGCCTCTATCACGGTCCAGTCATCTGCCCGCTGCAACTGCCAGTCCGCGCCGCCCGACAGCACTGTCCCACGGATGCGCGGCCCGGCAAAATGTCCGCCGGTTATGGGGATGCGGCGACGGGTGCCGAGCGGCGTCCTGCCGACCTCCATCACAGGCTCCAACGTCACGATCGCTTCATAGACGAACGCCAGTCCCGGCGCGTCCGTTGCGCCTGACACCGCGGCACGGACAAGAGTCGGCAGCAGCAGCGGCGTAGCCATGCCGAGGCCCAGCACATGCCTGCGTGAATAGTGGGTCATGACGCGCTCCCTCAATCGCGAACCCGCGGCCGGTCCAGCGGCGCTGCTGGCGGGGGCGGGACTGCTGCCTTGAGCAGTGGCAAGGCGGCATGGTGGGGCCAGTCGATCGTCCCCCCCGGATCACCCAGCAGGCGCATTTGCGGGCGCTTGGCCTGAAATATCGGCCAATCTGCGCCGGGCTGGCCAGTACTTGCGAAGGACAATAAAGCCGCCATCATCGCGTCCGACAGGGCGTGATCCTGCGCCGTCCAGTCGCGGGTGACGCGAAAGCGGTTGAGGCTGTCCAGCGTCCCAAGCCAATAGGGCACGTCCCCGGTATGATAGGCACCGACCGTCGCCGGGTCATGGTCTGCAAAGCTGACGCCGGGCCGATAGGGATGCACGCGTGTGAAGAAAAAGGGATAGACCGGTGCCTTGCCATAGGTCGCCTGCGCCCTTGCCCAATCGGCCATTTGCGCGCCGACGCTGGCGTCGCGTTGCAGGTCGCGGAGCGCGCGGCGGGCCGCTTCATCGGTTTTCGCCGGATAGTGGGTGAGGATTTGCGCGGCGGTTTCAGGGAAGGCTTTGCGCACGGCGGCGGTATAATCGGCCATGCTGTCGACTGGTCCCAGCGCGCGGAAACTTTCGTCGCGGGTGAAGCCGATCATCGCAGGCACGTCATTCTGCTGGCCAGCCGCAAAGCTGGCGGCTGGCAGGGATTGCACAATCTGCCCGTCCAGCACGACCGGGCGACGCGGGACGGTTGCCGCCACGCTGATGAGGCGATCTGCAGGCATGTCGCGCATCGCCTCGATCGACGACGCACCGAGCGCCTGTTGCAAAGCACGTCCTTCCTGTTCCGCCTGCGCCAGCGGAACCGGCGCCATCATGTCGCCGAAGCTCGCCCCGCTCATGCCGACCACGCGATGGAACAGGCCGCGCGCGGCCGGGCTTGATTGCAACAGGGAGATGGACATGGAGCCAGCCGACTGGCCGACCGATGTCACCTTGCCGGGATCGCCGCCGAAACCGGCGATATTGCGCTGGATCCAGCGCAGTCCGGCGATCTGGTCCTTCAGGCCATAATTGCCCGAATGACCTGCGCCCTCGACCGTCAGATCGGGATGGGCGAGAAAGCCGAGCGGGCCGACGCGATAGGCGATCGCGACATAGACCACGCCTTTGGCCGCGAGCGACGCGCCGGAATAATTGGCCATCGATGCCGAACCGACATTGAACGCGCCGCCATAGATCCAGGCGATGACGGGATAGGGCTTGCCCGCAGGAGCGGGTTCGGGCGGCGCCCAGATGTTGAGGTAGAGGCAATCCTCGCTGGTCGCCTCTTCACCAAAATAATGGTTGATCGAACGGCCGCGCAAGGGCTGGATACATTCGGGCGCAAAGCGATCGGCGTTCCAGACACCGGTCCAGCCTTCATGCGGACGGGGATCGCGCCAGCGCAGGTCGCGCACTGGCGGAGCGGCAAATGGCACGCCCAGCCACGCCCGCACCCCCAACGGCAGGGTGATACCACCAACCAGCCCGGCATCGGTTTGGACCGGTGAGCCAGCAGGCCGTTCCACCACCTGCGCCCGCGCGTTCTGGTCGCCGATCGGGAGGGCAAGAGACAGCGCCACGGCTGTCCAGAAGCGGCCCATCATCGGCTATCCTTAAGCCGGGCGTCGAAAAAGCGGAAGGTCAGGTCGAGTGCACGGAGCGATGCCGCGCGGGTCGCGGCTTCGTTGGTGCCGATCCAGCTATGGCCGACCCCGGCGATGATATCGAGCGTGACGGGAACGTCTGCGACCTTGAGCTTCGCGGCCAATTCCTGCGACTGCGATACCGGCACGACACGATCCTCCGTGCCATGGATCAGCAGCATGGGCGGGTCTTTCCCATCGACATGGGTCGCAGGACTGGCGGCCGCGACACGATCCGCCGGGCAACTGGCCTTCTCGCAATCGAGATAGGCATTTTCGGCCTGCGGGATGTTGGACTTGGGCATGGTTGCGAAGTCATAGACGCCGTACCAGCCGACCCCGGCCTGGACGCAATCCGACTGGGTGGCATTGGCCTTGTCCGCGCCAGCAGGAGCAGCGCCACAGTCCAGCGCGGCCAGCGCGGCCAATTGTCCGCCCGCCGAACCGCCCCAAACGCCGACGCGGCCAGCATCAATACCATAGGTGGCCGCATTGGCTTTCAGGAAGCGGATGGCGGTGCGGACATCGTCGATCGCGGCGGGAAACGGGGCTTCGCGCGACAGGCGATATTCGAGCGAGGCGACGACATAGCCGCGCGCGGCAAGGTCCGCCAGGACCGCGGGGAAGTCACTGAACGCGCCGGACTGGCGGGTATGCCCGTTCATCCAGCCACCGCCATGGATATAGATGACGAGCGGCTGGGGGCTGCTGGCACCGGTGGCGCGATAGAGGTCGAGCGTGATCGGGCGATAGCCGGGAATGGTGGAAAAGACGATGTCGGTGCTGGCGGTGACGCCGCCCGGAAAGGCCACGCGCCGTTCGGGCATGGGATCGCCCAGCGCGGGTTCGGGTGCCGTCGGCGGTGCGGGGGTGGATGGCGGCTGGGCGTGGGCAGCCCATGCGACCGTGCTGAGCAGAGCTGCTGCCACTGCGTTGAAAGTCGGCTTGCGCATCCGCTTCTCCTCACCTGCTAGTTTTATGTGCTAACTATTTCGTACATTGTTATCCAAAGATGGGTTGCTGCGCAAGGGCCAGCAACCTTCTGACGGGCGGTGCGCCGATCAGGCCCGGCACCAGCTTTCGATAATGTCGATCACCGACATGCGGCGACGGCCTAGCGCCTTGGGTGATGTCATGTCCCGGTCGAAGCCGAAGGCAAAGGTGTAGCGGTTCGATACATTATAGAAGCATAGCGCGCTGATGGTCATGTGCAGTTCGACCGGGTCTATGCCCTCGCGAAAATGGCGGCTGGCGACCCCTTGGGCCAATATATCGCGCAGATTATCGATCACCTTGCGGTTGCGTTCGCGGATGCCCGGTATCTCCCCGACATGCGCGCCGCGCAGAATATTCTCGTTCATGACCAGCCGGACAAATTCGGGATGCTGGATATGATAGTCAAAGGTCGTGGTGATGAGATCGCGCAAGGCTGCATCCGGGGGCAGATGATCGCGCCGGACGGCGGCATCGACTTCGCGCACGGCGGTATAGGCCCGCTCCAGGACCGCGCGATACAGCCCCTCTTTGCCACCGAAATAATAATAGATCATCCGCTTTGACGAATTGGTGCGTTCGGCGATTTCGTCGATCCGCGCGCCGCTCAGTCCCTTGTCGGCAAATTCGACGGTGGCGACGTCCAATATGTTGCGCCGCGTCTCCTCGGCCTCCGCCGTGCGCGCGCTCGCCCCACCTTCGATTGCCGTCAGGGCCGCCTTACCCACTCCGCCTGTCCTTCTCGTCAAACCGTCATCAACCCGGCATATCGTCCCTGAAACGCGACTGGGCCGCCAGCCTTATTGTCGCATTACCCGCGCCATAGCCATCATAACCACGCCGTTCGACAAATTCGAAGAAGAAACGCTTGGCAAAGGCGCGGCTGTAGAATTGGAAATATTCCTGATCGCCTACCCGGTCGTAGAGAATGCCCGACGCGGCCATGCGCGCGACGAGTGCGGGGTCCAGACTGAAGCGCGCGGCCAGATCATCATAATAGTTGGCCGGGATGTCGAGCAGTTCCAGCCCGCGCGCCACCATCGCTTCGCGGGTGGCGAATATGTCGGCGCAGGCAAAGGCGATATGCTGCACCCCTGCCCCCATATAATGGTGCAGGAAGCGGGAGGAGAGTGTCTGTGCCGCTGCCGATCCGTTGAGGGTGATGCGAAAGCCGCGATCCGGGGACTCCACCGCCTGGCTATGGACGATGCCCAGCGGATCGGCGATTTCCAGTTGCGGCGTCTTGGTCACGTCGAACAGCGCGAAATAATAGAGCAGCCAGGACAAGAACTCCTCATACCCCATGGCCTGCGCGATATGGTCGATCCGGTCCAGACCGGCATCGGCCGGCGCCGCCTCGGTCACAGGCACAAATTCCTGTGCCCAGACTGCGTCCTGCGTGCCGGTTTCGATGAAATAGATCAGGCTGCCACCCACGCCGCGCACCGACGGAATCTGCATTTCGTCGGACGCCACCGCCTGTTCAAAGCGGGCAATCCGCAGCGCGCGCGCCCGATCGAGAGCGGAGGCGACGTCTGTCACCCGAAGGCCCAGCGCGCAGACCGATGCGCCATGGACGATGTCATGGCTGTGGGCGAAGCCTTCGGTTTCGCAATTGATGACCAGGTTGATCGCCCCCTGCCGCCATCGCGTAACGGCCTTGCGGACATGGCGTCCGACCAGGGTGAAGCCCATCGCTGACAGCATGTCGGCCAGGACCGGTGCCTCGCTTTCGCTGGCGGCGAACTCGATAAATTCCACCCCATCGATCTTGACGCGCGGGGCGATGGCGGCGGGCCGGGCGGAGAGGCGGCGCGCCTCATCCTCCACCATGCGGAGCGAGCGATAGCCGTCGAGCGCGACCCCGGAGGATGAGCCGGCGCGGAAGCGGTCGTTGAAGATTTCCAGCGACAAGGGGCCATCATAGCCAATGTCGAGCAATGCGCGCACATAGTCCGCAATGGGCAAATCGCCCTGCCCCGGCATGTTGCGGAAATGGCGGCTCCAGTAGAGATAGTCCATGTCCAGCGCGGGCGCGTCGGCGACCTGGACGATGAACAGCTTGGCCGGATCAATCGCAGCAATGCTGTCGATCGGCACGCGGCGTGCGAGCGAGTGGAAGCTGTCGAGGATCAGGCCGATCGCGGGATGATCGACGGAACGGACAATCTCCCACGCATCGCGATGATCGAATATATGGCGGCCCCAGGCGAGTGCCTCATAGCCGACCCGTAAACCGCGACTGCCTGCGCGGGCACCGAGTTCTGAAAAATCGTCGATGATCCGTTGGCGATCGCCCAGCGCTTGGGGTGAGACGTTCGAGCAGACTAGCACCAGATCGGTGCCCAGTTCCTGCATGATGTCGAATTTGCGTTCGGCGCGGTCGAAGGTCTTGGCGCGCAAATCGCCGGGCATCCCTTCAAAATCGCGAAATGGCTGAAACAAGGTGCAGACTAGGCCATGATCGCGGATCATCGCGCCGACCTCGCGCGGCGATCCGGCATAGCCGATCAGGTCATTCTCGAAAATCTCGACACCGTCGAACCCGGCGGCGGCAATCGCCTGCAACTTGGTATCGAGCGTCCCGCTGACGGAAACGGTCGCGATGGACGTCCTCATATGATGGCCCTTCTCTGCATCCTCGCGGATCATGTACCATTTAGTACAATGAGAGAGAAGGGGGAATCATGATGCTATTGTTGCGACGATCCATCGATCGGATCGCCGCAGTCAGGATCACGCCGCCTTATGTGCCGATCTGGCGCAATATCTCGTCCGCTTCGGGCCGGTCCAGCCAGTCCGGGCTGACTGCAAGCCAGCGAACCACCCGCCCCGGCCCCACCAGCAGGACGGCGGGTTGCGGCAATTCCCAGCTGCCCGTCCCGGTGACCTCGCCGATCCAGCCGGCAGGCGGGGGAGATGGGCGATCGTCGGGCCGGAAGGCGATGCCCAGTTCCCGTGCGAGGCTGTTGTCCTCATCGGTCGCGACCGGAAAGGGCAAATCGTGGCGCTTACGGATCTCGTCCAGGCGATCGGGCTGCTGGGGGCTGAGCGCGACGAGCGGAATGCCCCGGTCACGCAGTGCGGGGTAGAGCGTATCGGCATAATGGGGCAGCGCGATATTGCAGGCCGGGCAACCGGCGAAGCGGAAGAAGATCAGCAGCGCCGGGCCATTGGCGGTCAGCGTGTCGAGGCTGAGCGGATCGCCATTGGCCTGGGCGAAATCCTGCGGTGGCAGGATGTCGCCGACCTGCGCCACGGCAGCAGGATCGAACCGTTCGCGCAGCAAGCGCCGCTGGCGTGCGTTGCTTTCCAGTTGCGCGGGTGGCCAGCTGCGCGCCCGCTCTGCCTGCAAGGCTTCAAATCGCGCCTTGAGTGTGTCCTTGAGGATCGTCGCCATCATATTCTCCTTCCCGCAACACCCCTAATATTGGCGATGGAGGGGTGAGCGCGCCAATGAGAGTTGCGGGAAAGAGAGCGACAAATTGTCATAGATGCGCGCCGTCAGGCGGCATCGCGCCGATCAGCGGCTGTTGTGCGGCGCCCGGCGGGAATAGGTAGGCCCAGATGGCCGCGGAGCGTGTCCGCCTCATAGTCCTGGCGGAAGAGGCCCCGCTCTTGCAGGATCGGGACGACTTCGCCCACGAAGCGGTCGAACTGACTGGGGTGGCCCAGATGGACGTTGAGGCCGTCGAGCGCGCGGCCTTCAAACCAACGCTGGATTTCATTCGCCACCGTTTCGGCTGACCCGACGAAGGGACTGCCGCGCCCGGCCCGCGTCCGCTCGACCGTCTGACGCAGGGTCAGGCCTTCCGCAACGGCGAGGTCGGTGACCCGTTTGGCGTGCGTATAGAAACTGCTCTTGGCATATTCGAGCGCTGTGACCGGGAACGGCGCATCGGGATCATATTGGCGGAAATCATGCCAGCCGAACGGGCGGCCAAATTCGGCGAGTGCCTGATCGAAACTCTGGTCGAGCATGCGATAGTGGCGGTCTATGTCCTTCGCCTGTTCGTCCGTATCGCCGACATAGACGGAGAAGCCGGGCAGGATGACGATCTGGTCGGGATCGCGGCCCTGACGGACGGCGCGACCCTTGAGGTCGGCGTAGAAGGCCTGCCCCTGTTCGATCGTCGCCGCATGGGTGAAGATGGCGTCGGCGACGGTCGCGCCCAGATCGCGGCCCTGATCACTGTCGCCAGCCTGAAAGATGACCGGCTCCCCCTGCGGCGAACGCTGGATGTTGAGCGGGCCGACGACCTGAAAAAACTCGCCTGCATGATCCAGACGGTGCAGTTTATCAGCGTCGAGAAACTGGCCGGTCGCGCGGTCACGGACCAGTGCGCCATCCTCCCATGACGACCACAGGCCCCGCGCCACGTCGAGAAATTCGACCGCGCGGCGGTAGCGTGTGTCATAGTCGAAATGTTCAGGCTGGCTGAAATTGCCCGCCGTGCCTGCGTCGCCGCTGGTGACGACGTTCCAGCCTGCGCGTCCCTTGCTGATGAGGTCGAGCGAGGCAAAACGGCGAGCGAGATTGAACGGGTCGTTGTAGGAGGTGGTCAGCGTGCCGACGAGGCCGATCTTCTTCGTGGCGACCGCCAGCGCCGACAACAGGGTCAGCGGCTCCAGCCGGTTGAGATAATGGGGCGAGGAATTGGCGGTGATGAACTGGCTGTCGACGATGAACACCAGATCGAATTTCGCTGCCTCCGCCTGACGCACGACATGGATATACCAGTCGATATTGACGCTGGCGTCGAGCGGAATGTCAGTGTCGAGCCAGCGATTGCTGTCGCCGGGACCGCCAACGCCGGTGGGGACGAGGCCGAGCTTTAGCTGGCGTTTGCTCATGATCGCGCTCCCGGTCAGACGTCGAAGCCGGGCGCCTGCCGCTGCGCCTTGCGCAAGGCGGCTTCCCAGACCAGATCATAATGGGATTTGGCGCCTTCCGCCGGGGCGCGTTCGCGCGCCATCTGGCGGCGGACTTCTTCCTGCGCTTCCTGCGGTGCGATCAGGATATTGTCGCGGCCGATGCTGAGCGTGCGGACCTGCGCCTTGCAGGCTTCTTCCAGATGATAGATGCCGCTGAACGCCTCACCCGGTGACGCACCCAGCGCCAGCGTGCCATGGTTGCAGAGCAGCATGACCTTCGTATCGCCAAGGTCGGCGACCAGCCGTTCGCGCTCGTCCAGATTGAGCGCGACCCCTTCATAATCATGATAGGACAGGCGCGGGATCAGTGCGAGCGCGCGCTGGTTGAGCGGCAGCAGCCCTTCGGCATGGGCGGACACGGCCATGCCGTCGGCGCTGTGGAAATGAGCGATATAATGGGCGTCGTCGCGTGCGCCGTGGATCGCCGAGTGGATCACATAGCCGGCATAGTTGATACCATAGTCGCTTGTCCCGATGACATTGCCGTCAAGATCGACCTTGACCAGGCTGGACGCGGTAATCTCGTCGAACATCAGGCCGAAGGGGTTGATCAGGAAATGATGCTCCGGTCCCGGTACGCGGGCGGAGATATGGGTGTAGATGAAATCATCCCAGCCATAGAGGGCCGAGAGGCGATAGAAGGCGGCAAGATCGACGCGGACCTTCCATTCGGCTTCGCTGATATGGGCGTCACGGAAGCGATCATCCTTGAGGATAGTGGCCATGGCTCAGACTCCTTTGCCGACGATAGTAGGGAGGCCGCGCGGCGCGGCCCAATGAGAATGGCTGAAGTGAAGGGCGCTGATGCTCATGCAGGGAAGATCCCGGCATCGACGATCGACGCGACATCGACATGGGCGGGCAGTTCGCCATCGGCATAGAAGCGATCGACCACGCGCTGGAGGGGGTGGATGACGGCAGCGCCGGGCGGGACGAGAAAACCGTTCTGACGCTCTACCATGAGGCGGGCCACCTGCGGCTCCACTTTGGTTTGCTGTTGAAAAATGGCGGCATAGTCCGCCGGATGCGCCGCTGACCATTCAGCCGATTTCTGCAATCGGGCCAGGAGGTCGCGCAAGGCACTGCGTCGGGCCGGATCGTCTAGCGCTTCCTGCGACGCAGCCAAAAGAGCGTAGGGGCTATTAATGCCCTCTCCATCGCGCAACAGCCGGGCACCAGCCAATTCGGCGGCGATCTGATATGTGCCAAAGGTCGCCCAGGCATCGATCCGGCCGGCGGCAAAGGCCGCGGCGGCATCGTTGGGCAGCATGAAGCCGATATCGACCTTGCGCCGGTCGACCTTCGCTTCCTTGAGCGCTTCGAGCAGCAGATAGTGCGAGATGCTGCCGCGCGCGCTCGACACGATGACCCGCCGACCG
This sequence comes from Sphingobium sp. FG58, assembly GCF_057809055.1. Classification (NCBI taxonomy): domain Bacteria; kingdom Pseudomonadati; phylum Pseudomonadota; class Alphaproteobacteria; order Sphingomonadales; family Sphingobiaceae; genus Sphingobium; species Sphingobium sp. FG58. Next base: position 104,050 of record NZ_JBMDJF010000004.1, on the reverse strand, counting down.
GCCAAATCAGCGATCCTGTGCAGCGATGATCCTTTGGCGGCGATGATACCGATGTTGCGGGTCGAAAATTGCGTGCCAGCGATAATCTTGAGCGGAGCCTTGGCGGCGGCGGCCAGCACCACGGGCAGGTCGCCCGCAGGCGCGGTATCGACCGCGCCTGCATTGAGGGCTTCCAGCAATGGCGCGGCGCCGACGAAATTGGCCCATTCAATGTCATAGGCCAGATTGTCGAGGACGCCCGCCGCCTCCGCTTTCGACTGGAGGAGATGGACCTGATCGCCCAGCACCAATTTGGTCCGCCCGCCCTTCCCGGCCCCGCCGCACGCGGCGAGACTGAGGGCCGCGGCACCGGCCAGGAAGCTGCGCCGGTCAGAAAGCAAGTGCGAGCCGTCCATAATAATATCCGCCTGCGGGGTTGAAGGGGGACGGGCCGTAATAGCCCTGCCCTGTCTGGGGATTGCCCGGTCCGTTGGTTTCGGGGCGGACGTCGAAGAGGTTGGTCGCACCGACCGACAGGGTGGCAAAGCTGGTCACTTTGGCGCTGATGCTGGCGTCGGTGATGATCTTTGCGCCGAAGTGACGATCGTCGCCTGCGGCGGTGCGCTGGGTATATTTGCCGTAGCGCGTGTTGGTGAGGCTGAGGCCGAAAATGCCCTTCGACCAGTTCAGGGTGCTTACCAGCTTGGTATGGGGTTGCAGCACTTCGAGTTCGCCGATCTTGTCGCCGCCGAAAAATACCGACCCTGCGCCCAGCAGCGATGTGCCGTTGGCCGCGAACAGCTGCGTCGGGGTGGCGACGACATCGTTCACCTTGGTCCGCGAATAGTTGAACGCCAGCGTCGCGCCCAGTCTGCCGAAATCGCCAAGCGTGGTGGAATAGTCGGCGACAAGGTCGAACCCCTTGGTCGTGGTATCGGCGGCGTTGATGAAATATTCCGCCTGTTCGATGTCGGACAGGCCATTGGCGGCGAGGATGGCGGAAATGCCGGTGCCGAACAGGCGGCCGGTGCGTTCGATCCGATCCTTGATCTTGATATAATAGCCATCCAGCGTGATCGACAGCGACGGGATGGGCGTAAACACGACGCCAAGACCCGCGTTCCAGGTCTTTTCCGCCTTGAGCGGCTTTGCCCCAAGCAACTGGCCGACGGTCGAGTCCGCCGTCACCAGCTTGGCGACGGTGGGTAGCAATTCCGTCTGGCCTGTTTCGGCATTGAAGAAGGAGGAGGTGCGCCCGTCGGTCTGGGCATAACCGATCTGGGTCAGAGAGGGTGCGCGGAAGCCGGTGCCGACGGTGCCGCGAATGGCCAGTGCCGGGCTGAATTCATAGCGGCTGTTGAGTTTGAGGCCGACCGGGCTGCCCGATCCGTCGCTATAATGTTCAGCCCTGACCGCCGCACCGATGTACCAGGCGTCGAGCGGATAGACACCCACATCGACATAGCCGGCATAAACCTTGCGGCTGATGTCCGCCTCATCAGCGGGGGACAGGACGATCGCGCCCTGCACCACCGGGGAGGCGATGCGGCCGACATTCCAGTCATATTGCTGGTCGCCGGGCTTGAAGGTGTAGGTGGCCGGTTCATAGGCCAACGGGTCGCCCGCGAAGGTGCGGAAGCGGTCGAGGCGATATTCGCCGCCGACCGAGATCTGGACCGGGCGGGCAAGGCCTATGTCGAACTCGCGGGTCAGGTCGACATTGTGGGTCCATTGGCGAAATTCGAAATTGGCAAGATTGGGCCATTCGGTCGGTCCCGTCGGCCCCAGCGAGGGGCGGAGCGACAATTTGGAATATTGATGGCTGTAATTGCGACCGAAGGAGGACGAAACGTCATAGTTCCAACCCGCCAATTCCCCGCGCAGACCGCCAACGAACTGAAAGTCATTTTCGTCGATATTATTGAGCGGATAATAGCCGTCGGGGAATTGCGCGGTGAAATTCGCCGTGCTGTTGGGACGGCGGAAGTTGTTGCCGATCTGGGCGTCGCGTTCGCCATAGGTGCCAAAGCTGTAAAGGGTGGCGTTGTCGGTCACCGGCAGCTGGGCATTGTAGGAAAGGTTGAACGCCTTGATCTGCGGATCGCCATTATGTGCGCCGTCACGGTTCCACTGGGCATTGCGCGCGTTGGCGTCAGCCACGTTGGCCAGCACCTGATCGCGGGTCAGGCCGCTGGTCGCCACGACGTCATCAATCGTGCGACCGGCGGGCAGGCCATAGAGATTGGTGTCGGTCGCGGGCAGGTTCCACCAGGCGCCGCCGCGCTTGCGAATGTCGCCGCTGATCGTCAGAAAACCGCCATCGCCGATGCGGGTGCCGTAGCGGATCGTCCCTTTCCAGCTGTCCGGCTTGCCATTGGCGTCATAGAGGGTGCCATAGGTGAAATCGCCGCTCAGCCCCGGTTTTTCGGCGAGCTGGATATTGATGACCCCGGCAATGGCGTCGGTGCCATATTGGGCGGCGGCGCTATCCTTCAACACTTCGATCCGGTCGATCGCGCTGGTGGGGATCAGGTCGATATCGACCGGGTTGGAGCCGGATGTGTCGGCAGTGCTGTTGCTGAGAAACGCGCCATTGTGGCGGCGTTTGCCGTTGATCAGCACCAGCGTGTAGGCAGGGGCCAGGCCGCGATTGGTGACGGGACGGCCGATCGAGAACACGCCCGCATGGGTCGCGCCGAAATTGAGCGAGGGCAGCAATTTGGACAGCGCTTCGCCAAATTCGGCCGATCCGGTCGCCTGGAGCTTGTCCGCGCTGACGACGTCGATCGGGGCCGGGCTTTCGGCCACAGTTCGCGGCGCGCCGCGCACGCCGGTGACGATGATGGTGCCTGCGTCCGCCGCCTCGGCAGCGGCGGGCTGTGGTGACGCATCGGTCTGCGCATGTGCAGATCCGCCTGCCAGCAATAAAGCGACAGCGGCTGTCGATGCGTAATAGGACCCGATATTCTTCATTGCTTTTATGTTCCCCAATATATTTCCGGGGACCGTCTATTTTCTACCATGATAATTGAATAATGACTTCGCAGCTAAACCTATGATTATAATTTAATTTTAGATCGCCTTTTCCACGCAAAACTTATTGTTTCAGTGATCATCGCCAAAGCTGGTGTCGAAGGCCTGGGCGACGTCGCGTTTGCCGTCGGTCAGGCCCGCTTTCTGGAACCTTTGGGTGATCGCCTGTTCATGGGCGATGATGCTGGCGTCGATCGGCCGCGACACACGGTTGCTGCGGTCGAAGCTGGCGCGGGCGATGTCGAGCGGCAGGCCGGTTTCCTTCGCCAGCACCTGCGCGAATTGATCGGGATGCGCACGCGCCCAGGCGACTGCCTGCGCCTCCCGCTTCAGAAAGTCCGCCAGCAATGCGCGTTTGGGCGCAATCGAACCGGCATGGGCGATGTCGATATAGAGCGGCAGGCCATAATCTTTGGCATCGACCACGACGCGCGCGCCTTCCTTGATCGCGACATTGGTATAGGGGGTCCAGGTCGCCCAGGCATCGATCGCGCCGCTGTCGAACGCGGCCTTGGCATCGCCGGGCGGGAGCAGGGTGACGCGCACCTTGTCCGCCGGGATATTGGCCCGCTCCAGCGCCTGGAGCAGCAGATGATGGCCGATCGACCCGCGCGTGGTCGCAATGGATTTGCCGACCAGATCATGCGGGGTGCGGATCGGCGAGGCGGTCTTGACCAGTATCGCCAGCGCTTGCGCCGCCTGATTGGCGGGTGCCTGCACCGCGATCGCCTTGACCGGGCTGCCGCTTTGATAGGCGAAGATGAAGGGGGCGTCGGCGGCAAGGCCCAGGTCCGCAGCGCCGCCGCCGACCGCTTCGAGCAATGGCTGTGCTGCGGGAAATTCCGACCATTCGACCGTGTAAGGCGCGCCATCCAGCACGCCTGACGCGACCATCATCGCCTTTACCTGTCCCTTCTGATTGGCGACGCGCAGGACCGACTCATGCCCGCTGCGAAAGGTCGCGGCGGCAAGGCCGATGCCCGCCGCCGCGACAAGGGTCGCCGACAGGAGGACGGCGGTCTTTTTACGCATGTCAGCCTGCAAGCGCCAGGCGGGCGCTGTCACGCTGCGCAACCTTGGCGCGCACGACCGGCAGCAACTCGCGGCCATAGAGGATCGAATCGCCGAGCGGATCGAAGCCGCGGATCAGGAAATGGTCGATGCCGATGTCATAATAATCGAGCATCGCGTCTGCGACCTGTTCGGGTGTGCCGACAAGGCCGGTGCTGTTACCTGACGCGCCGGTGAGCGCGGCAACGCCGGTCCACAGCCGCGTGTCACGCCGGTTCCCGCTGGCAGTCTCCAGCAGGCGGCGCGACCCCGCATTGAGCGGGCGATGGCCGGTCAGCGGCAGGCCCGCCGCCAGCCGATTTTCGCGCACCTGCTCCTCGATCTCCGCAGCGCGCTTCCACGCCGCTTCTTCGGTATCGGCGATGACAGGTCGCAGCGACAGCGAGAAGCCGGGGTTGCGGCCATAGCGCGCAGCCGATCGGCGGACCTGCCGCACCGTGTCGCTCACCGCTTCGAGCGTTTCGCCCCAGAGCGCATAGACGTCGGCATGGCGGCCTGCCACGTCGATCGCTTCATCGGACGATCCGCCGAAAAACACTGGCAGATTGTCGGGCTTGATCGCGCTGAACGCCTGCTTGACGTCATAGAAGCGGCCCTGATGGTCGAAGGGCTGCGCGGCGGTCCATTCCTGGCGCAGGATCGTCAGATATTCGTCGGTGCGGGCATAGCGTTCGGCCTTGACGCTTTTCGTGTCGCCATCGCGCGCCATTTCCTCGTCCGCGCCGCCGGTGATGATGTGGACCGCGACGCGCCCGCCCGAAAGCTGGTCCAGCGTCGCCAGCTGGCGCGCGGCGACCGTCGGCTGGGTGAAGCCGGGCCGGTGAGCGACGAGAAAGCCGAGTTTAGACGTGATAGCCGCGGCATGGGCAGCGACGATCTGGCTTTCCGGGCTATTGGAGCCGAAGGGGATGAGGACGCGATCGAAGCCGCCCTCCTCCTGCGCTTGAGCGGCGGCTTCCACATAGTCCTTGTCCAGCACGCGACTGCGCACTGCCGCCTGTATTTCAGAGCCGTTGTTGAAGCCGATATAGCCGATGAATTTGACGCTCATGGGTGTTTCCTGACGATCAGATGACGAAAAAGCCGTGGGTGCCGTCGCGCTCCAGCTGGGCGACGAGGCCATATTCCCAGTCGAGATAGGCCTGCATTTTTTCGGCCTGATTGTCGGTGCCTTCATAGGGGCGTTTGTAGCGCCCCTCCCGCGTGCGGGGCGTGGGCGCGCCGTCCGGGCCGGTTTCCAGCGTGACCGCCGACCAGTCGACATCGAGGATCGACACGTCCCAGCCCAATTGGGCGAGCCAGGAGGCGGTCATGTCGGCGCGCGGGCCAATATCGTCAGTGACGACGATACGCGCGCCCCGCACCGGAGCGTTATGGTCGGTTTCCTGCACCAGCTGGCCGCCCTGCGCGTTGCGGAAGCCGGGTAGATGCCCGCTTTCAAACTCGCGGGGCTGGCGCACGTCATAGAGGTAGAGGGTGCGTCCGGTGTCGGCCTTTAGCTGTTCCAGTTCTTCCCAGCCGATCCGTTTCACCCCGGCGCGATAGGCGACGTCGCGGGCATGGGCGCGGGCTTCCTCGGCAGACTGATGATCGATGTCCGGCGCAACGCGGGTCTGGCCGGTTTCGAGTTCCTGCCCTGCCAGCGTCCAGCCGATCGTGCCGTTACGCAACGCATAGATTTTGTTGGGCAGGCCTGCATTGACCAGCGACTGGGTGCCGATGATCGAGCGGGTGCGGCCGGCGCAGTTGACGATGATGGTGGTGTCGGGATCGGGCGCGATGCTCCGCGCGCGCAGCACCAGTTCCGCGCCCGGCACGCTGGTGCCGGTGGGGATGCTCATGGTGTTATATTCGTCGTAGCGGCGGGCATCGAGAATGGCGATGTCGGCCTTCTCCCGGATCAGCGCCTGCACCTCTTCGGCGGGCAGGCTGGGGGTGTGGCGGCGATGCTCGACCAGTTCGCCAAAGGCCTTGGAGTAGCTGTTGACGTCCTCGAACAGTTCATAGCCAGCCTCGCGCCAGCCCGACAGGCCGCCCTCCAGTTCGCGCACGTCAGTATAGCCCAAGGCTTCGAGGCGGACGGCGGCCTTGCGCGCCAGACCTTCTCCATTGTCATAGACGACGATCGGCGTCGCCAGACGGGGGATGCGCCAGCGGGCTTCCTCATCGATGCGGCGGAGCGGGATCTGGGCGGCGAAGAGGGGATGGCCCTGCGCGAAATCATGTTCCTCACGCACGTCGATCAGCGCAATTTCGCTGCCGACCAGCAGCGCGCGGCGGATATCCTGTGGCGTCGATGTCAGGGTGCGGTCGAGCGTATCGGTGGTCATAGGCTGTTCGATCTGTCCCAGAGATTGGGGATCACGCTGTTGGCGTAACCCGAAATGAAGGTCTTGGCCGTACCGTCGAGGGCATAGGTCGCACGGTCGACCGCGCCGATATTGGCGCCATAGACATGGATGGAGACGGACGGCGCGTCGGTACGGCCATTGGTGACGCGGTGAATGTCGCCAATGCGGGGAGAGACCGCATCGACCTGCCCCTCGCCCAGATAGTCCTCACCCTCGTTGATCAGGCCTCCGGTCGGCAGGCGACGGAAGCGCTCGACCTTTTCCACGCCGCGCAGCACACCGACCAGACCCCAGACTTTATGGTCGTGGATCGGGGTGGACTGGCCCGGCCCCCAGACGAAGCTGACCACGCTGAACCGCTCTCGGCTGTCGCAGTGGAGCAGATATTGCTGGTAGCGATCGGGGTTCGGGCGGGCGAACGCATCCGGCAACCAGTCATCCCTGGCGATCAGGCGAGTGAGCAGCGCAGCGCCGCTTTGCAGGATGGCGCCTTCGTCGCGGGTGGCGGACAGCAGATCGGCAAAGGCGGTGACGAAACCGCGCAGCCGGTCCAGCTTGACGGGCCGGTCGATCGCCGTGACCGCGTTCATTCCGCTGCCTCGGCGATCGGGAACGGGACGACACCTTCACCATGATCGTCGCCGCCCAGATGGGAGAGGAGTTTTTCGCGCAGGCGCGGGGCGAAGCTGGCGCGTTCGCCCCGCGGCGCGGTGATGCGTTCCTGCGCAACGATGCGACCCTTGTCGAGGACCAGCACCCGATCGGCCAGCGCAATCGCTTCCTCGACATCATGAGTTACGAGCAGCACGGCGGGCCGATGCTTGCGCCAGAGCGAAAGGACGAGATCGTGCATCCGGTAGCGGGTCAGCGCATCGAGCGCGGCGAAGGGTTCGTCGAGCAGCAGTAATTTGGGTTCACGCACGAGCGCGCGGGCGAGCGCGACGCGCTGGGCTTCGCCGCCGGACAGGGTGAGCGGCCAGGCGTCGAGACGGTGGCCAAGGCCGACTTCCTTGAGCGCCGCTTCGGCCCGATCACGGGCATTGTCGCCCTTCAGGCCCAGCGCGACATTCTTCCACACCGGTTTCCAGGGCAGCAGGCGGGCGTCCTGAAAGACGACGGCGCGGCTATCGGGGACTTCGACATCCTGCCCGCGCACTTCGTCCAGCCCGGCAAGGGTGCGCAGCAGCGTGGTCTTGCCGGAACCGGAACGGCCGAGCAGCGCGATGAACTCACCCGGCGCAATCTCCAGGTTCAGGCCGTCGATGATCGTGTTCGGGCCAAAGCGGCGGACGAAATTGTGCAGCCGCACGACAGGTTCGGGATGGGGAAGATCGGGGATGAAAGCGGCGCTTTGCAGTGTGGAAAGACCTTTGGGCAGCGTGGAAAATCCCTGGGCAGCGTTCATGCTTATTGCTCCACTATGCTGGGGCGCCAGATAAGGGCGCGGGCTTCGATCGTGCGGACCAGCCAGTCGGCGCCAAGGCCGAGAATGGCATAGACCATGAGGCAGACGACGATGATGTCGGTCCGCATGAAATCGCGGGCATTATTGATGAGATAGCCAAGCCCCGCTGAGGCGTTGATCTGTTCGGCAACGACCAGGACGAGGATGGACACCGACAGGGCGTAGCGCAGCCCGACCAGCAGCGAGGGGAGCGCCGAGGGCAGGATGACGTGCCAGACCTGTTCCCAGCGGCTGAGACCGAAGCTTTTGGCAGCGTCGAGCAGGCGCAGATCGACCCCACGTATGCCGCTATAGAGGTTGAGATAGACAGGAAAGATGGTGCCAAAGGCGATCAGCGCGACCTTGGGGGTTTCGCCGATGCCGAACCAGACGATGAACAGCGGCGTGAGCGCCAGCGCGGGAATGGTCCGCTTGATCTGCATGAGCGGATCGACCGCCAGCTCACCAGCGCGCGAGAGGCCAGCGATCAGGCCCAGGCCCAGGCCAAGGCTGACGCCGATGAGCAGACCGGCAGCCCCGCGGGCGAAGGAGACGAGCAGGTTGGAGGGGAGTTCGCCCGATATGACCATTTCCAGCAGCGTGCCTATCACCGCCGAGGGCGCCGCCAGCGTGCGTTCGGGGATCAGGCCGGTACGCGACCCCAATTCCCAGAGCAGCAGCAGCAACACGGGGGAGAGCCAGCGCCCGCCAAAGCGCGACAGCGAAAAGCTGCGCACGCTCCGGGCCTCCAGCGCCCCGCTTCCTACCGTCAAAACCGTCATATTCTCGCCCTTGTGATGATGGCGAGAAGCCCACCATTATTTCTCTACCAATTCAATTAAGTTTTTCATGGCTCACCTATTGGGATATTTGATAGCTGGGCATTGGACGCATTTTTTGGCCCACCTGACGCGGAATATGACGGTTTTGCGGGCGACGGCGGTGGAGACCCAAGAAAATCATGGCCCGAACAAATCTCTACTATTTTGATTGATATATGAGCATCGGCGATAAGGCCTGGTGCCGGTTCCGATCGCGGTCTGGCGCTTCCAATATTTCATGAGGTGTATCGTGCCGGTCAATCTGCCGACCAATTTGCTGCGCAGCTTCGTTGCTATCGTCGATACCGGATCGATGCTGAATGCGTCCGAACAGGTGTTTGTGACGCAATCCGCGCTCAGCCTACAGATCAAGCGGCTGGAGGAGCTGGTGCAGCAGAGCCTGTTCCTGCGCGAAGGGCGGCGACTGACGCTGACGAGCGCGGGCGATGTGCTGCTCGATTATGCGCGGCGGGTGCTGAACCTGCATGATGAGGCGGTGGCGGCGGTCAGTGCAGGCCGCTTTGCCGGTCCGGCCCGGATCGGCATGGTGCAGGATTTCGCCGATACGCTGCTGACCGGCCTGCTTTCGCGCTTTGCCGAACTGCATCCCGACGCGCAAATCTACGCCCGCGTGGCCGGGACGGCGGAGTTGCAGACATTGCTCGACCGGCATGAACTGGACATTTTGCTGGGCTTTGCCGCGCCTAACGATCCCCATGCGGTGACCGTCGCGCCGATGAGCTGGTATGGCAATATAGCGCTGGCGGAACGTGAGATCATCCCGCTCGCCGTGCTGGAAGAGCCGTGCCGTTTCCGCGAGGCGGCGATCCGCGCGCTGGAGGATGCGGGGCTGCAATGGCGGATCACCGTGGAGACGCCCAATCTGGCGACGTTGAAAGCGGCCGTGGGCGCCGGGCTGGGCATCACCTGCCGCACGCATCTGTTCCTGGGGGACGATGCTGTTCTGGATCATGATCGCCTGCCCTCGCTGCCCCGCGTGGCGGCGATCCTGCGGGCCGGGGACAGGCTGGACAAGGCGGCGAACCGTCTGGCGGAACTGGCGCGGGAGACGGTTCAGGCGCTCTGAACCGTCCATATCCCAAACCTTTCAATAGCCCCGCGACGGATCGACGATGTCGCTGGGTTTTTCCCCGCGCACGAAACGGGTCAGATCATCCTGCACCTTTTCCAGCAACCGATGACGGATCAGCGTATGGTTGCTGGAGATATGCGGGGTGAGGCGCACCTGATTGTGGGTGTAGAGGATATGGCCTTCGGGCAGCGGCTCCGGTTCGGTCACATCGAGCGTGGCAAAGCCCAATGGCCCGTTGTCGAGCGCATCGACCAAAGCGGACTGATCGATCACGGTGCCGCGGGCGACGTTGATGAGGTGCGCGCCGGGCTTCACCTTTGCCAGGAGCGCTTCATCGAACAGATGGCGGGTTTCCGGCGTCGCAGGCACGGCGATGACGATATGGTCGGCGCGCGCCACCAATGCCTCGATGTCACGGACAAGCTCGACGCCATTGAGGCCCGACTGGGTGCCGGATCGACGGACGCCGATGACTTGCGCGCCCAGCGCCAGCCCGCGCCGGGCAACCGCTCGGCCAATCGCGCCGAGACCGACAATGCCGATAGTCGTCCCCGATACACGCCCAAGCGGCGCATTGACCCATTGCGCGCGTGACCGCGCCGTCACCGCCTCCAGATTCTTGGCATGGGCATAGATGGCGGCGATGACATAGTCGGCAATCTCTTCCGACGCGACGCCGCGCCCGCAAGTGACGAGTGGCGCGTCGAGCAGCCAGTCGGGATAGAAATCCACGCCCGCCGACGCGCTATAGACCCATTTCAGGCGACCCGGCCAGATATTGGGGCGCGCATGGAGCGACTGTCGCCAGGCAAGCGAGGGTCGGACGAGCAATATGTCGGCCTCACTGGCCGCGGTCCAGGGTTCATCCTCCGCCACGTCGATCAATGTGGGGGCGGACGGATGCAGGCCAAGGCTGCGGTTGAAATCGGCTTCCAGCTGGCTGGCAATGATCAGCGACATATCAGTGTCCCTTCAATTCCCAAGCGCCGCGCGGCCCGCCGCGATCAGGATCGTGTCGGTCTGGGGCGAATGGATGCGGCTGCACAGCACGTCGCGATAATGGCGTTCGAGCGGATTTGTGCGGCTGATGCCGGGGTTGCCGGTCAACTCCAGGCCGATTTCGACGGCCCGGATGGCGTTGGCGGTGGCGACATATTTGATAGTGTTTACCTCCACCGCACCGGGCGGATCGCCCGCATCGTGGCGCGCGGCCGCGTCGCGGATGAGCGTACGGTTGACCTGCAACAGGGTTTCGATCTCGCCGAATTTCTCCTGCACGCGCGGCAGTGTGGCGAGCGATGCGCCCAGATTGGTCGGCACCCGGTCATTGAGATAGGCGCGCAGCCAGTCGCGCGCGGCGCGTGCCACGCCATCATAGATGGTGGAGATGGCCAGCGCATTCCAGATCGCCAGCCCCGTATCCGCTGCCGCGCTCGCCCATTGTTCAGGCCGACGAATGTCGACCGCATGGTCGAGCGGCGTGGGCGTATCGGTGAAATGGACAGCGTGGCTGACCGTGGCGCGCATCCCCAGATGGTCCCAGACCGGCTCAATCTCTATGCCTGGGCTGTCGGCCTTTACCAGGAAATTGCCGACGCGCGGATTTTGCTCATCGGTCCTGGCCCAGACCGAAAACCAGTCGAGACCGGTGGATCCGGTCGAGTAGATTTTCGTGCCGCTGATCGCCCAGCCGTCGGCGGTGCGCCGCGCGATAGTGGCGGGCAGGCCGCCGCGCACGGGCGTCCCCAGTTCGGGTTCGACCCGAAGCCCGCCGATCAGGCCGCGTCCCGCCACCGCATCGCGCGCCAGCCGCTCGTAAATATCCTTTGGCCAGCCCTGCGCCCGCGCGGGGGAGGCGTGATAATGATAGGTCATGAACAGGATCAGCGCGGTCGATGGTTCGCCCTTGGCGACGGCACCCAAGACCCGGATCGCTTCGGACAGGGATGCGCCACTACCGCCCAGATCGCGCGATACGGTAAGGCCGATCAGTCCTTCGCGCGCCAGAAGATCGAAATTGGCGCGGGGAAATTCGCCGCTGCGGTCATAGGCTTCGGCGGTGGCGGCAAGTTGCCGGGTCACGCGATCGAGCAGGTCAGCAGACACAGGGGTTGCGGACGGAGGGGTGTCGAGGAGTATCGGCTGGCTGGCCATCGTTTCAGCCTCTCTTTGGAATGACGGAGTTGAAGCGGGTGTCCCATAGCGGGCGGACGTCCACTGCCTTGGGCAGCAAGCCCTGTTTGAAGAACAGGTCCGCGACCTGCTGTTGCGAGGCGATGGCGGCATCGGTGACGGGGCGCAGTTCAAAGGCGGCGCTCTGGCGCTGGAACTGGTCGACGACATAGGCGCGCGGTACGCCGATATCCTGGGCGATGATCCCGGCCCATTCGTCCTGATGCGCGACCGCCCAGCCAAAGGCTTTCTGGACGAGGCCCAGATAGTCGCCGATCAGCTTCGCCTTTTCAGGATCGGCCAGCGCATCGACATGGGCGGCGGCGAGATAATTGCCCGACAATATGCCATAAGCGGTGCGCAGCACCCGCGCGCCCTCCGTCGCGACGGCGCGCTGGATCGGGAATCCGAAAATCGCCCAGGCATCGAGCGACCCTTGCGAAAAGGCGGCGGCACCATCGGACACGCCCATGGCGACCGGGGTGATGTCATCCCAGCTCAGCCCCGCTTCTTCGAGCATACGGATGAGGAAATATTGGGTCGTCGTCGCGCGGACATAGCCCACGCGCTTGCCCTTGAGATCGGTGATCGAGCGCGCCTTCGACCCCTTGGGCACCAGCACCACCTGATTATTGACGTCGCCATGGGCGACCGCGATCTGGCGGAAGCTCTGAATGGTGGAGGCAGCGGCGAAGATGGGCGGGATTTCGCTCATCCCGCCATAGTCGAGCGAACCGCCGTTCAGCGCCTCCACCACCAGATGGCCGGACTGAAATTCGCTATATTGTACATCGAATCCTTCCGGCCTGATCCCGGCGGCCTTGAACAGCAGGCGCGTGTCCCCTTCCCCCTTCCCGGTGATCGACACCCGCAATTGGGGGGTGCCATTTCCGCCACGACTGCACCCGGTCAACACCAAAGCACTGGCAGCGGTTGCGCCCAGAAATCCACGCCTGGACCACATATTAGCGTACCCCCGTGCCATTCGGCGCAGGTTCGGCGGCGCGGTCAAGCAGGACCAAATTGGGATCACGCAGAAATTCGCGCCGGGCCGCCGCACGCAGGCGCAGCCAGCCACGTTTAAGGGAACGCAACAGGGTCATGATCGTCCTTCTCTCATGCAGATTGATCATTTATCTATTGAACCAGTAGAGATAAGTCCCACAAGCAATGCTCCGCCAATGATTAGAAATGCTTGATTCATGCTGAAGGTCGACCACGCCACCATCATTGGAGGAGGCTTCAGCGGAACGTTGCTGGCGATCAACCTGCTGCGCCACGGGTCGTTGCGGGTGACGATGGTGGAGCGTCGCCCCGACCGTCTGGGACGGGGCCTCGCCTATGGTGCAGCGCAGGCGGACCATATATTGAACGTGCGCGCCGCCAATATGAGCGCACTGCCCGACCAGCCGGGGCATTTCACCGCGTGGCTGACGCAGGAGGGGCTGGGACAGGAAGGCAGCTTTGCGACGCGGCGCGACTATGGCGCCTATCTGTACGCGATGCTGAAAGCAGTGCGGGGTCTGGCAGGAGACCGGCTGACCGTGCTGGAGGATGAGGCGGTCGATCTGGTGCTTGAGCCGGGTGGCGCGCAGGTGGCGTTGCGATCAGGAGGGGCGATCGCGACGGATATTGTGATTATCGCGCCCGGCAATCTGCCGCCGCATGACCTGCCTGCTTTGGCCGGAATGGCCAGCCCCACCTATGTCAATAATCCCTGGGCCGCCGATATCGCGAAGGGGCTGGGCGAGGCTGATACGCTCCTGTTGCTGGGCAGCGGGCTGACGGCGGTGGATTGCGCGCTGAGCCTGGACAGTGCAGGTTTTGCGGGGCGGATCATCGCCCTGTCACGGCGCGGGCTGTTGCCGCATTGTCATGCGCCCGCCCCGGCCTATGCACCGCGTCGCGAACGACCACGGGGACCGGCATCCGCTCTGGTCCACATGGTCCGTACGCGCGCGGCGGAGATTGGCTGGCGCAATGCGGTCGATGAGTTGCGCCCCTTCACCCCCGACATGTGGCGCGCCGCAAGCCCCGCCGAACAAGCCCGTTTCCTGCGCCATTTGCGGCCCTATTGGGATGTCCATCGCCATCGCATCGCGCCGCCGGTCGCTGCACGGCTGGCGGCGATGCAGGCGGAAGGGCGATTGCACGTCCGCGCCGCCAAGGTTGTTGATGCGGTTGCGGTGGAGTCGGGCATCAGCATGGCTGTGCGCGGACGCGGGCAGGACGCGATCGAGCGGATCGATGTTGCGCGGGTGGTCAATTGCACCGGGCCACTGGGCGACCTGCGCCGCACGGGCGACACCCTGCTGCAAAATCTCCATGCCCGCGGTGCGATCCGTCCCGATCCGCTGGCGATCGGCATAGACGTGGACCAGCAATGCCATGCCATTGCCGATGACGGATCGGCGCAGACCCGCCTGTTCTTCGTCGGCCCGATGACACGCGGCGCGCATTGGGAGATTGTGGCGGTGCCAGACATTCGGCGGCAAGTGTGGGCGCTGGCGCGGCAGATTACAGGCGCATATTGGGTGGAGGCAGAGGGGCTTTAGGGCCAGGCCTGCGTCCGCGCGGCGGAGATCAGACCCCTCTATTTGCCCAAATCATATGTCGTCGAGGACTTGGCGTTGGTTGGCGTTGGGCGCCTCCAGTAAAACCGGGCGTGGTTTTCCTGAAAGGCATAGTCATGACCCAGCAACGGCATATCAAACTCGGCTTCATCCTGCATGGCGTGGGGCGGACATGGAACGACTGGCGGCATCCCGACCGCGACGTCAACGCCAGCACCAGCCTTGCCCATTATCAGAAGCAGGCGGCGAGCGCGGAACGGGGGAAGTTCGACTTCCTCTTTGTCGCCGACAGCCTGTCGATCACCGAAAAGTCCAGCCCGCATTATCTCAACCGGTTCGAGCCGATCACCATTCTGTCGGCGCTGGCCGCCACAACGTCACGCATCGGGTTGGTCGGCACATTGACGGTCAGCTATTCCGAACCCTTCAATGTCGCACGACAGTTTGCGTCGCTCGACCATTTGAGCGGCGGGCGTGCGGGGTGGAATGTCGTAACCTCCTGGCTGGGCGATACCGCCGCCAATTTCAGCAAGACCGAACATCCCGCCCATGCCCTTCGCTATCGCATTGCGGGCGAATATCTGGACGTGGTCCAGGGGCTTTGGGACAGCTGGGATGACGGCGCCCATGTCGGCGACAAGGACAGTGGACAGTTTGTCCATCCCGACAAGCTCCACCGGCTGGACCATAAGGGCGAATTTTTCCAGGTGCGCGGGCCGCTGAACATCAAGCGCACGCCACAGGGGCAGCCGGTGATTTTTCAGGCAGGGGCATCGGAAGATGGTCGCAATTTTGCCGCGCGCCGGGCCGAGGTGATCTTCACCCTTGCCGTGACGCAGGAGGATGGCCAGGCCTATCTGGCCGATGTCAAGGCACGCGCCAAGGGTCTGGGCCGTGACCCCGACCAACTGTTCATCCTGCCGGGCATCGCCCCGATCGTAGGCGACAGCGACGAGGACGCTGAAGCGCGCTATCGTGAGTTGGCGGCGCTGGAGTCGATCGACACCGGGCTTGGCTTTCTGTCACGCACCTTCAACGACCATGATTTCCGCCAATATGATCTGGATGCCCCATTCCCGGATGTCGAACATATCGGCATCAACAGCCAGCAGAGCGCTACGCTGCGGGTTCTGAACGAAGTGCGCGCGGAAAATCTGACGTTGCGGCAGGTGGCCGAGCGGCTGGCGAGCCCGCGCGGGGACTTTGTGGGATCGGCCGAAACGGTGGCCAATCGCTTGCAAACATGGTTCGAGAACGGCGCGGCGGACGGCTTTGTAGTGTTCGAGCCATTGCCGGGACAGCTGGACCTGTTCGTCGACAGGGTGATCCCGATCCTTCAGGCGCGTGGCCTGTTCCGCACCGAATATGAAGGCACGACCTTCCGCGAGCATCTGGGCCTGCCAGTGCCGGAAAACCGCTATTCAGTGGGTAAAAGCCGCAAAAGCGCGGCCTGATGCGCGCTTCGCGCAAACCGGTGCGATAGAGATCGGACCGCATCCCCGAACATCAGGGGTATATAGGCAACCGGCGTCGCTCCTGAGAGCGGCGCCGGTTTGTCCGATCAGCCGTTCAGCTTGTCCTTGACCGCCTTGGCCGGCGTGAAGCCCAGCTTCTTCGACGCGGCGATCTGAATGGTCGCACCGGTCGAGGGGTTGCGGCCTTCGCGCGCTGGCGAATCCTTCACCTTGAACTTGCCGAAGCCATTGAGGGACACTTCTTCGCCCTTGGCGGCGGCATCGGCGATGGCAGCAAAAACACCGTCGACAATCTTGCGGGCATCCGCCTTGGTGATGCCATGTGCCGAGGCAACGCCGTCGGCCAGATCGCTATTGTTCATAAAATGCCTTTCTTAGGGGTTATTGCCTAGACCGCATAACCAAGGCTGAGGCGCTGGTCCATATGCCACGTGCCGCAATCTTAGGCTTAGCGGGACGTTTAGGGCGATTTTCCTGTCCTTTGTCGCACTTGGCCAGTTTCGGGACGGCCGATCGCCCAAACCGATCGGCTAAAGCTGGTTGTCCAAACCAGCCGCATGGCGGGCGGCGATATAGCCAAAGGTGAGCGACGGGCCGATGCTTGCGCCCGCGCCGGGATAGACATTGCCCATGACCGATGCGGTCGTGACCCCGGTGGCGTAGAGGCCTGAGATCACGCTGCCTTCGGCTGTAACGACGCGGCCCTTGTCGTCGGTGATGACGCCGCCATAGGTGCTGACGTCGCCCGGCACGACCGGAACGGCGTAGAAGGGCGCCCTGTCTATCGCACCGATGGCGCTACGCTCCGAGAAGGGATCGCCGACGAAGCCGCAATTGTCATAGGCGCGCTCGCCCCGGTGGAAATCTTCATCCACCCCCTTGGCCACATGCCCGTTCCAGCGCGCCACGGTCGCGGCCAGCGCGGCGGGATCGACATGGATGCTGGCGGCCAGTCCCTCGATCGTGTCGGCGGTGTGGAGATAGCCGCTTTCGATCCAGTTTTCAGGGATCTTCTTGTCGATGAATTTGCCCGCGATCGCATAGAGTTCGGCATATTGGCGGTCGAGTATGGCCCAGCTGGGAACCGACGGGGCGACGAGATTCCGTTTGCGCATATTTTCGCAATAGAGTTCGTAACTGCCGCCTTCGTTCATGTAGCGCTGGCCGGTCTGGTCGACCAGGATCGCGTGCGGCTTGCCGGTCATCGACTGGGCGCCGGGCGCGACATAGAGCTTGTCCCAGCCGGGCGCGAGGGTCATCTGATAGCCGACCAGCTGGTCCATCTGCGCCAACTGGCCGCCGGCCCGTTCCAGTTCGCGGTGCATCTCTCCGGTGTCGCCCTCAGCGGTTTGCGACCATTGCGCCTGCGTGCCGGGCATATAGGTGTCGCGCATCGCCTGATTTTGGGCAAAACCGCCCGCATTGACGAGGACGCCAAGTCGCGCGCCGATCCGCCACGGCTTGCCGTCACGCATCGTCACGACCCCGGTGGCTGTCCCATCCTCTATCACCAGTTCGCTGACCGGTGCGTTCAGCCGCAGCTCTGCGCCCGCCGCCAGCCCGGCCTTGAGCAAGCGCCCCTGCAACGCGCCGCCCGCCGTGGTATATTTGCGGCCCAGCACCAGATCACGCAGGGTGCGCAGGATGATACGCGCCAGCATCTTGCCCGACGCCTTGTTCGTGCGGCGATGGCCCTGCGCTTCCATCCCCTCGACCAGCGTGACATTGAATTCGGCAAAGCCCTTGCGCAGCTTGTCACGCCATGACCCCAGTTCCTTGCGATCGAAGGGTTTGGCGACGACCGTGCGCGACGTCTTGCAGCCGCCCGGCAGCTCGTCATAATAGTCCGGCCAGAAGGTCGCGCCGCGTTGCAGCGCCACGCCCTTGTCCACCAGAAAGTCGATCGCGCGGGGTGCCTGTGTCACATAGGCTAGCCGTTTTTCGCGCGAGGTGCCGGGTGCCGGAGCGCCGTCCAGTTGCTGGAGCGCGTCGAGATAGGTCATGGCCGCGTCGGCGCTGTCCTGCTCGCCGTCGGCCAGCATGAAGCGGTTGGCGGGAATCCACATGACGCCACCCGACTTGGCAGTGGTGCCGCCAGCCCAGACGGTTTTTTCGAGGATGACGACCGACTTGTCGGCATGGCGCATGACCAGCGCGGAAATCATCGATCCAGCGCCGCTGCCGACGACCACCCAGTCGAACGTCTCGTCAAACCCGGCCATGCTCCGCTCTCCCTTATGTCTTGCCGCGAAGCTATAGCGCGATGACAGGGAATGGCAGCTCGCGCGGGCAAACGGGCTGCGCTTATCGCCATGGCGACGTTGGCAGGGGCACGGAGCATGATAAGGGAGGGGCAAGGAGACCCGCGCATGAGCCAGCCACTGCCCCTGTTCCAGACGATTTTGCTCGAACGACGCGAACGGTTGCTGGTCGTGACGCTCAATCGGCCCGATGCGCTGAACGCGGTCAATCTGACGCTGCATGACGAATTGCCCGAAGCGCTGACCTTTGCGGCGACCGACCCGGAGTCCGACGTCATCCTGCTGACCGGCGCGGGTCGCGCCTTTTCGGCTGGCGGCGACATTGCGCATATGGAGCATAATGCCGCCAACCCGCATCTGTTCGACCATGAGGCGCGGCAGGCCAAGCGGATCGTCTTTGCGATGCTGGACATCGAGAAGCCCGTGGTGTGCCGGATGAATGGCCATGCGGTGGGTCTGGGCGCGTCGATCGCTTTATTGTGCGATGTGATCTTTGCCGCCGAGGGGGCGAAGATCGGTGATCCGCATGTCGGCATCGGGCTGGTTGCCGGGGATGGCGGCGCGCTGGTGTGGGCGCAGCGGATCGGGCTGGCCAAGGCCAAGGAATATCTGCTGACTGGCGAGTTGCTGTCTGCGCGCAAGGCGGCGGAGATCGGTCTGATCAACCATTGTGTTGCGCCGGAGGAACTGGACGGGGCTGTGGATGCCTTTTGCGGCAAGCTGCTGGCGGGCGCGCCCAATGCGATCCGCTGGACGAAAGTGCTGACCAATATGGAGTTGAAGCGGATCGCCAGCGCGGTGATGGAAGCGGGGATCGCCTATGAATCGCTCAGCGTCCGTAGCGCCGATCATCGTGAGGGGATTGCGGCGCTGAAGGAGAAGCGCGCGCCGCGGTTTACAGGGCAGTAGGGTCAGCTAATGTCCGCTAGTCGCACCCAGCGGCGGGTTTCGCTCGACAGGCGGATGGCTTGCTGGAGGCGTTCAACCTCCAGCGCTTCGGCAAAGTCCGGGGCGCTAGTGCCGCGTCCGTGGATCGCTTCCACCATTGCGTGCATCGATAGCGCCATGGGATAGCTGGGCTGGGGTTCGCTCTGCCAGTCGAGGGCGATGCCAGGTACGGTCTTGTAGCTGTCGGAGATAGCGATGTCTTGCAACGCGCCGCCCAGCTGGCCACCGCGCAGGGTGCAGTCGCGCGCGGTTGGGAAGGTGGGCGAGGAAGCGACCAGTCGCCCCCTGTCGCCAAAGACATCGATCAGCCAGCCGTCGTGCAGCGCCATGCTCCAGCTGATCTGCATCTGCATGGTGAGGCCGCTTTCGAAGCGCAGGATGACATTGGCGAAATCAGTGGTTTCGGGCGTGATCGCATCGCCATCGGGGAAGCGCCACTCGCGCAATATCTGGCTGTCGTCGGCGACCAGTTCGGCGATCGGGCCGAACAGATGGCGCAGCATGTAGAGCGCGTGGCTGCCATTGTTGCGGACGGCTGAGACACCCTGCCCGCTTTGCGCGAACCAGTTATAGGGGAATTGTTTGATCGGGCTGTTGAACAGCGACAGGTTGAAATGGCAGGTGCCACCCAACGGACTGCCGACATAGTCCGAGTCCAGCATCGCCTTCATCTGGGCATGGGCTGGCAGCCATTGGGAGAAGGCATCGACCACGCCGATGCTGGTTCCGGTGCGCCATGCCGCGTCGATCGCCTTGGCCCCGGCCCAGTCGGGAGCATGGGGGCTGGCATTATAGACATGTTTGCCATTGGCGAGCGCGGCCAGCACCATCGGCAGACGAACGCTGGGCCTTGTCCCCAGATCGACAATATCGATATCCGGGTCGGCGCACATTTCGGCTGCGTTCCAGAAAGCGCGCGGCAGGTTCAGCCGGTCGGCGGCGGCGCGGGCAGTTTCCTCCCGCGATGTGCAGATCGCGGTGACGTCTACGCCGGGAATGGCGCGCCAGGCGGGCAGATGGGCGAAGGCACCCCAGGCGGCGCTGACGATGCCGACGCGCAATGGTCTCATTCGATCGTGCCGAGGACCGTACCGACTTCATAGGTTTCGCCGGGCTGGGCGATGATGCGCAGCGTGCCGCTGGCAGGCGATTCCACTTCATTGGCCGACTTGTCGGCTTCGAGCAGATAGAGCGGCTGGCCTTCCTCGACCTGCGCGCCATCTTCGGCGAGCCATTCGGCGATCTGGGCCTCGGTCATCGAAAAGCCGATTTTGGGCAGCAAAATGTCGGTCGCCATGGTCTTGTCCCTCATGCAAACAGGAATGTCTCTTGGCATCCGTCATGCCCGCTCCGGCGACGGTGCGGCAATGCGCAGGGGCGATGATGCAGCCAATATCGTTGCCGCGATAGCGCCCGGAATCAGTAGCCGCGGCTGTCGGTCCAGTCCTCGGTCTCGCCGGGCTTGTAGGTCTTGCCGGGGGTCTTGCCCGATGCGGTCTTGAGGTCGAAGCCGATCGGGTCCGCGCCGCCCTCGATGCCGACGCCGAAGGAAGAGAGCGCCCAGCTGGTCATCACATAATGGCCGATCGAAAATACCAGATCCATCTGCTGCTGCTTGGTGAAATGGCGACCCAGCACGGCCCAATTGGCATCGCTGATCGTGCCGTCGGCGATGAGTTCATCGACCGAGCGAAGCACGGCGTCGTCCGCCTCGTCCCAATTGCCGCCGTTGGGATAATCGCGGATGGCGGCGATATCCTCCAGCGTCAGGCCGGCGTTCAGGCCATAGCCGACATGATTATGCCATTCATAGGCGGACTTCACAGCCCATGCGACGCGCAGGATCAGCAGTTCCAGATGCCTGGTCGACAGTGAGTTGGACATAAGCAGATGCTTGCCCCAGACATTATACATCTTGCCCAGTGCAGGGTGATTGGCCATGACCATTAACACATTGGTTTTAGAGCCTTCTTCCCATGAATTGGGTTCGCCCCAATAGGAAAACACCTCGCGCGCATCGTCGGTCCACTCCTCGCGCGGGAGCGGCAGGATGCGGGGTTTGATGTCGGTCATGGCTGGGTCACTCCTTGGGTCAATGCGGCCGCTTCACTGTCGCAGCCGGTGGGCCGGGCCTTGGCACGGGCGATATCCTTGCGCGCGGCTTTCATGTCTTTCTGAAACGTCCGGTCGGCGTTCAGCCGTGCGAACACAACCGTGGCGGCAAGGCGGCCTTCCTCGGTATCGCTGAGCCAATGGACGTTGCAGATGCGGCGGCTGTCGCCAAAGGCGCGGCCGCGCGCGACCAGGGCCGGGGCAATGTCCGGGCGCAACTCGGCCAGCACCAGCCCCCAACCATAGCCGATGGCGCTGTGGCCGGACGGATAGGAGCCGTCCTTGCGCAACACCGGTTCCCAGTCCGGGGTGCAGGTGGGTTGTCCGTTGACCATGAAGGGGCGCGGGCGGGCGTAGCGATGCTTGATCGCGCTGGTGGACATGCCGAAATCGGCGATGGTCCGGCGCAGCAGCCGGTCGAGCCGGGGCGTCGTGTCCGGGCCGATCGCAACGCCGAGCGTGCAGGAGAAGGTCGCGGTCGCTTTGGGACTAAGCAAATCGGCGTCTGCGGTCGCCAGCGTCCAGCGCGGGCTGCCTCTCAGCGTCAGCGCGGCCTTCGCCCCCTCCTCATCGCGGGCCAGCGCGGCGGAGCCGGGTGCGGGCGGCGGCGGGGCGAAGCTGTCGGGCAATGGCCCGCTCTTGAGGTAGCCCGTGCCTAGCCGGGGCGCGGCGGGTTCGGCTGCAACGCTGGGCAGCGCGATCGTGGCGAGGCAGGCGGCGAGGAAGTAAGCTTTCATAGCGTTACAGCCCCTCGACCAGCAGTGCGCGGTAGGGGGCGCCCTTTTGCCGCAGGAGCGCCGATTCCTGATATTCCGGGCTGTTGTACCAGGCGCGCGCTTTGTCTGCGTCGGGAAATTCCAATATGACGACGCCCTCCGGCCCCTCACCCTCCAGCGTTTCGAGCGCACCATAGACGGCCAGCGGTTTCAGCCCATAGTCGGCGACGAAACGCCCGGCATGGCTGCGGTTCATGCCGCTATAGGCGTCCATCGCCGCCTGATCGGTTATCGGGCCTTCGCGGGTGAAGATCATATAGGCCGGCATTACCTGTCCTTTTCAATGCGTCGCATGGTTGATCGCCGCGCCGTTCCAGCCACCGGCCGCCGCGAAATCGGTGCGGCAGGACCGGCTGGCGATCCAGGCCAGGATAGTGCTGGGAATGCCGACCAGCAACGCCCAGCGCATCGCCATGCCCAGCGAATCCTCGCCATAAGCGGGGCGCAAAATGTCGCTGAGCCAGCCGACCAGCACCGGTCCGCCGCCAAGGCCGATGACTTGAATCGACACCATCAGCACGGCGATGGCGGTCGCGCGCGAGCGGGACGGGACAAGGCCAGCGACCACGGCCATCAGCGGCGCGGCGGACAGGCCGCCGATCAGCATGTTGAGACCATAGAGCGGGAACACCCGGTCGGCCGAGCCGGTCAGGATCAGCCAGCCAATGCCGGTGGCCAGCGCGCCACTGATCATCAGCATCCAGACATACCAGCGCATGTCGCGACGGCCCAGAAAGTCCGCCAGCGGGCCGCCGACGGTGTGGCCGATCGCGGACCCGAAGAAGAGCGCCCCGCCCATCTGCAACCCGGCTTCATTGGCGGGCATACCGTGGGTGCGCTCCATGAAGGCGGGCGCCCAGCTGATAAAGCCCATGGTCAGCAACGCATTCAATGAGGCGGCGAGAATGAGCGGTGGCAAGGTCTTGATCGCCATCAGTTCGCGCGCGGTCTTGAGAAACGACGCCGGCGGGCCTGTCTCCACCGGCGCGCCATCGGCCAGACCCGCGCGGGTATCGCGCAGGGTGAACCAGACGATGGGGGCCAGGATGAAGCCGGGGATGCTGGCGAAGATCAGCGTGTTGCGCCAGCCATATTCATGCACCGCCCAGCCGCCGATCGCCGGACCCAGGAAGGTGCCAAGCGACGCGCCAAGCAGGAAGATGGACAGCGCGGTCGCGCGCTGGCGAACAGGGAAAAGGTCGGCGATCCATGCCTGCGACGGCGCGGTATAGCCCCCTTCGCCAAGGCCGATGCCTGCCCGCCCGATCAGCAAGACCCAAAAGCTCTTGGCCGCGCCGCAGACTATGACCGCGGCGCTCCATAGCGTTGCCGCGATCGCGACCACTTTGCGCTTCGACCAGCGATCGGCCAGCCGCGCGAGCGGGATGATGGCCAGAATATAGACGATGGCGATGATCATGTCCTTGACCATGCCGATCGCTGCGTCGGACAGGCCCAGTTCGCGGCGGATCGGTTCGACCATCACCACCATCAGATAGCGTTCGCCCTGCACGGAGGCAGACACCAGCACCATGATGAAGAGGAACCAGGACCGGTAGGCCATGCTGGGCAGCGCCTCTGACAGCGCGGGCGCGCGTGGTTCGATGTCGGCCATATATTTCCTCGCCTCTTATTCTGTCGGGGTCGGCCTACATCGCCGCCGTGTCGGCGGTCGGGCGGATCAGGATTTGCGACACGTTCGCCCGTGCGGGCAATGATGTGATGAAAAGGATCGCTTGCGCGATGTCGTCCGGCTGCATCGCTGTGTCCTTGCCGACATGGTCGGTCATCGCCGCGCGCATCGCCGGATCGCTGATGCCGCTTGCGACTTCGGTGGCGGTCGCGCCCGGCTCGACGATGGACACGCGGATACCCGCGCCGCCCACTTCCTGACGCAGGCTTTCGGTCAGGCCGGTGAGGCCGAACTTGCTGGTCGAATAGGGACCGAACAGCCCGGCTGCGCGCCGCCCGGCGGTCGAGGAGATATTGATGATGTCGCCGCTGCCCTGAGCCTTCATCGGGCCGATCGCCGCCTTGCAGGTGTAGAGCGTGCCAAGCAGGTTGATGTCTATCACCCGCCGCCATTCGTCGAGCGAGAGGCTTTCCAGCCCGCCCGCCTGGATGACACCGGCGGAATTGACGAGGATGTCGATGCGGCCAAGCCGATCGATGGTGTCGGTGACGGCGCGGGTGGCGTCCGCCTCCACCGCCATGTCGCCGGGCAGCGCGATGGCCTTGCCGCCCTCCCCAACAATATGATCGACCAATGCGCCCAATCGATCGACGCGCCGGGCCGACAGCGCCACGCTTGCTCCCGCACCCGCCAGAGCCAGTGCAGCCGCCTCGCCAATGCCCGACGATGCGCCGGTCACCAGCGCGACCTTTCCTGTCAGGCTGCCTGCCATGTCCGCTCCTTCTATGTCCGTTGCGGCGATGATCGCCCGAAGGCGCATGGCCGCACAAGGCAAGCGGGTGACATATCGCTCAGGCGGGCGGGCGGCGATTGTCCGGCTGGCCTGCCGTGAGGCCATGATAGCGCGGGGGCGATTTGCCTGGCGCGGTCCGACATGGCAGCCAGTCTGTGCCTGAACAGCCCGACATGGCATCATAACAGGAGACGAGGATGGGATCGGCCTATTGGGGCGAATTGCGGACGCATTGGCGCCCGTTGCTTGCCGCGACCATGGGACTGGGATTCGGCATAGGTCTGTCCGCCTATACGATGGGCCTGTTTGCGCCCAAGCTGATCGCTGAATTTGGCTGGCCCAAATCGCAATTCGCGCTGCTGGGCAGTTTCGGGCTGCTGATGCTGATCGCGCAGCCGATCACCGGGCGGCTGACCGACCGTTTCGGGGTGCGCGCCGTGTCCGCCGTGGGCGTGCTGGCCGGGCCGAGCGCCTATATCGCCTTTGCAATGCAACCCGGCAGCATTCGCGCCTTCTTTGCCATTGCGGTCTTGCAGATCGTGGTCGGTACGCTGACCACATCGCCTGTCTATACCAGGATCGTGGCGGAGCGGTTCGAGCGGGCGCGCGGGCTGGCCTTTTCCATCGTCATGACCGGGCCGCCGCTGGTGGGTGCGGTGATCGCGCCGCTGCTGGGCAGGTTCATCGAGAGCGAGGGGTGGCGCAACGGCTATCTGCTGATGGGCGGGGTCACGATGATGTTCGGCCTGATCGCCGTGCTGATGACGCCGCCGCATATCGGCGTGCATCAGGACGCGGATGTGCCGGTGGAACCCAAAGCGGGCTATGGCGTGATCGTGCGCAATCCGGCCTTCTGGGTGCTGATCGTCGGCATGATATTGGTGAATATCCCGCAAGGGTTGCTGTCGTCGCAGTTGAAGCTGGTGCTGATGGATAGCGGTGCGCAGTCGCAGACTGCGACCTGGCTGATTTCCGTCTTTGCGATCGGCGTGATGGTGGGCCGCTTTGCCTGCGGTCTGTCGCTCGACCGGATGGAGCCGCATCTGGTTGCGGCGCTGACGCTGTCAATGCCGGCCATTGGCATGATGCTGATGGCGTCGCCCTTCGACAGTACCATCGTGCTGGCGCTGTCGGTCGGGATGATGGGGCTGGCGCAAGGGGCCGAGGGGGATATCGCGGCCTATCTGGTGTCGCGGCGGTTCGGGCTGAGCGTGTTCAGTCTGGTCATGGGGCTGGTCGGCGCGTCGATCGCGGGCGGCGCGGCGCTGGGGTCGCTGACGCTGAGTTACACGCTGGGCCTATGGGGCAGCTATGCGCCCTTCCTGATGATCGGTGCCTGCGTCACGATCATGGGAGCGGCACTGTTCCTGACCTTGGGCCATGGTTCGCGAAAGATGGAGGCGGTGCGCACATGACGAGCCGGGCAAAAGTCGCTGTCGTCACGGGCGCAAGCGCGGGCATTGGCAAGGAAGCAGCGCGCGCGTTGCTGCAAATGGGATGGCGGGTGATCGGCGTCGGGCGCGATCCGGCGCGGTGCGCAGCGGCGGAGGCGGAACTGGCCGCCCTGCCCGACGCGGATTTCACGATGATCCGGGCGGACATGGCGCTGCTGGTGGAAACCGCGCGGGCGGCACGCGAGATTGCCGGGCTGGCGCCGGAGATCGACGCGCTGCTCAACAATGCGGGCGGGGTGATGGCGCGGCGGATCATCACGCCTGAGGGGCATGAAGCGACCTTTGCGTCCAATCACCTCGCGCCCTTTTTGCTGACGCAAAAATTGCTGCCCAATTTGCTGGCCGCGGCGGCGCGATCGGACCCCGGTTCGGTGCGGGTGGCGGCGGTGTCCTCCACGGGCCACGAACATTGTGCCGGGATTGCGTGGGACGATCTGAGCTTTGCCGAAGGGTTTGTCGGTGGCGCGGCCTATTGCCATGCCAAGCTTGCCAATATCCTGTTCATTCGCGAACTGGCGCGGCGGCTGGAGGGAACGGGGATCGTCGCCCATGCGATGCATCCCGGCGTGGTGGCGAGCAATTTCGCCAGCCACTGCGACGCGCCGATGCAGGCTTATATGGAATCGATCGCCGACCAGGCGCTAACCCCGGCGCAGGCGGCGGACACGCTGATGTGGCTGGCGAGCGATGCGGCACCGGGCCGGTCGAGTGGCGGCTATTTTTACATGCGCGAGGCCGTGGTCTGTTCAGCGGCGGCGCAGGATGATGCTGCCGCTGCGCGATTGTGGCGGGTGAGCGAGGCTCTGGTGGCGGGCTACTGAAAGCGGGCGATCACCTGCGGCATGTCCGCCGTGGTGCGGATGCCGGGCGGGGCGTCGCAGACCGCTGCAATCGCGTTGACCGCGCGATGGGCGGTCAGGCCGGGGGTGAAGGCGGCATAATCTTCCGGGGCGACCGGGAAGCCTATATCGACTTCGACCGGCGTGTCCCCCTCCACCCGGATGCGCCAGCCGGATTCGCGCAGCCGCCAGTCGGGCTGGTCGATCTCGCGGCTGCAATACCAGTTGGCGCGGAAGCGCAGCACTGGTTTGCCATCGCGCATCCCAGACACGGTGATGCGCTGGGCGGCGACGGTGCCGGTCGGGATAGTGCCAGCCGCAATCACGATATCGCGGGTTGCCGCGCCCATTTCGCCGACCGCGTCCCAGTTGTCGATGGTGATGCCCGACGCATCGGCCAACTGGGCCAGCGAGCCTGCGAAGTCGCCCTTAACATGTTCGATCTGGCGCGGGTCGAAGGCGCTGGGGGTGCGGCCAAAGCCCATGATGTTGAATAGCAGGTCGGGCGAATTGCGGTTCGACACGTCGCCATATTCGTCGATCGTCAGGCAATCGAGCCGACGCGAGAGGGAGAGCAATGGAATGGGCAGGGCTTCGGTCACGAAGCCGGGGCTGGAGCCGGTGCTGTAGATGGAGCTATTGCCGGTGCGGCAGGCCGCCTCGATCTTGTCGCGCGCAGCCGGGTCCATTGCGGGCGGATGATGGAAGTCGCCACGGGTCGTGACGACATTCTTGCCCGATGCGAGCAGGCGGCACAGTTCGTCCAAGTCGGTGCCTTGTCGCATGTAGAGGACGCAATCGGCCTCCATCGCGACAAGATCATCGACTGAGCCTGTGGCGATGATGCCGCAGGGGGCCAGCCCGGCAAGGTCGCCCGCATCCCTGCCGCGCTTGTCGTTGGAACTCACCCACAGGCCGACAAGGTCGAGCGCGGGATGATCGATCACCGTGCGTAGCGCGCGGGAGCCGATATTGCCGGTGGCCCATTGGATGACGCGGTATCGCCGCTTGCCTGTCATTGCCTCTCCTTCCGGGCATCATGGCCCGATATAGTTGATCATGCCCTGTTGCGGATCAGGCGTATCGGGACGCCAGCGCACCGATCCGAATGGTCGTTCCAGCCGCCGCCGCACGCGCAAAACGCCCGGCCTGCTATGAAAGGAACTGGCGTGGGACTGGATGTCCTTGTCCGCCTGGGTGAAGCGTTCGCGCATGTGCAGATAGTCGCCCCAGGTCGGGCATTGATAGCGTTCGGTCCATTGGGCCGGATCGGCAATGTCGCGCGAAATGGACCAGTTGAACCCGCCATTGCGCAGCCGCGTGCGCTGGACCTGCAACATCGCGCCGTAGAAATCGCGCGCCCGTTCGGGATCGACTTCATAGTCTATTTCGATGATGATCGGTCCCGACCGGCCGGTCAGCGCCATGCCGACTTCCGGTTCGTTACTGAGCAGGAAGGGTTCGACATCCGATTCCTTGGTGTCTGGCAGGGGCAGCAGCAGGCCGATGACCGGTAGCGCCGCCAGCGCAAGACCGGACAGATAGAGCGCACCATCGACCGACAGCTGACCCGCAACCCAGCCCCACAAGGCCGCGCCGATCGCGATGCCGCCGGTCAGCGCCGAGGAGAAGAGCGAGAGCGCCCGCGCGGTCACCCAGCGCGGGGCTGACAGCTGGACCGCAACGTTGAACAGGGCGATGGTCAGGATATTGGCCCCGCCCGCGATGAACAGGGCGAAGCAGGTGAGCGGCACCGAGCGGCTGAAACCTGCCAGCGCCAGCGCCGCGCCGCTGAGCAGCGCCAGCAGCGTCACGGTACGATGGGTGCCGAGCCGTTCCCGGCAGGGCGCCACCAGCAAGGCGCCGCCCACCGCGCCCAGCCCGCCTGCGCCCAGCAGCAGGCCAAAGGTGCTGGCGTCGCCACCCAGCAGATGCTTGGCGATCAACGGTGCAAGCGCGGATGAGGATGCCCCCGCCAGACCGAACAGGAAAGCCCGCACCAATACCGTGCGGATCGGTGCGGCGTGAAGGGCGTAGCGCGCGCCGGACACGATCGCGCGGTGGATCTGTTCAGGCGGCAGGCGTGATGAGATATGGCGGCGCTGCCAGAGGAAGAAGGCGATGAACAGCGGCAGATAGCCGATGGCGTTGACGGCAAAGGCGGCATGAGCGCCCGCCGCCAGCACGATCACCCCGCCGATTGCCGGGCCGAAGCTGCGCGCGACATTATAGCTGATCGTGCCAAGCGCGATGGCGGCGGGCAGATGATGCGGGCCGACCTGCTCACTGATCGAGGATTGCCAGGCGGGCGAATAGAGCGCGACCCCCGCGCCGATGAGCGAGCAGAAGGCCAGCAGCATCCAGGGCGAGCTATGGCCGGACCAAGCGAGCAAGGTGAGGATGGTCGCACATACCATGGAGAAAGCGAGGCCCACCATGGCGATGCGCCGCCGGTCGAACATATCGGCCAGGGCGCCAGCCGGCAGCGCCACCAGCATCAGCGGCAGCATCAGCGCGCTTTGCACCAGCGCCACCATGCCGGGTGATGGGGTGAGCCGGGTCATTTCCCATGCCGCGCCGACGCCCAGGATCAGCTGGCCGAAATTGGACAGCAGGCTGGCGCTCCAGATACGGCGGAACACAGGTTCGCGCAGCGGCGCAAAAGTGCCGCCCGATGACCGATCATGCCCGCCACTCGCCATCCTGCCTCCTGCGCTTTTTGATCCCGACCCACCTTGGGCAGCGGGCGGTCCTGCCGTCCACCCTGCACGCCCCGGCCCGTCTGATCAATCGCCCATGCGATTGGGAATGTGCGCCTTCCATGCGATAGCGAAGCCAGCAATCTACGGGAGACGAGCCTTGGCAGAGGCCTATATCATCGACGCGGTCCGCACGCCGCGCAGCATCGGCAAATTGGGTAAGGGCGCGCTGTCGCATCTGCACCCGCAGCATGTCGCAGCGACCGTGCTGCGCGCGATCCGCGACCGCAACGGCATCGATACCGCAGATGTGGACGACATCATCTGGGGCACCAGCGCGCAGATGGGATTGCAGGGCGGCGATATGGGGCGGATGGCCGCGCTCGACGCCGATTATGATGTGCGCGCGTCCGGCGTCACGCTCGACCGTTTCTGCGGCAGCGGGCTGACCGCGACCAATCTGGCCGCGGGGCAGATCATGGCCGGGATGGAGGATCTGGTGATTGCGGGCGGCACGGAAATGATGTCGCACGTCATGTCCTATGGCCAGTCGTTGCGCGAGGCAGGTGTGCCATCGGTCGGCGGGCTTGGCACCGGCAATATGCGGTTGCAGGCCAAGCATCCCCAGTCGAACCAGGGCGTGGCCGCCGATGCGATTGCCGCGATGGAGGGGATCAGCCGCGAGCAGCTGGATGCCTTTGGCGCGGAGAGCCAGCGACGGGCGGGAATCGCTCTTAAGGAAGGGCGCTTTGCGCGGTCGACCGTACCTGTTGTGGACGATGATGGCGCGGTGATATTGGACCATGAGGAATATCCCCGGCCCGACACGACGGCCGAGCAGCTGGCGCAGTTGAAGCCTGCCTTTGCCGCCTTTCTGGACATGCCGTCGCGCGCCGATGGCCCGACATTCCGTCAGCTGATCAACCAGGTCTATCCCGATCTGGCGATTACGCCGCTGCATCATGCCGGAACATCGTCGGGCGTGGTCGATGGGGCGGCGGCGATCCTGCTGGCGTCGGCGGATTATGCGAAGCGCCATGGCCTGAAACCCCGCGCGCGGATCGTGGCGACCGCCAATATGGGGGACTGCCCGACGCTAATGCTGAACGGGCCGGTGCCGGCGGCGCGCAAGGTGCTGGCGCGGGCGGGGCTGCGGATCGAGGATATCGACGTGTTTGAAGTGAATGAGGCGTTCGCGGTCGTGACCGAAAAGTTCATCCGCGATCTGGGTATCGACCGGGCCAAGCTCAATCCCAATGGCGGGGCGATCGCGCTGGGCCATCCGATCGGTGCGACCGGGGCGGTGCTGATCGGCACGGCGCTGGACGAGCTGGAGCGGACCGGCGGACGTTATGGCCTGATCACCATGTGCGCGGCGGGCGGCATGGCGCCAGCGATCATCATCGAACGTGTCTGATCCAGCGCAGACCATCGCACCGGCCTGCAACGAGGACGGTTTCGTTTCGCCGCAATGGCGCTATGGTACGCGCTTCATGGCTGAACCGAATGACGATCTGCTGGCTGATGACGCGAAGGCGCTGATGCGCAACGCTTCGCTGAAGCTGGCGGTGATCGCGCGGCAGTTGCGGGCGCATTTCGACCAGAGCGTGGTGCGGCTGGGCGTGACGCGGTCGCAATGGACGGTGATCGCGGTGGTCGCGCGCCACCCCGGCGCGACGCAGCGCACCATCGCCAATATGCTCGAAATTGCCGAAGCGTCGGCTGGGCGATTGATCGACCGGCTATGTGCCGAAGGGTTGCTGGAGCGGCGGGCCAAGGACGATGATCGTCGCGCTCATGCGGTGTTCCTGACCGAGGCGGGACAGGCGATCACGGCGCAATTGGCGGGGATTGCGCGCGCCAATGAGGAAGTGGCATTTGCCGGATTCGATCATGACGACCTGCACCGGATCAATGCGCTGCTGGATATGATTTCCGAGAATATCGCCAAGACGTGAAAAAGGCCGCTCCGGGTCAGGGAGCGGCCTTTTCAAGGCGAAGGGCCAAAGCCCCTCCGATCAATGCGCGGTCAGCAGGTCGCGCTTCGACAGGTTGGTCACCAGCTTGCCATCGGCAGCAGCCAGGCTGGCGGCGGGGACGGCGACCATCTTGCCGTTGAGGATGATCTGCGCGGCGCCATCGGCACCGACGCGATAGACGGCGGCAAGGCGATCGCCCGACGCGGTGTAGAGCATCTTGCCCTTATATTCGGTGGCGATGGTCGAGGCCGAGGTCAGCTGCACCGCGTCATCAGCGGCAGCGACCTGCGGCACGACGGCGACAGCGAGTGAGACATAGGCGGCGATTTTGGCAAAACGGATCATGGTGAACCTCTGGGCATAAAAGGGAGAGCGATTCATTTAATACTAAGCCAGGTTAGTAGTTCGGCAAAAACATGTCAAGCTAGCTTAGTATTTTATTTTTGCATGTGCGAAGAAAAGGGCGCGCCGCTGGTGCGACGCGCCCTGCAATCGGCGTCAGAATATGCGGCTGATCAGCGCGGCGGGAAGCGAATCGCGCCGTCGATGCGGAAGGTCTGGGCGTTGATGTAACTGTTGCGGGCCAGCTCCATGGCGAGCGACGCAAATTCTTCGGGCTGCCCCAGTCTACGCGGGAACGGCACCGATTTTTCCAGATTTTCATACATGGGCGGGTTCATGTCCTTGAACCGCAGCATCGGCGGGGTCGCGAAGATGCCGGGCATGATCGCGTTGACGCGAATCCCCAGATCCATGAGATCCCGCGCCATCGGCAGGACCATGCCGTTGACCCCGGCTTTGAGCGATCCATAGGCGATCTGGCCGACCTGGCCATCCTCCGCCGCGGCGCTGGACGTCAGGATGATGCTGCCCCGTTCATTGTCGGCCAGCGGATCGAGCGCGGCCATGCCGAGCGCAGAGATGGAGGCCATGCGGTAGCTCGCGACCAATATGCCCTGCGCGGAAATCGCATAATCTTCGGTCGACAGCCGTTTGAAACCGCCGCTTTCCTTGTCTTTCGAGACAGTCTTGCCACCCTTCGACACCATGGCGCAATGGACCAGCAGCCGTTCCTCCCCCTGGGCGGCACGGGCGCTGTCAAAGCCTGCGATCGCGCTGTCTTCGGACATGATATCGACGCGGTGGAAGGTCGCGCCGACCTGCGCCGCGATGCCTTCGCCCTGATCCTGATTAATGTCGAAGATAGCGACCTTCGCACCCGCAGCGCGCAACGCCTTCACCGTGGCCAGGCCCAGGCCCGATGCGCCGCCGGTGACGATGGCGGAAAGCGAAGAGTCGATCAGCATGGCAATCCTTCCGGTATCTTATTCCCTCCGCTATCGGCCCGGATTTCCCGGCGCTCAATCCCAGTTTTTCGGACCGTGCCGCATATCGTGGCGGCGTTGAGGCGGGGCTTTGCATCGCGCTAGCGATAGCCCGCACCCAACAGCCTGTCGGCTCTTGCGGCAACCGCCACAGCTTCTACCACTTTTAAGCGATGAAGGCTGCGTTGCGCGGCGAATGAGGGGATGAGAATTTATGACCCAGGTCATGAAGGGTGTGCGCGTACTGGAAGTGGCGCAATTCACCTATGTGCCTGCCGCAGGGGCGATCCTGGCCGATTGGGGCGCGGACGTCATCAAGATCGAGCATCCGGTGCGCGGCGACACGCAGCGCGGGTTCCTGAACATGGGCGGCGTGACGCTCGATCCGCTACGTCATACCTTGTTCGAACATCCCAATCGCGGCAAGCGCAGCGTGGGCATCGACCTGTCCACCGCCGAGGGACAGGAAGTGCTTTATGAGCTGGCCAAGACGGCTGACGTGTTCCTGACCAACTACCTGCCCCAGGTGCGGCAGAAGAACAAATTTGACATCGAGCATATCCGCGCGGTCAACCCGAACATCATCTATGCCCGTGGCAGCGCGCTGGGTAACAAGGGGCCGGAGCGCGAAATTGGCGGCTTTGACGGCACCTGCTTCTGGTCGCGCAGCGGCGTCGCCTATGCGATGACGCCCGAAGCCCTGCCGGGTCCGCTGACCCAGGGCATTCCCGCATTCGGCGACTCGATCGGCGGGATGTTCATCGCCGGTGGCATTTCCGGGGCGCTGCTCCATCGCGAAAGGACCGGCGAGGCGACCGAACTGGACGTGTCGCTGCTGAGCGCGGCCTGGTGGGCGTCGGGCGCGCTGATTTCGCAGGTGATGGAAACGGGCATCGAGACGCGCAACGGAATGCCGGTATCGGGCGGATCGCTGCGCAACCCGTTCATGGGCAATTTCCGCACGTCCGATGGCGGCACCATCAACCTGTGCATGGTCAGCCCGACCGGCCTGATCGCCGACACCTTCGCGCATGTGGGCGTGCCGGAAGCCGCCGACGATCCGCGCTTCAAGGATGTGCTGTCGCTCATTGAGAATGCGGGCGCGGCGAGCGACATATTGGTCAAGGCGTTCGCGCAAAAGCCCTTCGCCTATTGGCGGTCGCACCTGAAAACGATGAAGGGCCAATGGGCGCCGGTGCAGAGCTTTGCCGACCTGTTGACGGACGAACAGGCGCTGGCCAACGACATGATCATCGAGGTCGAGGGCGCCGATGGTGGCAAGCCGTTGCGGCTGGTCCGTGGCCCGGTGCAGTTTGACGGCAAGCCGCTGGAAACCACCCGTGCGCCCCAGGCATCGGAGCATACCGAAATCGTGCTAATGGAACTGGGCGTCGAATGGGACCAGATCGAACAATGGAAAGCCAGCGGCGCAATTGCGTGACGCTTTGAAAGGCAGGATGGACATGAAGCCCGGAACGAAACTGAAAAGCGCGGTGTGTGACACCGAAGTGATGGTGATCCGCAGCGGCACTGGCGGCATAGAATGCGGCGGCGCGGCGATGGGCGAAGCGAAGCCCGATGCGATCGGCGCGCCGGACGCGGCCTTTGCCGCAGGCACGCTGATGGGCAAACGCTATGTCGATGCGGCCGGGACGTTCGAGTTGCTGTGCGTCAAGCCGGGCAAGGGATCGCTGTCGGTCGATGGCGTGGCGCTGAGCATCAAGGATGCCAAGCCCCTGCCCGCGTCGGACTGACAATACCCCATGAACATCGCCCTTTTTCTGGAAATGGCCGCCGATACAGCGCCCGACCGTATCGGCCTGGTCTGTGACGGCCAGCGCTGGTCCTATGCCGATCTGCTGGCTGGCGCACGCGGCGCGGCGGCGCTGATCCGCGACAGCGGCTGCGCCCATGTCGCTTTGCTGGACGAGAGCAGCGAGGCGGCGGCAATGGCGCTGTTTGGCGCGGCGCTGGCGGGTGTCCCCTATGTGCCGTTGAATTACCGGCTGGCCGATGCGGACCTTGGCGCATTGCTGGAGCGGATCACCCCGGCGCTGATCGTGGGCGATGTCGATCGGGTAAGGCGGCTTTGCCCGGCGGACAGCAATGTCGTGCTGACCCGCGCTGCCTTTGTCGAGGCGGCCCAGGCGCGCGCTGTGGATGCGCCGAGCGAGGGCGAGGATGGCGAAGGGGTCGCGATCCAGCTGTTCACCAGCGGCACCACCGCCGCGCCCAAGGCGGCGATTTTGCGGCACGCGAACCTTGTGTCCTATATATTGGGGACGGTCGAATTTGCCGCTGCGCCGGAAGAGGATGCCGCGCTGGTCAGCGTGCCTCCCTATCATATTGCGGGCATCGCCGCTTTGCTCAGCTCCATCTATGCGATGCGGCGCATATTGATGCTGCCCGCTTTCTCGCCCGAAGCCTGGCTCGATCTGGCGGCAGGCGAAGGGGCGAGCAATGCCTTTGTCGTGCCCACCATGTTGTCGCGGATTATCGAGGCGATGGCGAAAGGTCATCGGCCA
Organism: Sphingobium sp. FG58; assembly: GCF_057809055.1. NCBI lineage: Bacteria > Pseudomonadati > Pseudomonadota > Alphaproteobacteria > Sphingomonadales > Sphingobiaceae > Sphingobium > Sphingobium sp. FG58. The sequence continues at coordinate 68,694 of NZ_JBMDJF010000004.1, read as the reverse complement.
GACCTGTCCGCGCTGCGCGCGATCGCTTATGGTGGCGGCAAGATGCCGACCGAATTGATCCATCAGGCCCTGGACCTGTTTCCCGCGACCGGCTTCACCAATGCCTATGGGCTGACCGAGACCAGTTCGACCATCGCCCTGCTGGGACCGGACGAGCATCGCGCGGCGCATGGATCGGACGACCCGACCGTGCGGGCGCGGCTGGGATCGGTGGGCCGACCGCTGCCGACCGTCGAGATCGAGATACGCGACGAGGATGGCGCTGTGTTGCCGCCGGGTGAGCCAGGCGAAATCTATGTGCGTGGCGAGCAGGTGTCGGGCGAATATCGCGAACGCAGCGCGCTGGACGCCGACGGCTGGTTCCCGACGCGCGACGCGGGCTATATCGACGCGGACGGCTATCTGTTCCTGTCGGGCCGCGCCGACGATGTGATCGTGCGGGGGGGCGAGAATATCTCGCCGGGCGAAATCGAGGATGTGGTCATGACCCATCCGGCGGTGGCCGAAGCGGCGGCGGTCGCGATTCCGTCGCACGAATGGGGTGAGGCGGTCGGGCTGATCGTCGTGCCGCGCGCGGGGCATGATGCGCCGGGCGAGGAGGAATTGAAGCAGATGGTGCGCGCCCGGCTGCGGTCGTCGCGGGTGCCGGAACGGGTGCTGTTCGCCGACGCCCTGCCCTATAATGAAATGGGCAAGCTGTTGCGGCGGGAGATCAAGAAGCTGTTTGCCGCCTGACATGCCGCGCCCGCTGACCCTGCCGCTGGCTGGATGGGCGGAGGGAGAGTTGCGGGCGATGGGGATGCCCGCCGCGCTTTCCGGCGCGATGCTGATGGGCGAACGGGCGGCGTTGAACGGCTTTGCCGTGCCGGGGGCGGTATCGGCGGGGGGTGGATGCCGCCTCTATGCGACGCGGGACGGGCATGTCGCGCTAACGCTGGCGCGGCATGACGACCGGGCGATGTTGCCTGCACTGTTTCAGGACGGCGGACTTGATCCTGACGATGAGGCGCACATTGTGACGGCCTTTCGCGCGCATGATGGTGCTGCGCTGGTGGCGCAAGGGCGGATGATGGGGCTGGCGATTGCGCGTCTGGGCGAGGTGCCGGTATCGCCGCCATGTCAGGTCACGGCGGAAGGGCCGTTCAAGGCGCGGACGGGGCCATTGCTGGTCATCGACCTGTCGGCTCTATGGGCGGGGCCGCTGGCCGCGCAGCTGATCGGCCTGACCGGGGCGCAGGTGGTGAAGGTCGAGAGCCGCAACCGGCCCGATCGGATGCGCGAGGGCGATCCGGCGCTGTTTGCGCGGATCAATCAGGACAAGGATAATGTCGCGTTGGACCTGCGCGAGGTGGCGGACCGGGAGGCGCTGGTCGCGCTGATTCGCCAAGCCGATGTGGTGATAGAGGCGGCTCGGCCACGCGCTTTGCGGCAATTGGGGGTCGACGCCGATGCGCTGGTGCGGACGGTGCCGGGGCTGGTGTGGATGACGATCACGGGCCATGGCGCGACGGCGGATGCGGGCGACTGGATCGGCTTTGGCGATGATGCCAGCGTGGCGGGTGGGTTGAGTGATGCGCTGATGGCCGCGAGCGGGCGGGTGGGGTTTGGCGGGGATGCCTGCGCCGATCCGCTGACCGGCCTATATGCCGCGCGGCTGGCGCTGGAGCGGGTGCGCGACGGACGGGCGGCGCGGATGATCCTGTCGATGAGCGCGATCGTCGCCATGGCGCTGGACAGCGAGAGGCGGCGCGACGAGAAGGCGCTGATGACCGATTTGCAGGCATGGGGCGCAGCGCAGGGACACGCTTTTCCGGTGACGGATGTGCGTCCGGCCGGGCGCGTGGCGGCCATGGGGCAGGATAATGACTTCTGGCTGGCGCGATGCTGATCCGGCGGGCGGAGATGGGCGGGCAGACGCTCGCCGATGTGCGGATTGCAGGCGGGCGGATCGTGGCGATCGGGCAGCTTGCGCCGGGTGATGGCGAGCGGGTGATCGAGGCGGCGGGCGGGGCGTTGCTGCCCGGCTTGCATGACCATCATATCCATTGCGCCGCGCTGGCGGTGGCGCGCGAGTCGGTGGCGTGCGGGCCGCCCGATATAGTGGACGAGGATGGTCTGGCGGCGGCGCTGGCCCGGCCCGGTGACGGCTGGCTGCGTGGGATCGGCTATCATGAGAGCGTGGCCGGGATGCTGGACGCGGCGCGGCTGGACCGCTGGGCGGGCGCGCGGCCGGTGCGGGTGCAGCATCGGTCGGGGCGCATGTGGTTTCTGAACAGCGCGGCGATGGCGTTGTTGCTGGGCGATGGGCCGGTGCCGTCGGGGCTGGTCCGGATGAGCGGGCAGCTGTTCGATGCTGACCCATGGCTGCGCGACCGACTCGGCAGCGTGCCGCCCGATTTCGCTGCGATCGGGGCAGAGCTGGCGGCGATGGGGGTGACGGGGGTGACTGATATGTCGCCCGCCAATGACGGGGCGATGGCGGCGCATTTTTCGGCAGAGCATCAGGGCGGGCGGCTGCCGCAGCGGGTCGTGCTGGCGGGGACGCTGAAGCTGTCGGACGCGCCGCCCCTGCCCGGCATCATGATCGGCCCGGCCAAGCTGCATCTGCATGAACAGGCGCTGCCCGATTTTGACGATTGCGTGGCCTTCCTGCGCGGCGGGCATGATCGCGGGCGGGTAGCGGCGATCCATTGCACGACGCAGACCGAACTGGTTTTTGCGCTGGCGGCGCTGGCCGAGGCCGGGGTGATGTGGGGCGACCGGATCGAACATGCCGGGGTGACGCCCGATACGCTGCTGGCGGACATGGCCATGATGGGGTTGCACGCGGTCAGCCAGCCGCATTTCATCGCCGGGCGGGGCGACCGCTATCTGGCCGATGTCGATGTGCGTGACCGGCCCTTTCTCTATCGGCTGGGCGCGTTCGTTCGTGCGGGCGTGGTGCTGGCGGGGGGGAGCGATGCGCCCTTTGGCAGCGCCGATCCCTGGGCGGCGATGCGCGCGGCGGTGTCGCGGCGCACGGCGGCGGGCGTGATGGTCGGGGTGGATGAGGCGCTGACACCGGAGCAGGCGCGCGACCTGTTCCTGGCCGATCCGCTGGACCTTTCGCGGGTGCGGCGGGTGGAGGTGGGCGCGGCGGCCGATCTGTGTTTGCTGGACCGGGGCTGGAGTGAAGCACGCAGTCGGCTGGACGCGGGGGATGTGAGGTTGACGATGATCGGTGGATCAATCGTCCATGAGTGCGTCGATCAGGCCCCAGTCGAGTGCCGTCGCGGCGCTGATCCGGCGGCCTGACAGGATCATCAGCGCGGCGCGTTGCCGTCCGATCCGGCGCGATACGGACACGCAGCCGCCCGCGCCGGGGATGATGCCCATCGCCAGTTCGGGCAAGTGGAACCAGGCGCTGGGGCTGGCGGTCAGGCGGGCAGCGAAGGCCGCCATTTCCAGCGCGGAGCCGACGCAGGCACCCTGCACATGGACGTCCAGCCGGTCGGTGCAACGCACGATCGCATGGGCGGGGAGCGTGACCATGCGGATGGCGTGGGCGGTCGCGGGATCGCGGGTGGTGCCGAATTCGGAGAGGTCTGCGCCGACCGAGAAGCTGCGCCCTGCCCCGCGCAGGCTGATGCGGGCGATGTCGCGGTCCAGCGCCGCCAGATCGAACGCCTCGCGCAGGCCATCGCGCATCGGGCGGTCGATCGCATTATGGGCGTGGGCGCGGTCCAGCGTGATGGTGAGCTGGTCGTTGGTGCGGTCCAGTTGGACCTGGCCGGGCGGTGATGCTGGCACGGGGGTGCGAGTTGCCAGCCAGCTGGCATGGCCTTCGCTGCCCTGGAGCAGACCATAGGCCAGCGATTCGGCGACCAGTGCCGTGGCGGGGTCCATGCCCGCGATCAGGCGCAACAGCTGGACCAGTATGGTGGCGGCCTGTGGCTGGGCGGTGATGGCGGCGATGATCATGGCGAGCGAAGCGGGCGGTTCGATCAGCAGGTCGACGTCTTTGGCGCGGACCTGGTCCGGGGTGCCGATGCCGATCAGCGGACAGGGCGGTAGATGCCAGGGCGTGGCGTCCTGCACGGTCGCCAGATCGACAATCGCATAAGGCGCGCCCTCCCCGTCCCACGGGATCGTGAGGCATTGCGGGTCGATCGGGGCGGCGGGCGGCGTCATCATGGCAGGTTAGAAGCCCGTGCCGGTGTCGCAAACCGAAACATCCATTCATCGCCGTCGCGTTGCGCAAGAAGGTTGGCGGGACGCCCTCCCCTGCCCCACTATCGGCCATGTCAGGGAGATAGGCATGAGCTTGCAGCAACGCAGCATTGACGCCTTGCAACGTGACCCGGCGCTGCCGGCGATCGAATTTGAAGGACAGTGGCATGACTGGGGCGCGGTGCGCCAGGTCGCCGATGCGGTGCAAGCGGCGCTGATCGCGAGCGGGATCGGGGCGGACGCGCCGATCGCCTTCGTGCCGCGCAACCGTCCCGCAGCGCTGGCTGCACTGCTGGGATTGTTGGCGCAGGGGCGCACGATCCGCATGATCTACGCCTTCCAGTCGCCCGGCGGGATTGCCCGCGATGTCAAAAAAGCCGCAGGATCGACGCTGGTCGCCTTTGCCGACGATCTGACGGAAGCGGTGATCGAAGCCGCACGGGACGAGGGTATGGCGGTGATCGCGCTGGAGGGGATGGCGGCGACGCTGCGCAGTCCGGCGACGGGAGCAGCGTGTGCGCGGACTGGCCCTAGCCAGCCACAGATCGAGATATTGACGAGCGGCACCACCGGCCCGCCCAAATCTTTTGCCGTCTCCTATGCCCTGATGGAGCAGCATTTTCTGGGGTCGCCGCTGACCCAAAGGCAGGGCGAGGATGTGCAGGCCGCGCCACCTTTCCTGCTCTATTTCCCGATCGGCAATATTTCGGGCCTCTATTCCACCCTGCCGATGCTGATCCGGGGGCAGCGGATGCTGCTGCTGGAGCGCTTCACCATCGCCGCCTGGCACGACCATGTGCTGCGCTATCGCCCGGCCCATACGGGATTGCCACCCAGCAGTGTGCGCGGGGTGCTGGACGCGGATATTCCGGTCGCCGATCTGGTGTCGATCAAGGCGATCGGCTGCGGCGCGGCGCCGCTTGATCCCGGCGTGCAGCAGGCGTTCGAGGCGCATTATGGCATTCCGATCCTGCTATCCTATGGCGCCACCGAATTTGCCGGGCCGGTGGCGATGATGACGGCGGAATTGCACGCGACATGGGGCAAGGCCAAGCGCGGGACGGTGGGCCGGGCGATGCCGGGGGCGCAATTGCGAGTCGTCGATGCGGATAGCGGCCTGCCCCTGCCGCCCGATACACCCGGATTGCTGGAGGTCGTATCGCCACGAATCGGGCCGGACTGGATTCGCACGTCGGACATGGCGCTGATCGACGCGGAGGGATTCCTGTTTCTGCTGGGCCGGGCGGACGGCGCGATCATCCGGGGCGGGTTCAAGCTGCTGCCCGAGTCGATCGAACAGGCGCTGATGCTGCACCCGGCGGTCGCCGAGGCGGCGGTCATCGGCGTGCCGGACGCGCGGCTGGGGCAGGTTCCGGCGGCGGCGATCCGGCTGTCGCCTACGGCTATGCCCGTCGATGCCGACACGCTGGCGGCACATGTCCGCGTGCATCTGTTAGCGACGCATGTTCCGGTAAAATGGCTATTTTGCGACGATTTGCCGCGCACCCCGTCGCTCAAGACGGATCGGATGGCGTTGCGCCGCCTGTTCGACGAAACCGACAGCGAGTTGGACAATGCGACGATGAACAGCACATAAACGAGAGTATCTCATTTTTAATTGACAGGTCCGCCGCGTTAGTGAACACTACTGTTCATAAACCGGAGGAGAGGACCATGGCTCAAGTCGAGTCCAACAAGGCTAAGATCGCCAAGCGCGTCATCGAAGTGCTCGAATTCTTCGATGAGGATCACCCCCAGGCTACCGTGATGGACATTGTCCGCCGGTTCGACCGCCCCCAGTCCAGCACGTCTGAACTGCTGTCGAGCCTTGTGGACCTTGGCCTGCTGCACAAGGATCCCTGTTCGCGTTCCTATTCACCCACCCCGCGCGCCGCGATGCTGGGAGCTGCCGTTCAGCCCAAGCTGGTGCGTGATGGCGCACTGACGGGCCTGATCGACCGGCTGTCGGCGCAGACCGGCCTCGGCGTCGCCGTGTTCGGCATGGTCGGACTGAAGGCGCAGGTGTTCAACTGGCGCGTTGGCAAGCGGACCTTCCGCACTGCCGGTCCCGCCGGTTTCTGCGGTGGCCAGCAGGATCATCTGTCCGATAGCGCCGCTGGCTGGTTGCTGCTGTCGACCATTGCCCAGCCGCGTCGCGACGGCATGATCCGTCGCCTCAACGCCGAAGCAAGCGCCGACCGCAAATTCCTGCCCACCGAAATGGCGGCGCAGGTCCAGGCCTGCCGCGATCATGGCTTTGCCACCGGCAAGGCGGGCTTCGGCTCGATTGCCGACGTCACCGCCGTGCTGTTGCCCAACATGCCCGACGGCCAGCCGCTCGCGATCGGCTTCGTCTATGAGCCATCCGACCAGATCGATGCCGACAGCCTGCTGCGCACCCTGAACGAGGCGGTCCGCCGCTGCGTCGAGGAACCAGCGCCCGCGCCTGTCTCGCCGCTGTTCGATGCCAGCCGCCAGACCATGGAGGCCAAGCATGGCTGATGTGAAGGACAAAGCGGACGAGGGCCTGGCCGCTTCCGCGCGCAAATATTGGTCGGCCGAAGGCTATACCGAAGGCGGCGTCATCCGTGAGGTCGATTATGCGTCCCAGTCCGGCGGGCTCGACCCGTCGCTGGCGGGGATCAAGATCGTCGATACCGACACGCATATTACCGAAGCGCCCGACCTGTTCACGTCGCGCGCGCCCGCTGCGCTAAAGTCCAAGGTTCCCTATGTGAAGCTGGACAATGACGGGGTGGAGCGCTGGTATGTCGGCGACCGCAATTTCGGGTCGATGGGCGGCAATGTCATCCGCGCCGACAATAACAAGCTGCTGGGACGGCTGGCCTTTCCCAAGCTGGAGCAGGCGCATCCGGGTGGTCATCTGATCAAGGAACGGTTGCAGGCGATGGACGATATGGGCGTCTATGCCCAGATCGGTTTCCAGAATTCGGGCGTGACCCAGGCCGGGTCGCTGATGTCGCTGGGCGATCCCGATCTCGCGCTGGCCATCGTGCAGATGTATAATGACGCATCGGCCGAATATCAGCAGGTGTCGGGCAACCGCATTTTCAACATGGGTCATCTGCCCTTCTGGGACCAGAAGGCGCTGGAGACCGAAGCGCGCCGTTGTTACGACATGGGCCTCAAGGGCTTCGTCCTGCCCGACACGCCCGAACGTGTCGGCGTGCCGAGCTTCCTGCACGACTATTGGACGCCGTTCCTGGAGATGTGCGAAGCGACGGGTATGCCGCTCAACTTCCACCTCAATTCGGCGGTCGATCCCAATACGCTGACCTGGGAAGGCTTTGGCTTTGAACAGACGCTGTCGGTGGTGGCGACGATGTTCTCGATCGGCAATGCCGCGACGCTGGGCAACTGGATGGTGTCGGGACGGCTGGACCGTCACCCGAAGCTGAAGATCGGCCTCATCGAAAGCGGCATGGGCTGGCTGCCCTTCGCGATCGAGGCGCTGGAGCATCAGTTCAATGAGATGCTGCCGACCAAGAAAGGCCTGCTCAACAAGCGGCCATGGGAATATTTCCGCGACCATTTCTGGGTCACCTTCTGGTTCGAGAAGGTCGGTCCCAAGCTGCTGCTGGAAACCATCGGCGTGGACAAGGTGATGTTCGAAACCGACTTCCCGCATCCCACATCGCTCTATCCCGGCGTGCAGGCGCATGTCGTCGATGTGCTTGGCGGCTATGACTATGCGGTCAAGAAGAAGGTGCTGCAGGACAACGCGACCACCATGTATAATTTGCCCTTCTGATTGAGGGCATAACCGGGGCGCTCTGTCCCTCTCTCCAGAGCGCCCCGCTTTTTTTGACGATCATGCCCTTGAAAACTCGCTATTGGCGCATTGAATAACGCCCATCCTCTCCTGCAAGGTGAGGTGGATGGCCGAAGGCCAGACGGAGGGGGGTCCCACTCTCGATAGGGCGACACCCCTCCACCATCGGCTACGCCGACGGTCCCCCTCCCCTTGCAGGGGAGGATTTTTGTGCCGTGGCGGATCAGGTGCGGGCGGCGGTGATGATCACTTCCACCTTATAGTCGGGCGTTGCCAGTTTCGCTTCGCCGGTGGCGCGCGTGGGGGCCGCGACGTCGGCGATCCAGGCGTCCCACACCGCATTCATTTCCGCAAAATCGGCCATGTCGGCCAGCCAGATGGTAGCGCGCAGGATATGCGCCTTGCTGCTGTCCGCCAGCGCCAGCAAACGCTCGATCTCGGCCAGCGCGACCTGGGTCTGGGCGGTCACGCTGTCGCCTTCGCCGACCTGACCGGCCAGATAGACGGTGTCGCCGTGGATGACGGCTTCGCTCATGCGCGGGCCGGTTTCGATGCGGGTAATGGTCATGGGTTTATCCTCCTTGAAAATCAGCGGCTGTAGCGCGCCAGCGCCAGATCGGCGGTCTCGATGGCGGGGGTTTGGCCGCCGATCAGGTCGGCGATCACCTGCCCCGACCCGCAGGCCATGGTCCAGCCCAGCGTGCCATGACCGGTGTTAAGGAACAGATTGTCGATCGGCGTGGCCCCCACCACCGGCGTTGAATCGGGCGTCATCGGCCGCAGCCCGCTCCAGAATGTCGCCTTGCTGAGGTCACCCGCGCCGGGGAACAGCGTGCCGACACTATGGTCCAGCGTGTCGCGGCGCGCCTGCGGCAGATCATTGGTGTAACCCGACAGTTCGGCCATGCCACCCACGCGGATGCGGTCGCCCAGCCGGGTGATCGCGACCTTGTAGCTTTCATCGAGCAGGGTCGAGACCGGGGCGGCATCCGGCTGCACGATCGGCACGGTGATCGAATAGCCCTTCACCGGATAGACTGGCAGGCGCAGGCCCAGCGGGGCGAGGAGCAAGGGCGAGAAGCTGCCCATGGCGACGAGATAGGCGTCGCCGGTGACGTCGCCTTCGTCGGTGACGACATGGGTGATGCGTCCGGCTTCGCGCGCCAGTCCCTTGATCGTGCGGCCCATCAAAAACTGGACGCCCCGCGCGCGCGCCATGTCTGCCAGCGCATTGGTGAATTTGAAACAGTCGCCCGTCTCGTCATTGGGCAGGCGCAGGCCGCCCGCGATCGATGAGGCGCTGGCGGCGAGGCCCGGTTCGGCGGCAAGGCATCCGGCGCGGTCCAGCACCTCGAACGGGACATTGTCGGCGCGCAGCACCTCTATATCCTTGGCGATGCCGTCGAGTTGCTTTTGTTCGCGGAACAGCTGGAGCGTCCCCTGGCTGCGTTCGTCATAGCTGATGCCGGTGGATGCGCGCAGGGCAATCAGCTGGTCGCGGCTATATTCGGCGAGGCGCACCATCCGCCCCTTGTTGATGCGATAGTCGGCCGCGTTGCAATTGCCGAGCATCGCGATCATCCAGCGCAGCATCGCCATGTCGACATTGGGGCGCAGGATCAGCGGGGCGTGCTGCATGAACAGCCAGCGCAGCGCCTTGGCCGGGATGCCGGGCGCGGCCCATGGCGACGCATAGCCGGGCGAAATTTCGCCGGCATTGGCGAAGCTGGTTTCCTGCGCCACGCCACTCTGGCGGTCGATCAGGACGACGTCATGGCCGGCTTGCGAAAGATACCAGGCGGAGGTGACGCCGATGACGCCGCCGCCCAAGATGACGACCTTCATGCCATGATGCTCCTGTCAGGGGTAGCGACCGGCGCGGGCAGATAGGTGCGCGCGTAGCGGTGGCCGAGCCGGGTCAATATTTCGTAGCTGATCGTGTCGGCCTGCGCCGCGACATCGTCGATCGTCTGATGCGGGCCGATCAACTCGACCGGCGCACCGGCGTGAAGCAACGCATCGGGGACGTCGGTGACATCGAGCGCCATACTGTCCATCGAGACCCGCCCGACGATAGGCACCCGCACGCCGCCGATCCAGGCGCTGCCCCGGTTGCTCAAATGACGCGGCCAGCCATCGGCATAGCCGACCGAGACGGTGGCGACGCGCGACGGGCGGTCGAAACGGTGGGTCAGGCCATAGCCGACCCCTGCCCCCGCATCGACGGTACGGAGCTGGACGATGGTAGCGTCGAGCGCGACGACCGGCTGCATCGGGTTGGGCTGCCCGTGGGGCGCGCCGCCATAGAGGGCGATCCCGGCGCGGACGATGTCGCCATGCGCTACGCCTGCCGTCATGGCGCCGCCCGAATTGTCGATCGAGCGGGGGATGCCGGGAAACTGGCGGGCGATAGCGTCGAAGGTAGCGCGCTGCTGCGCATTGAAGGCCTCGTCGGGATCGTCGGCGCAAGCGAGATGGGTCATGACGAGCCGCAAATCTATGCCGTCCAGCCGCTCCGGCGACTGGCGCAGCGTCGTCAGGTCGTCGGGGGTCAGGCCGAGGCGGGCCATGCCGCTATCGACCTGGATCACGCCCGGCAAGCGGCGGCCCTGCGTGCGCGCAAGGGCGGCCCAGCGGTCAATCTGTTCCAGCGCGTTGAGGACCGGCACCGCGCCGATCGCGGCACAATCCGCTTCCGCGCCGGGCGGCAGGCCGTTGAGGATATAGAGGGTGGTATCGGTCGGCAGATGCGGTTTCAGGGTCACCGTTTCGCACAGATGGGCGACGAAGAAATGGCGGCAGCCTGCGGCGTAGAGGGCAGCCGATACCGGGGCGGCACCCAGGCCATAGGCGTCAGCCTTGACCACGCCGGCCACGCTGGCGGGGGCGACATGCCGGGCAATCAGCCGATAATTGGCCACCAGCGCGCCAAGGTCGATGCGCAAATGTCCCGCTGTCCCATGCTGCATCGCTATTCCCTTTCCGATCCCAACGCAGTGTAAATCACGTTTGTTCGAATATCCATGCAATCAGCGGGTGATTATTCGATATTTTCCGCCTATATCGCAGATTGTTTCAGGGAATTTGCACATATGCCCATGTCCTTCGACAATATGGATCGCGCGATTCTGCGTCTGCTCAAGCTGAACGCGCGGCGATCCAATGCCGAGATCGCGGCGGAGGTCGGCCTGTCACCGTCGGCCTGCCACCGCCGCATCCGCCAATTGGAGGCCGAGGGCTATATTCGCGGTTACACCGTGGTCGCGGGCGGGCGCGACGACAATAGGCTGGTCAATGTGTTGGTGCAGGTGACACTGGACCGGCAGACCGAGGATCATCTCGCCCGTTTTGAACATGCGGTGCGGCAATGCCCGGAAATCCGCGAATGTTTCCTGATGACCGGCGCGGTCGATTATTGGCTGCGGGTGGAGGCGGACAGCGTGGATGCCTATGAACGCATCCACAGCGAGATATTATCGCGGATGCCCGGCGTCACCCGGATCAATTCCAGCATCGCGATGCGCGACGCGCTGCGCCCGCGCCGCAGCAAGGGGTGAGAGGCAAGCAAGGCTTAGCGGAAGCCGATCGCCCAGGTGCAGGCGGCGGCGATGAGCAGGCCGATCAGCGCTTTCCAGGGTGACCCGGTGGGCAGAGCCGTTGTTTGCTCGACCGGCATGGTGCCGCGGCCATGGATCATCGGGCCGATCAGATTATGGCGCAGCCGCAGCAAATAATAGAGGATCGCGACGATGTGGAGCGCGACCAGCGCGAGCAGCAGGTTGAACAACAGGCCGTGCAGATCAGCAGCCATCCGCCCCTGATCGAAGCTGACATAATCGGCGAGGGGACCGGATTCCAGACCGTCCACATCCACCGCGAACAGGCCTGCCGTCACCATCGCGATCAGGCTGACAAGCATCAGCAATACGCTCCAGCCGCCGACCGGATTATGACCGGCGGTGGCGCGATAGGGGCGCGTCCTGAGATTGCGGAGATAGGCGAAGGCCGTGCGGGGGCTGCGCACGAAATGGACGAAACGGGCCGTCCCGCTGCCCATAAAGCCCCAATAGAGGCGGAAGATCAGCAGGAAGAGGATGGCGTAGCCCGACAGGCGGTGCCATTCCATCTCATGCCGTTCGCCGCTCCACCAGGAAAAGCCCAGCAGGCCGACGAGCAGCCAGTGGAACAGGCGGATATAGATATCCCAGACAAGCGGGCGTCGGGATGGAGCGTCGGTCGGCATGGCGGGATCGCTCAGCTGTCGGCGCGGAACTGGCGATGGCAGGCGGCGCAGGTGCCGCCGGTCGCCTTGGCCTGGGCGCGGATGGCATCGGCATTGCCGCCATTGACGATGCCGACCAGCTTGCCTGATTCGGCGACCAGCTTCGCCATCTGGCCGTCAAAGGTCGCGCGATCGGTCCAGATATTGGGCAGCGCGTCGGTGGGGACGCCCGCCGTCGGGCCACTGCCCGCCGGGAACAGCCGGGGTTGTTCGCGCGCGGTGGCGGCGATCGTCTGGGCCGCAGCGAGCATCGCAGCTTTCGCCGGGGCGTCGCTCTTGAGCTGGTCGTTCAGCGCCTTCATGGCTGCGCCCATTTTCTTGTAGCCCGCCTGACGCGCGGCGATCGCTGCCTTGGGCGCGGGTGCTGCGGCTGGGGCGGCTGTCAGCGGTCCCGCCAGCATGGGCAGGCCGATCAGCGAAAGCCCCAGCAGCGCGAGCATCGGGCGGCGAAAAGACGGCGATATGGTCATGCGATAATCTACTCTGCTTTTTGGCGGTTCAATGGTTTGGAACGGTCTGCGGCGCGGCACCCGCCATCTTCACCGACGCCTTGTCGGGAAAGACGGTGCGAAAAATCTGCTTCACTTCGGTGAGGCCGCCATCGGCCATCTGGGCAGCAGTCGCGCCGAACTTGTTGGGGATGTCGGTGCGCGCGCCATGGGCGGCAAGGATGCGCAGCATCGCTTCAAGCTCCGGTTGCACGCCACCGGCGAGCAGCCAGTGGAGCGCGGTCATGCCATATGTTCCTGTCACATCAACGGCAGGCGCCAGCGACAGGGCATAGTCGAGCGTGGCTGCGCTGCCCCCGCGCGCGGCTGCCAGCAAGACATTGGTGCCGTCGGCTGCGACGAAGCGGGGATCAGCCCCCGCGGCCAGCAACAGCGCCATCGCATCCTTATGGCCATTGGCGGCGGCGATCAGCAGCGGCGGCGTGGGTGGTACTGGCGGCGGGGGAAAGCCGAAATTGGCTTCGGTCACCCATGTAATCCGCGACGGTCCGGTCAGGCCATTGGGATCAGCCCCCTTGGCCAGCAACAGGCGGATGAGTTCGCTGTCCCCGCCCGCCGCCGCACCATGGAGCAGTTGCTCCCCGGTTCGGTCCTGCTCCGTCACGTCAACGCCGTGCGGCACCAGCAAAGCGGCCGCGCCGTAATTTTTCTGATAAAGCGCGAGCTGCGCCGCGCTCGTGTTTTCGGGGCCTCGATAGGCGCTATCCGCGCCTGCGGCGAGCAGCGCCTGTGTGGCGGTAACCACGCCGCTCTTGATCGCGAAGAACAGGGGCGTGAAGCCGCCCTTCGACACGCGATTGGGGTTTGCGCCAGCCTTGAGCAACAGGGCAATGGCTTCGGGCCGTCCAGCGGCGGCGGCCCACATCAGGGGCGTCTGGCCGCGACTGTCGATGTGGTCCGGGGCCGCGCCCATGGCGAGCATCCGCGCGACCGCGTCAGCCGGGCCATAGCGGGCGCAGATGGCAAGCGGGGTCGTGCCGTCCGCGCGGGCGCCGCGCACATCGGCGTGGGCATCAAGCAATTGCGCAACGATTGTCGGCTCGCCCAGTTCGCAGGCGAGCGACAATGGCGTCACGCCATCCTGATCAGCGCTATTGACGCTTGCGCCACCGGCCAGCAGCGCAGCGACGATCGATGGATTTTGGACATTCACCGCCCAACTGAGCGGCGTCGCGCCGAACGCCAGTATCTGGTTCGGGTTTGCCCGATCCGCCAATGCGGCCTGCACGGCCACGACGTCATTGGCCATAATCGCCCGCTCAAGCCCGTCATCCTTTTGCGGCGCACGCGCCTGCGCCATGCCGCAACCGGCGAGCAGCGCCAGCAAGGCGAGGAGAGCGCGCAGGCGATCAGGCACTGGTCAGCGCCTTGAACGGGCCATCGCTGTCGCCGAAGCGGGTCGCAGGGACATCCAGCACATGCAGCGCGCTCAGCAGCAGGTTGGACATGGTCGTCCCCTTTTGCGCGACGATATGCCGGTCTCCCGGCACCAGCCCCCCCGCGACGATGACGGGCAGGTCCATATGGTCATGCTCATTGGGATCGCCAAAGGCCGACCCGCGCAGCACCAAAGTCCGGTCCAGCAGCGATCCTTCGCCGTCCTTCACCGCCTTCATCCGATCCAGATAATAAGCGAAATATTCCATATGATGCCGGTTGATCCGGGCCAGCTTCGCCATTTTTTCCGGGTTGTTGCCATGATGGCTGAGCATATGATGCGAATCCGGCACGCCGATTTCGGGATAGGTGCGGTTGCTGAGTTCCCGGCCGATCATGAAACTGCCGATGCGGGTGATGTCGGCCTGCATCGCCAGCACCTGAAGGTCGATCATCAGGCGCACATGCGCGTCGAAACTGTCGGGGATACCCGCAGGCCGTTCCAGGTCGGCGCTCTGCGCGCCGCCGCCCGATGCGATGGCGCGCTGTATGCGCCGTTCGATGTCGCGGGTCGCTTCGAGATATTCGTCCAGCTTGTGCCGATCCTCCATCCCCAGCGCGCCGCTCAGCCGGGCGCTGTCGTCCATCACGAAATCCAGGATGCTCGATTGCCGCCGCAACTGGGCAAGGCGGCTCTTGGCGTCCAGCGCGTCGCCATCGCCGAACAGCCGTTCAAACACGTCGCGCGGATTGGCGGTGACGGGCAGCGGGACGGTGGGGTTCCGCCAGCTGATGCCGTTGGTATAGGCGCAGCTATAGCCGATGTCGCAACTACCCAGCAGGCTGGCCTGATCGATCCCCAGTTCCAGGGAGCTGAGCTGCGTCGCGTCGCCCAGATGATCGGCATAGGCCTGATCGACCGAAATGCCGCAGCGTATGTCGGTGCCTTCGGTCTGCTTGACATGGACACCGGTGATGAAGGCGGGGCAGGAGCGGCCATGCCCGGCCGGACGATCCCCCATCGCCGCCGCGCTGGGGTGGCCAAGGCCGGTGATGACGCTGATCTGCGCGCGGTGCGGCGCCAGCGGCTCCAGCGTCGGCGGCAGTGCGAAGCCCGGTCCCTGCGTTGTCGGCAGAAACTGGTTCATCATCATGCCGTTGGGCGAATAGAATATCTGGAGCCGTTTGGGCCGTGCCGCGACATCGGCGGCTTTGGCCGATGGCATCATCGCCTCCAGAAATGGCAGCGCCATGGTCGTGCCTGCGCCGCGCAACAGGGTACGGCGGCTAAGCGGTTTGCGCAGGATGATCATCGCGTTGCCCTCATTGACCGGTTGCCCTTCGCAGGGTGAAGGGCGCGCTATGCACGATCCCCTTGATGACTGTCTGGATGCGATAGCCGTCCGAAGCAGCGCTGCGGCCGATGGTGCGAATGGCCGGCATGTCGCGCGCATCCACCCCGCGGGCCAGCGCATAGGTCAGCAGCCGCTCGGTAAAGGCGCTGGCAAATTCGTCCTTTTGCGTCAGCAAAATCCGTTTCAGCCCGGAAAGCCCGGCAAATTGGGTGCCGTCCGGCATCCGCGCCGACACGTCGATGGGCTGGCCCGCATCCTTCTGACGGAAGGCGCCGATTGCATCGAAATTTTCAAGGCTAAAGCCCAGCGGGTCCATCTTGACATGGCAGGCGGCGCAGGCCGGGCTTTTGCGATGCAGTTCCAGCTGCTCGCGCGCGGTCAGCAGGCGGCCGTCATGCTTTTCTTGCAGGGCCGGTACGTCTGGCGGCGGCGGCGGTGGCGATGCGGCGAGCAGATTGTCGAGAATCCACTTGCCCCGTTTCACCACGGACGTGTGATTGCCATAGGAGGTGACGGTCAGGATACTCGCCTGCCCCAGCAAGCCGCCGCGATTGGACGCCGGGTTCAGGCTGACGCGGCGCATGGCGGTGCCGGTGACGCCGCTGATGCCATAATGGTCGGCCAGCCGCTGGTTGAGAAAGGTATAATCCGCCGCGATGAAATCCAGCAGGCTGCGGTTGGTGCGCAGAACGTAACTGAAGAACATTTCCGTCTCTTGCGCCATGGCGCTGCGCAGGCGGGTGTCGAATTTGGGGAAAACGGTGATGTCGGGCCGCTGCTGGTCCAGATTGCGCAGATAGAGCCACTGGCCCGCGAAATTGGTCGTCAGCGCCTGCGCGCGCGGATCGGCCAACATCCGCGTGACCTGCGCGTCCATGACGCCCGGTTTCTGCAACTGGCCGGTTTCAGCCAGGTGCAGCAGGGTTTCGTCGGGGATGCTGCTCCACAGGAAGAAGGACAGGCGGGAGGCGAGTTCAAGATCGGTCAGGGGCCGGACGCCGCCCGGCTTGCTGCCCGCCGGGTCCTGTTCGACCAGGAACAGGAAGTGGGGCGACACCAGGATCGCCTCCACCGCCGCCTCAACCCCATGTTCGAAATCGGACTGAGCGCGTTCGGTCGCGTAAACGCGCATCAGCGGGGTCAGGTCGCTGTCGGTCACCGGACGCCGATAGGCGCGGCGGGCGAGCGATGCCACGATCTGCCGGGCGCAGGCGGTTTCGGCGGTGGCGCGGGCGGGCTTGCACAGGAAGATGCGGTCGCGGCTGGGGGTTCTGCCGACGCCCTTGGGCGAAAATGGCCCGGCCACGTCGATCTGGAGGACGTCGCGCGGGTAATTTTGCTGCGAATAGCGCGGCGACATGCGGTAGGACGGCACATCGACCGTTTTGACGCGCACGCCATCGACCGAAACGTCCATCGGCAGCATCACCGGCGCGGCGGTCGGCACCGGCACCTTGTCGAGATCGTTGCGCAGCGTCTGGACGCTTTCGTCGGGTGCGATCTGGCGGCGGAAGGACAGGCCGATAACATGCGCCCCGGCCTTCAGCGGCACGCGCACGCTGACCTTGTCCTCTTTCTGCCGGTCGGTTTCATTATTAGTGTTGGCGTTCAGCCAGCCGCTAATCTCGTAAGTCGCGTCGTAACGGGCATAATAAGTGAATGCCCCGCCACCGCGCGAGCCGAGCGGCAGATCGTCGCTGGCGCGTTCATTATAGGCGGGACGGCCGCCATTCATGACCGACCCGTCCTTGGGCACTTCATAGGAGGTGACAAATTCCCGCCGGGACGTAAGGCCCGTCGCCATGCGCCCGACCTTGCCCGCCACCGCGATATAGCGATCCATCAAAGTCGGCGATACGCTCAGCACATCGGCGATATTATCAAAGCCATAGCCCGAATTATCCTGCGGCAATTCGCGGCTCACATCGACTTTGAGCGCCAGCAGATCGCGCACGGCATTGGCATATTCGACCCGGTTCAACCGACGGATGGTGGCGCGGCCGGGATCGGGATGTTGGGCGGCATAGCTATCCAGCCCGTTTTCCAGCCATTGGACGAAGGCGGCTCTGGCGGCGGGGGTTGGCTGCGGCTTGTTGAGGGGGGGCATTTCGCCCTGGCGGGTGCGGCGCAGCACCTTCTCCCAGATCTCCATATTCTTGCCGTGAAATAGGTCGCCATTGCGCACATCGTCGAGCGACAGGTTGGCGATCTTGTCGCTGTCATTATGACAGCGCGAACAATAGTCGCCCAGTATCGCCGGAGCTGCATCCGGCGCGGTCAGGGTCGCAACGGCAGGCTGTTGTGGCTCATCGTCAGGCCGCGCCAGAACCGATGCCGTGGCGACCAGCGCGCTGAACGCCAACATGCAACTGGGCAAAGTCGGATGCATCTAATATGATTCCATGTCCCGCAGACGCTCGCGCGCCGCCCCCCTTCAACCTAGCAGAACGCTTGGCGGCTCATCGTCCGCCGTCCGTCCGTGCAAATTGGTTATGAGCGCGGCCCTATTGGGCTTTGGGTGTTGCGTCCATTGCCGTTAACGGGACGGAGGAATCGCAAAATTAGGCCACCCCCATGGATAGGGCCGCCCTGCCCCCTGCCCGCCCTGCCGCCCTGATTTTAGCAACGCGACGTCCGCAATATCGTCATTGAACATCGCAGGAGTCGTCGCCAGAAGGGCCGCGAAACGGGGGAATAGTTATGACGCGGATGGCTGCATTATTGGTGGCGCTGATGGTAAGCGCCGGGCCGGTCATGGCGCGGACGCCCGTCGCCACCATGTCCAATGAAGCGCGCACGGCCGCCTATCTGGACCGGATTGCGGGCAGCAGTCCCCGGCTGCGCATCTTCCTGCAAGCGATGCCCAAGGGGGGCGACCTGCATAATCATGCGGGCGGTGCCAATTTCGCGGAGGATTATCTGCGCTGGGCGGCTGCGGACGGGCTGTGCATCAGGACCGACGATCATCATATCGTCGAACCGCCCTGTACCGCGCCGGGGCGCATAGCGGCGGCGGGGCTGGAGAAGGCCTATCCCCATTATTCGCGCACGATCGACGCCTTTTCCACGCGCGGTTTCGAGGCGGGCGTGGGTGACCCGGAAGTGTCGGGCTATGACCGATTCTTCGCAACCTTCGATGCGTTCGGCCCGGCCTATAGCCGCCATGTCGGCGAAGCGATGGCGCTCACCCGGCAGCAGGCGGCGGCTGACCATGTCTCTTATGTCGAATTGGGCAGCGGCGCGCGGGCGGGCTGGATGCTGGGCATGAAGATGGCCGATGCCGACGCCAGCGATTTGGCGGCATTATACGCGAAGATTGTGCCGTTGCTGCCGGACGCAGTCGCCAGCGCGAAGGCCGATTATGACGGCTATGATGCGCAGGGCGCGGCGATCGACGGGTGCGGGACGGCGAGTGCCAAACCGGCCTGTGGCGTGGAGATGCGCTATCTCTACACCGCGATCCGCACCAGTCCGCCGGCGCAGGTGTTCGCGCAACTGGCTTTCGGCTTTGCCCTGGTCGAGGCCGATCCGCGCTTTGTCGGCGTCAACATCGCCGCGCCGGAGCATGATCCCGTGGCGGTGCGCGACTATGCGCTGCACATGCAGATGATCGCCTTCCTGAAAGCGCGGCATCCCAAGGTGCAACTGTCGCTCCATGCGGGTGAATTGACGCTGGGCCTTGTTCCCTCGCGCGACCTTGCCTTTCACATTCGTAGCGCCGTGGAGGTGGCGGGCGCGCGGCGGATCGGCCATGGCATCGACATCGCCTATGAGAGCGACGCACCGTCGCTGTTGGCGCGGATGGCGCGCGATCAGGTGGCGGTGGAAATCAATCTGACCAGCAATGCGGTCATATTGGGGGTGAAGGGCAGCGATCATCCGCTGTCGCTCTATCGCGAGGCAGGCGTGCCGGTGGTACTGTCGACCGACGATGAGGGCGTATCGCGCAGTGACATGACCAACGAATATCTGCGCGCGGTTACCGAACAGGGGCTGCGCTATGCGGACTTGAAGCAGATTGTGCGCGACGGGTTGCATTATAGCTTCCTGCCCGGCGACAGCCTGTGGCAGGACAGGCCAGGCGGCGCGCGGGTCGCGGCGTGCGTGGCGGTGGATGCGCCGGGGTGCAGCGCCTGGCTGGCGAAAAATGTCAAAGCTGCGGCTCAGGCGCGGCTGGAGCGCGATCTTACGGCGTTTGAAGCGATCCCGCGCTGAGCCGGTCGGGGACGGCAAGATTCAGGATCACCGCCACCAGCGCTGCGGGCAGTACACCCGATGTCAGGATGATGCGCAGCGTTTGCGGCAGGTGAGACACCGCGTCCGGCTCCAGTTCCAGCCCGATGCCGATCGACAGCGCAACGCCAAAGATCAGCATGTTGCGCTGAGTCCAGTCGACGCCCGACAGGATCGAGAGCGCCGCCGATGCGACCATGCCGAACATCACGATCACGCCGCCACCCAAAATCTCGATGGGGATGGTGGTGATGAGCGCGCCGATCTTGGGCGCAAAACCGCACAGGATCAGGAACAGCGCGCCGATCGTCACGATATGGCGGCTCATGATGCCGGTGATGGCGATCAGGCCGACATTCTGGCTGAAGGATGTATTGGGCATCGCCCCGAAAACGCCCGCCAGCGCAGTGCCAAGACCGTCCGCGCTGGTCGCGCCGATCAGTTCGCGGTCGGTGGCCGGTCGTCCGGCGCCACCTTCGCAAATGGCCGACACCGCGCCGATCGATTCGATCGCGGAGATGAAGCCCATCAGGCAGAAGCCAAGGATCGCAGGGAGCGACACGGCAAAGCCGAAATGGAAGGGTTGCGGGACCATGACCCAGCCCGCCGTCGCGACCGGGGCGAGCGACACCCGCCCCATCGCGGCGGCGACGCCATAGCCTGCAAGCAGGCCGAGCAATACCGAGGCCGTCGACCACAGACCGCGTCCGTAGAAGCTGAGGCCCAAAGTCACGATCACGACGATGCCCGCCAGCATCCAGCTGGTTCCCGCACCATAGGCAGGCGTACCCTGCGCCGCGACGCCACCGGCGGCATATTGCACCCCGACGCGCATCAATGACAGGCCGATCATCAGCACGACCAGCCCCGTGACCATCGGCGGCAGGGCGAAACGAATGCGACCGATGCAGCTGCTGACACAGGCGTGGAACAGGCCGCCGATAATGGCGGCGGTGGTCAGTTGCGCCATCGCAGCCACCCCCTGCCCCGCGACGATCGGGATCATCACCGGCAGGAAGGCGAAGCTGGTTCCCTGCACGATCGGCAGGCGCGCGCCTACCGGGCCGATGCCGATGGTCTGCATCAGCGTGGCAATCCCGGCGAACAACATGGCCATCTGGATCATGTAAATCATGGGGGTGGGATCGGCCGATCCGAAGCCGAAACCGGCTGCGCCCGCCACGATGATCGCGGGGGTCAGATTGCTGACGAACATCGCCAGCACATGCTGGACGCCCAGCGGAATTGCGACGGCGAGGCCGGGGAAATGATCGGGATCGCGGGCTTGCTCCGCCGTCATGGGTGTCATCAGGCGAGACTCATCAGGCGGGTGAGTGATCGGTCGGCGGCTTGCAGGATGGTGGCGCGGTCGGTCTGGACCAGTTGCCCGTCGCGCACGACTGCGCGCCCTTCGACGAACATATCGCGCGCGCCCGTGGGCGGGCTGAGGATCAGGCCTGCGACCTTGTCCCACGCCCCCAATGAGGCGATGTTCACACAGTTCCACAGGACGATGTCGGCGCGCTTGCCCGGCCCAATCTGGCCGCAATCGTGACGGCCCAGCATGTCCGCCCCGCCGCGCGTGGCGATGTAGAGCGCGTCGCGCGGATCGAAGGCGGCGGGGCCACCAATCGCGCGCTGGAGCAGCATTGCCTGGCGCGCTTCCAGCAGCAAATTGCCGCTGTCGCTGGAGGCGGAGCCATCGACGCCAAGGCCGAGCGGCATACCCTGTTCGAACATCGCCTTGAGCGGGGCGATGCCGGAGCCAAGACGGCAGTTGGAGCAGGGGCAATGGGCGACGCCGGTGCCGGTCCGCGCAAACAGGGCGATTTCGCGGGCATCAAGCTGGACACAATGGGCGTGCCACACATCCGGGCCGACCCAGCCCAGACTTTCAGCATAGTCGCCGGGACGGCAGCCGAAGCGTTCGAGCGAGAAGGCGACGTCGTCGGCATCCTCAGCCAGATGGGTGTGCAGCATCACCCCTTTGTCGCGGGCGAGCAAAGCGGCGTCGCGCATCAGCCCCTGACTGACCGAAAAGGGCGAACAGGGGGCGACGCCGACGCGGACCATGGCTCCCTCCCTCGCATCATGGAAACGGTCGATCACGCGGATCGTGTCGTTGAGGATCGCGCGCTCATCCTCGACCAGACTGTCGGGCGGCAGGCCGCCATCGCTTTCCCCCACGCTCATCGCGCCGCGGGTGGGGTGGAAGCGGATGCCGATGCCCTGCGCGGCGGCAATCGTGTCGTCCAGCGTCACGCCATTGGGGAAGAGATAGAGATGATCGGAGGTCAGGGTGCAGCCCGACAAGGCCAGTTCGGCGAGGCCCAGCTGGGTCGCGGCGAACACGTCCTCCGGGCGATACTGCGCCCAGATGGGATAGAGGCGCTTCAGCCAGTCGAACAGCGAGGCGTTGATCGCGCCGGGCAATGCGCGGGTCAGCGACTGGTAGAGATGATGATGGGTGTTGACGAGGCCGGGGGTCACGACACAGCCATGTGCGCTCACCACCTCATCGGCCTCAGCCAGCCAAGACGCCAGTTCCGCCGTCGTCCCTACCGCAACTATGACGCCATCCTGAAACGCCACGGCCCCGTCGGCAATCTCCCGCCGGGGATCGTCCATGCAAACCAGGACGTCGGCGTTGCGGATGACGGTCAGCGCCATGCTATTGCGGCACGGTCTTTTCGTAGCGGTCCCAATGGCCGATCAGTTCGTCCACCACTTTGGACCCGACCAGATAGAGGCTTTCGAGCGCGGCGTTCATGCCGGCATAGCCCTCATTTTCGGTCAGCAGATAGTGAGCGGCAGTGTCACCGGGTGGCGGCATGGTGAAATTGCTGCCCGCGCGCAGCACCATGAAGCGCTGCTTGTCCACCTTGCCGATCTTGTCAAGATAGGTGATCGATTGATAGATGCCGGTTTCCTCCATGGCGGAGGTGACGAATTCGCCCTTCCCCTGCGTCCAATATTTCACCCAGTCATTGGCCCAGTCAGTCATCCGCGCGCCATGCCAGAAGGTCATCGCAGCAAGCTGATCGCCCTTCAGGACGAAGGGGGGACGCTGCGCCATCGGATGGTTGGTGAAACGCGCCCTTTCCTTCTGGATCGAGGGATCGTCGGGCAGGACCATGTCCTTGGTCAGGTTGAAGGCCCAGTCGCGTAGGGCGGGGTTGATCTCGAATATCTCGCCCTGCCCGACCGGCGGGCTGGGATCATTGGGGCCTTTGCTATGGAGCGCGAAATAGCCGCTCTTCCAGTCGGCCGGGATTTCCCGCGCGTCGATTTCATGGGCGAGGTCGCCATCGACCAGATAGCGCGCCCAGGCGGCTGATCCGATGGAGGCATCCTGCGGGTCGATGCCCGCAATTCCGGCAACCAGCCAATAGGCGTGGGACAGGTCGAACCGCGGGTCGAGACCCAGCGCCATGGTCGCGGTCGCCGACTTGATATTGCCCATGCCGGTGACCATGCCCAATATCTGGGTCTTGGGATCATAATAGAGATCGTGATGGGACTGGGGGAAAGGGATGCGGGTATCGAGATGCCGCCTTTCCTTCCACAGCTGGAATTCGCCGGGCTTGTCGCCGCTATCCTCGCCAATTTCAAACAGCGACACGATGACGACACGGACAGGGAGCGGATGGGTACAGGCTTTGCCGGGCAGGCAGTCCTCGACACCCGATGGCGGCGCGGCACTGGCCGTGACTGGGGCCATGAGCAGCAGGGTCGCACTCGCCAGTGTCGCGACATAAGACAGGAGGCGCATGGGACGTCCCTAATAACCGATCAAGAAATAGGGCACCGGTTTCCCGGTGCCCCCTGCAACGCTGTTAGAATTTGTACGATACGGTCGCCTGATAACTGCGGGGCCGTTCGGGCAGGACGATGGTGCTGCCGAACAATTCCGTGAAGTTGGCGCGATAATAGGTTTCGTTGGTCAGGTTTTTGACGTTCAGACGGAACAGCCAATTGTCCATTTCGTAGGAAACGCCGACATCGACCAGCGTGTAGGCGGGAAGCTTCACGACCCGCGATTGGCCCGAAAAGACGGAGTCCACCTTGACCACGCTGGCGGAGAAAGCCAGCCCGCTGTCGAACGAATAGGTACCCGTCAGCGAGTAGAGATTTTTGGGAATGCCCGCCCGCGCAGCCGCAGCCTTGTTGGGAATGGGGACAAGACCGCCGACCTGGCCGCCCAGCGTTGCCGCAGGATTGGATACGTTGATCAGATCTTCGATACCAAAGAAGCTGAAAGTCGCTCCGGCGTCCAGAAAGCTGAGATTGGTGACGACGGTGTGGGTATAGGCACCGGTAATCAGGAAATGCTTGTCCACCGACCAACGGAATTCCGCCTCGACGCCCTTGGTTTCGACTGACTGGTTGACGGTCGAGGACTGGATATTATGGTCCGTCCGCTCCTGCTTATACACCGACACTGCGGTGTAGAGCATGTTGTCGAGGAAGCTGCCCTTGATGCCGCCTTCGATCAGCTTGGATGCGGTCAGGAATGTGTCGCTAACTGCCGTGCCGGGATCGATTTCCGAACCTTGACCCGCGATAACCGTGGTCTGGCGTGACGCCGTGACATAAGGAATGATGCCGAACGGCAGCTTGTAGGACGCGCTGGCGTTCCACGACCAGCCACCCTTGGAGCCTTTGCCGGTTACGACGCCAGGTGCATTTTGCAGCTTTTCGACAATGTTAGTCGAATTGACCTTCACCTTGTCGTACCGCGCACCCAGGACGATATCGAGACCGAAATTGAAATCGAGATCGGTCAGGGCGGCAAAGCCCAAATCGGTATAATGACCCTTGAGATAGTTGGTATAGTTGCAATCGCACTCTGTGGAAAGCAGCCGGTCTGACAGCGGCGTATAGCCCTGCGTCAGGTCAACACGGTGAAAATATTCAAAGTTGAAATCGTCGCCATGAAGGAATTTCGTATAGCGGATCGACGGTGAAAGCTGGAACGAGAATTTGCCCGCGGAACTGTCGAAGGTCTTTGACGCGACGATCTTGTCCTCGATTACCCATGATTTATGGAACTGCGAGAAGCCGTAGCTATTCTCGTTGATATTCTTGATACCGTCGTAAAAAAGCTGATTTTTGATCTCAAGGCCGCTCTCGGCATTGTAGATGATATCAAAATAGCCTGTCTTGGCGATATTATCGAGGCGGTCATTCTTGCCGGTGAGAGTCTTGCGACGGCTGAGTTTGGTGGTGCCGACATTCTGCAAGGCCAACTGAGGATAGGTCGCGTTCAAACAGGCGTCGGTGAAATTTGCCGCAGACGTTCCTGGCGTCGCTGTACCGGCGGCGCAGCCAAATGTACCGAACGGATTGAAATTGCCGCCCGCGCGAAATTCCGACTGCGAAAGCTGCCCATCGCCATCGGTGTCCAGCGGCTTGGCGCTGCCCGTGATGTAGGTGCCATTATCGACCAGGTCCTGGGTCAGGCGATTCCAGCCGCCATTCTGCTGGCCCTTGAAATTATGGTACATGCCACCGAATTCGATGCGGACGCTATCGGTGATCTGGTTGTCGAACGCTGCTTGCAGGATCGTCTGGTTGGTCGACATATTGTCGTAATAGCTGCCCGAATCCTCAATCTCGGCATAAAGGCTATAGCCAAATTCCGCCGCGCCGATCTTGGCCGGGCCGCGTACCTGGGCTTTCAGGACATTATAGTCCCAACTGCCACGGGTGTAGCTGACTTCACCTTCCGGCGTGGTCATCAACGCGCCACCGGCCACGCGCGCCGACTTTGGCACGAAATTCATATAGCCGCCGGTCTTGGACGGGCCGTAAATGGGAGAGGAGGGACCGCGAACAATGTCGATCCGCTCGGACGCGCCGATCGGTGTCGGATAGTTGCCCGGATTGTCGAGACGGCGAACGCCACGAAAAAAGACTTCGCCCGGCGTGCCGCGAATATCCAGTGCGCCGCCGACGCCAAAGAAGCTGTTGGTGAAGGTGCCGGGCGATTGTGCGACGAGATCGTAAATGCTGGTAATGCCAAATCGTTCGATCTGCTCACTGCTGATTGTCGAAGCCGATCGCGGGGTTTCCAGCAAAGTCTTATTGAAACCGAAGATCGAACCGACATCCTTGAGCGGCAGCGCTTCAAGCGCACCGGTGACGACGATTTCGGCCCCCACCTCAGGTGCATCGACCGGAGCGCCATCCTGCGCCCAGGCGGGTGTCGTCAGCGCGGTGCAGGCCAGCAGACCAGCCGCCATCATGCCGAAAGGCCGACCGCGACGGTTCTGGTGCGGCGCGATGTCGTGCAGCCGATGAATGTTCGCCATGAATAAGATACCCCCCTTTTGAAACAGGGCGGCAAATGGTCATCGCCCTGCTGGTTAACGCTCCCTGTTCCTCCCCCTGTTGATCGGTCGCTGGATTTCATTGAGAAATTCCAGCCATATATGTTCACGACAGGCTGATGCCGAAGGCCGGACGGGACCTGAGGCGTCGCCCTTTTGCAACGGTGCTTTGCAGCACGCACAGCCATGATTCCCGCCAATCGTCGGCAGACGATGTGGTGTGCATTGCAACTAGGGGCTTGACGTGGTGCGATCAAATGCAATGAATTCGACGCAGTGTTGCAAAAAATAGGGTGGGTATGCCGGCACTTTCACGTTTCTTGCGCTATTTCATAGCGGTAGGCCGATTGGGGTCGATCCGGCGGGCAGCCGATGAGCTGAACGTGTCAGCCTCCGCGATCGATCGACAGATTTTGAACGTCGAGGCCAATCTGGGGATGCCGCTGTTCGAACGGCTGCCGACCGGGCTGCGCCTGACGGCGGCGGGCGAAATCATGATGGCGGCGGGCAGCAAATGGCAAAAGAATATGGCCGATGTCCGCGCGCAGATAGAGGATCTGCGGGGCTTAAAACGGGGCCATGTCGACATTGCCGTCATCGACGCGCTGGCCAAAGGCTATGTCCCCGCCGCGATCCAGGCGCTCCAGAGCAAATATCCCGGCATCACCATCGGCGTGCGGGTGCTGGAAAATGATGCCGCGCGGATGGCGACGGTACGCGGCGAGGTGGATTTCGGCATCTTCTTCGAGCCGCAAACGGTGCGCGACCTGGCGGTGCGGTCCTTCGTAGAGGTCGTGCTGGGCTTCGTCACGCCGACCGGCCATCCGCTGGGCAGCAAAAGGGAAGCGCGCTTTTCGAGTTGCGTAGGGTCCAAACTGATCGTTCCGGCCGAGCCGCTGGCGGTTTACGAACAGATTTCGGTGCTGGAGGGGACGACTGGCGTGGTGATCGACCGGGCCGTGTCGTCGGACAATATTCAGATGATCACGTCGCTCGTCATGCAGGGCGTGGGCATCGGCGTGCTGACTTCGCTCGACGTGATTACCGAGGTGCGGCGCGGCCTGCTGTCCTTCACCAAGATTTCCGACCCGATCTTGCGGCCAATGACGCTGGCGCTGTGTACCGCATCAGCGCGCACGCCATCCTATGCGGCGGGCATAGCCTTGCAGGAGATTGAAAATGGCTTCCCGCAGTTGAGCTATCCAATATCGATCGACGGTCCCGCTGTGGCATAAACGCCTTTGTGCCGATTGCCCAATGCGTGCAGACCCGATAACGGACAGTCTTTCCAGACCGTCAACGGACCCCTCTGCCATGAGCCAAACTGCCGAGCCTGCGCTCCATTACATCTCCAACGATGCCTTTGTCGCCGACGTACAAATGCTGGCGCGGCAGATTGAACAGGGCGACTGGACGCCCGATTTCATCATCGGCATCGGGCGCGGCGGGCTGGTGCCGGCGGTCTATATTTCGCACCAGACCGAGCTGCCGATGCTCTCGATCGACCATAGTTCCAAGGTTCCCGGCTTTGCCGACGAGCTGCTGGCCAAGGTCGCGGCCAAGAGTGCAGCGGGCCAGCGGCTGCTGTTCGTGGACGATATCAACGACAGCGGCGGCACGATCGACTATGTGCGGCGGTTGCTGGCGGATAATGGCTGCAATGGCGACAATCTGCGCTTTGCCGTGATCATCACCAACAGCCGGTCGCGCGTGACGGTGGATTATTGGGCGGAGATGATCGACCGGGACGAGGATAAGCGCTGGTTCGTGTTCCCCTGGGAAGCGGTGGGCGCCAAGGGTACGATCCTTGAAGAGGCGCTGTCCGTGCCGGAGCGGCTCGCCTGATGCGGATCTGCGTCTATCTGGGTTCCTCGCCCGGCAACTCGCCTGTCTATCGCGAAGCCGCCGAACGGGTTGGCACGCTGCTGGCGGAGCGCGGCATTGGCTTGGTCTATGGTGGCGGCACGGTCGGGCTGATGGGCGTCATTGCCGACACGGTCTGCGCCGCGGGCGGCGAGGTGATCGGCGTCATCCCCGAAGCGTTGCGCGCGCGCGAACATGACCATCCGGGCATCACCCAGCTGCATGTCGTCAAGACGATGCATGAGCGCAAGGCGATGATGGCCAAATTCGCCGATGGCTTCCTGTGCCTGCCCGGCGGCATCGGCACGCTGGAGGAGATATTCGAGGCCTGGTGCTGGTCGCAGCTGGGCTATCATGAAAAGCCGTGCGGGCTGCTCAACGTCAATGGCTTCTATACGCCGATGTCGACCTTCATCGATTCGGTGGTGGCGGAAGGCTTCCTCCAGCCCCGGCACCGGGCGATGCTGCTGATCGACGATGACCCGGACATATTGCTGGACCGTATGGCGCAATATCTGCCGCCGCAGACCGAGCATTGGCTGGGCGACGGGGATGTTTAGAATGTGATGACCCTACATTCGCTCGAAACGAACGGATCGAGGTAAAGTCATCGCGTTCTAACCGATCGCGTCGATAAGGTCCGGCAGTTCCGCCAGGCGATCGATCTGGCGGAAGCGGACATGGTCCGACGGGGTGTCGGCGATTTCGTGGACCCAGGCGCCTTCCTGGGGGATATAGGCGGCCCAGGCCCCCGCCTCCAGCGCGGGGCGGATGTCCGATCGCATCGAGTCGCCGGCCATGATCGCCTCGTGCGCGGCGACGCCATATTGGCTGAACACGCGACGGAAGGTGTTTTCCGTCTTGTCGCTGACGATTTCGATGCCGCTGAACAGGTCGCCGAGACCGGAGGCTGCAAGTTTCGATTCCTGGTGCAGCAGGTCGCCCTTGGTCACCAGCACGAGCCGTCCCCGGTGGGCCAGTGCGTCGAGCGTTTCGGCGACATCGTCGAACAGGTCGACCGGATGCGCCAGCAGCGCGCGCCCGGCGGCCAAAATCTCCTCGATCATCGTTTTGGAGATTTGATCCCCGGCCAGTTCCGCCGCCGTCTCGATCATCGAGAGGGTGAAACCCTTGGCCCCATAGCCATAGAGTTTGAGATTGCGTCCTTCGCAGGCGTTGAGCGTGTCGCGAGCGATATGGGCGTCGGCGAAGGGCTGGAGCATCGCCACCAGCGCCTCTTCGGTCGCATTGAAATGCCGCATATTGTGCCAAAGCGTGTCGTCGGCATCGAGGCAGATGAGCTTGATCGTCATGGCGCTTATCCTAGCGTTTGGCGGTCGGGCTGGCGATTGTCATTTTTTCGCACTCTGCGCCATCAGGCGAACCATCAGCGCCTCCAGCCGGGTGGCGTCGATCGTGCGGATGACGGTGGCGGGCTGTTCGCCAAGGCCGGGGCGATAGGGCGCGAACCAGGAGAGCATGTCGCCATAGCCGGGGCCGAACTGGCTGTTATAATCGACATAGAGGGCCTGCTGGTCAGTGACGAGCGTCGGGTCGAGCCAGACGCCCGCCGCAATCTCGTCCCACAGCGGGAAGCCGGGTTCCATCGCTGCGATGAAGCGGGCGATATCGGGGCTGGCGGATTTTGCCATGCGGTCGAGCAGCGAGCGGCTGCGCTGGGTGCCGGTGGAGGGATCGACGGGGACCACGGTGACGGCCTTCCACGGGCTGCGCGCGACGATGCTGGCGGCTTCGGGATCGAAGCGGATGTTGAATTCGCGCCGCGGCGTATTGACGAACTCGCGGGCGAAATCGGCGGCAGCGCGATTGTCCAGTGCCTGCCGGGGATTGAGCGAGCCGCCCATATAGACGAGTTCTTTCGCCAGGCTGGCGAAGGCGGGGTCGAGCCGCTGGGCAAGCGCAAGGTTGGTGAGCGGCCCGGCGGCGATGATCGTCACTTCGCCGGGATATTGGCGGACCATGCGGATCAGGAAATTGGCGGCGATTTCGTCACGCGCCTTGGTCGTCGGATTGCCTTCGGGCAGGTTCACCGGATCGTCCGGGCCGAAATAGGGTGGCGTACTTTGCTGGGTCGGCTCGACCCATTGCTTCATCCACGCGCCCTTCCATGTCAGCTTGCCATAAAGCGCCTCCCAGCGGTCCGTCAGGCTTTCCGAGTTGAGCAGCGGATAGGTCGCGCCCTGCACCACCGGCACGTCGGCGCGATGGACGATTTCCAGCCCGCGCAGCGCCATGGCGGTGGCGCGATTGGCCCAGAAATTGCCCGATACAGTGGTGATGCCCAGCACATCGACGTCGGGCGCCTCCAGCAGCATGAGGTGCATCAGCGCGAAGCCCTCATCGTCGATAATGACCTTGCGTTTGGGCGTGTCGGCATGGGCGAGGCCGATGGTCATGAGCAGGGCGAGGAAAGTGGCAAGCAGCCTCATAGACAGGCGTCCAGTCGTTCAAGATGGGCGGCGATGGTATCGGGCGGCAGGAAGGAGCCCGTGAAGCTGTTGCGGGCAAGCTGGACGAGTTGCGCTCTGGTGAGGCCGCGTGCCGCCGCTGCCGCGCGATAATTGTCGGCGATATAGCCGCCGAAATAAGCGGGATCGTCCGAATTGATCGTGGCGCGCAGGCCAAGGTCCAGCATCCGGTCGATCGGATGATCGGCCAGATCGCCCACCACGCACAGTTTGAGGTTGGAGAGCGGACAGACCGTGAGCGTCATGCCTTCGCGCACCAGCCGTTCGACGAGCGCATCATCCTCCAGCGCGCGGTTGCCATGGTCGATCCGGTCGACATGGAGCAGGTCGAGCGCTTCATAGACATAGGCGGGCGGGCCTTCCTCCCCGGCATGGGCGGTCAGCCGCAGGCCCTTGGCAGCGGCGGCGGCGAACACGCGGGCGAATTGTTCGGGCGGGTGGCCATTTTCAGAGGAATCGAGACCGACGGCAGCGATCCGGTCGAGCCATGGGTCGGCGGCGGCGAGCGTTTCGAAGGCCGCCTCTTCGCTCAGATGGCGGAGGAAAGAGAGGATGAGCGCGCTGCTGATACCATGGCGCACCTGCGCGTCTCCACAAGCGGAGAGCAGCCCCTCGATGACCGTGGCAAAGGGGATGCCGCGATCGGTATGGGTCTGCGGGTCGAACATGAGTTCGGCATGGACGACGCCATCCGCCGCCGCGCGATCAAAATAGGCGGCGGCCAGATCATGGAAATCTTGGCTGGTCCGCAGCACGTCCGCCCCGGCATAATAAATGTCGAGAAAATCCTGTAAGTTGCCGAACGCATAAGCGGCGCGGACATCCTCCACACTGGCATAGGGGATGGCGACGCCGTTGCGTTTGGCAAGCGCGAACATCAGTTCCGGCTCCAGACTGCCCTCGATATGCAGATGAAGTTCGGCCTTGGGCAGGGCGCGGATGAAGCTGTCGAGATCGGTCATGATGCTGTGCCTTGTCGGTCCCAGGCGCATTGGCCCATGATATAGGTCCGCGCGATGACGCGGTCATCGCCCAGGATTTGTAGCGCAAAGAGACGGTCTGCAAGTGTGGCATTGGCCGTGCGGCGCGCCAGCAACGGGGTGGCTGCATAGTCAAGCTGGACGAAGTCGGCCTCCTGCCCCGGCTCCAGCCCGCCGACCCGGTCGTCGATCCGCAGCAGCGCCGCACTGCCCGCTGTCGCGAGATAGAGGGCGCGGAAGGGATCGAGCGGGTAATGGCGCGACAGGGCAGCCTGATAGGCCAGACCCGCCGTATGGAGCAGCGAGAAGGAGGTGCCTGCGCCGACATCGGTGCCAAGGCCGATGCGCACGCCATGGGCGTCCGCCTGTCCGAAGTCGAAGAAGCCCGACCCCAGAAAAAGGTTGGAACTGGGGCAGACGGCAATCCCCGCGCCGCTCTGCGCGAGGCGGGTGCAGGCGCGGTCGGACAGATGGACGCCATGGGCGAACACCGACCGGTCGCCGACCAGACCGAAGCGGTCATAGACGTCGAGATAATCGTGCGCGGTCGGAAAGCGATCGGCCACGGCGGCACATTCGCGGAGGTTTTCGGCCAGATGGGTGTGCAACAATATGTCGGGATGATCGGCCAACAAGGCGCCCGCGACCTGCAACTGCGCGTCCGACGAGGTCAGCGCAAAGCGTGGCGTCACTGCATAGCCCAGCCGCCCGCGTCCGCGCCAGCGGCGGATAAGGCCTTCGCTCTCGTCACGCCCGCTATCGACCGTGTCGGCCAGTCCGTCGGGGCCAAGGTCCATCAAAATCTTGCCCGACAGGATGCGCATGTTGCGGCCCAGCGCGGCGTCGAACAGGGCGTCGACCGAATGGGCATGGACAGTCGGAAAGACGAGCGCGCTGGTCGTGCCGTTGCGTAACAGTTCGTCCAGAAACAGGCTCGCCGTCCAGTCCGCATGGGCGCGGTCGGCAAAGGCCTTTTCGGCCGGGAAGATATGGCGATCGAGCCAGTCGAGCAATTGTTCACCGTGCGAGGCGATATGGTCCATTTGCGCATAATGGACATGGGCGTCGATGAAGCCGGGGACGATCAGGCCGGGAAGATGATCGATCGCGAGGCCGGGATAACGGGGTGCAAGCATCTCATAATCGCCCCGCGCGATAATGATGCCATCCTCCACCACCAATAACCCATCTGGTTCGTGATGGATGGCGTCGGGATGATGATGCGGATCGCGCGATACTGACAGGAGTTCGCCGCGAAAGCCCCGGATGGTCATGTCGTCCTCAGTTGCAGCAATTGGGCGAGCACGGCGATGGCGATGACATCAGGTTCCTTGCCCGTGACGCCCGGCACCCCTATCGGCGAGGTCAGCCGTGCGCGCGCCTCCGCATCAATGCCGTCGCGCGTGAGCCGCGCATGGAAACGCGCGCCCTTGGTCGCGGAGCCGATCAGGCCGATATAGGCGCAGGGGGAGCGGCTGAGCGCCGCGTGAGTCAGGCGATAGTCAAGGCCATGGTCATGGGTCAGGATGAGGATGGCGGCGTCATCGGGTGCGTCGGCGACGCATTGCTCGATCGCGGCTTCCGGCACGACCGCGACACCCTCGATCGTTTCGAACACCGGGCGGGTATCGAACCAGGACAGGCGAAAGGGCAGATTGGCAGCGTGACGGGCGATCGCCTGCCCGACATGGCCAGCGCCGAACAGATAGAGCGGTCGGTGATGCTGGCCGATAATCTCCGCCAGACTGTCACCGGCCCGCGGACGATCGCCGCGCGCCGACAGGCTGGACGGCAGGGCATGGTCGCTGACATGCCGGTCCACCCGGTCGGGCAGGAAGGTGGAGACCAGGATGCGTTCATCCGCCGCATCCGCCAGCCAGTCCATGGCTGTGGGATCGCAATGTTCGATGAGCAGCCTTACCCGCCCGCCGCAACATTGGCCCAGCAATGGCCCCAGCGGATAATCCTGCACCCGCCAATGCCCCGGCGGATGCGCCAGGATGGCCCGCGCCTGTTCGACCGCGCGATACTCAAGCTGACCGCCGCCGATCGTGCCATGAAGCGTGTCCGCCGTGACGAGCATCCGCGTCCCCGCCCCGCGCGGCGCGGAGCCTTCGCTCGCCAAGATGCTGAGCAGGGCGCTCGGTGCCTTGCCTGCAACGCGCCGCAGCCAGCCCAGCCACTCGCTCATCGCGCGCGATGCTCCGTCACCGCGCGCAATATGCGTTCGGGGGTGGCGGGGGCGTCGAGGCGCGGGAGCGAGCGCACGTCCGGCGCGACCGCCGCGACGGCGCGGGTCAGCGCGGAAAAGACCGAGATGGCGAGCATGAAAGGCGGTTCGCCAACCGCCTTGGACCGGTTGATGGTAGGTTCAACATTCTCGCCATCCCACAGGCTGATCGTCATATGCGCCGGGCGGTCCGACGCGGTCGGGATTTTATAGGTGGCGGGCGAATGGGTGAGCAGGCGGCCCTGATCATCGAAAATCAGTTCCTCGGTCGTCAGCCAGCCCTGCCCCTGGATGAAGCCGCCCTCGATCTGGCCGATGTCGATCTGGCGATTGAGCGAGCGGCCGACATCGTGGAGGATGTCGACGGCCAGCACCTTATGTTCGCCGGTCAGCGTATCGATCGCCACTTCCGATATCGCCGCGCCATAGGCGAAATAATAGAAGGGGCGACCCTGATGCGCGTCACGGTCATAAGCGATGCCCGGCGTCGCATAATAGCCCGTGGCGGCGAGCGAGATCCGGCCGATATGCGCCTTACGGCACAATTGGGCGAAGGTCAGGCGCTCGCTCCCGGCGATGATGCCTTCCGGGGTGAAGTGAACGTCGGTATCGGCGCAACCGAAGGTGCGGGCGAGAAAGCCCGTCAGCCGGTCGCGGATCGTCATCGCGGCATTATAGGCGGCCATGCCGTTGAGGTCCGCGCCCGACGAGGCGGCGGTGGCCGATGTATTAGGCACCTTGTCGGTGCGCGTCGCGGTGATCCGTACCCGGTCGATCGGCACGGCGAATACGTCTGCGACGACCTGCGCTACCTTGATATAGAGGCCCTGCCCCATTTCCGTGCCGCCATGGTTGATCTGGATCGACCCGTCGGCATAGACCAGCACCAGCGCACCAGCCTGGTTCAAATGGGTGGTGGTGAAGCTGATCCCGAACTTGACCGGGGTGAGCGCGATGCCGCGCTTGAGGATCGGACTGGCAGCGTTGAAGGCGGCGATCGCAGCGCTGCGGGCGTCGTATCGGGCGTCGGCGCGCAGCCGGGCGATAATCTGCGGCGCGATATTGTCGGCGATCGTCATGCCATAGGGGGCGACATCGCGACCGGAACCGTAGAGGTTGGCACAGCGCACCGCCAGCGGATCATGCTCTAGATGCGCGGCGACATCGTCCATGACGCGCTCGATCGCCAGCATCCCCTGCGGCCCGCCAAAGCCGCGAAAGGCAGTGTCGGACACGGTGTTGGTTTTCAGCCGCTCGGACAATATCTCGACGTCAGGCAGCCAGTAGCAATTATCGGCATGAAACATCGCCCGGTCGTTGATCGCGGGGGATAGATCGACCGTCGCACCGCAGCGCGAAGCCAGTCGCAGGCGCAGCGCGAGGACATGGCCCCGCGTGTCGAAGCCGACATCATAGGTGATACGGAAAGCGTGGCGCTTGCCAGTCATGACCATGTCATCGTCGCGATCGCAGCGGAATTTGGCGGGGCGGCCGGTCTTGTCCGCCACCAGCGCGGCGGCGGCGGCGAACAGGGCGGCCTGCGTCTCCTTGCCACCAAAGGCGCCGCCCATGCGCCGCACCTCCACCGTCACGTCGGCGGAGTTGCGGTGGAGCATATGGGCGATGAGATGCTGGACTTCGCTGGGATGCTGGGTGGAGCAAAGCAGATGAATCTGTCCGTCCTCGCCGGGGGTGGCGACCGCGACCTGCCCCTCCAGATAGAAATGATCCTGCCCGCCCATGTCGAAACCGCCAGTCAGGCGAAGGGGCGCGGCGGCCAGCGCGGCACCGGCGTCGCCGCGCGCCATACGCTGGGTCGGTTCGATCAGCGAATTGGCCGCCTGAGCTGCCTCGATCGTCAGGCAGGCGGGCAGCGGTTCATAGTCGATCTTGGCGAGGCGCGCGGCTTTACGCGCGGCGCGCTGGCTGGTGGCGGCGACCAGGAAGATGGCTTGTCCGACGCAGATCACTTCGCCATCGGCCAGCAACCGGTCATCGCCCGCGACGGGACTGACATCGTTCGCGCCGGGAATGTCGGCGGCGGTAAAGACATGCACCACCCCTTCCGCCGCGCGGACGGCGGACAGGTCCATGGACAGGATGCGGGCATGGGCATGGGCGCTCTGGCCGAAAGCCAGATGGAGCATGTCGGCCGGTTCCGGCCCGTCATCGGCATAGCGGGCCGCGCCGGTGACATGGAGCGGCGCGCTGTCATGCGGGTGCGATGGTTTGGGCAGCACGCGCCAGGCGGGATCGCGATCAGCCATGGACGGCGTCCAGATCAAGTACCGACACGGTCTGCCCCTGTTCGCGGTGCCACAGGCGCAGCAGCAGGTTGGCGGCGACGTCGAGCCGGTAGGCAGCGGAGCCGCGGACGTCGGAGAGCGGGGCATAGTCAGCGCGCAGTGCGTCGGCGGCCTGCTCCATCGTCGCCAGCGTGAAAGGCTGGCCGACCAGCGCGGCTTCGCACAGCGGCGCGCGGCGCGGTGTGGCCGCCATGCCGCCAAAGGCGATGCGCGCGGCGCTGATCATGCCTTCATCCACGGTCAGGTGAAAGGCGCCGCACACCGCTGAAATGTCACTGTCGAAGCGGCGGGACAATTTGGCGATATGGATTACGGCATCGGGACCGGGGCGCGGAATCCACAGGCTTTCGACAAATTCCCAGGGGCGGCGATCCTGCTTGCCATAGTCGAGGAAATACTCCTCCAAGGGCATCGTCCGCCGTCCGTCGCGGCTGCGAAGGGTCAGTTCTGCGCCCAGGGCGATGAAGGCAGGCGGGCCATCGCCGATCGGCGATCCATTGGCGATATTGCCACCGACAGTCCCGGCATTGCGGACCTGCAACCCGCCGATCCGGCGGGTCAGTTCGCCCAGATCGGGATGGAGGCGGGTAAAGGCGGCATGGGCGTCGGCATAGCGCACGCCAGCGCCCAGCCGGACGCCAGCGGGGCTTTCCTCTATCGTCTGCAATTCGGCGATATCGCTCAGGAAAATCAGCGTGTCGATGCTGCGCAGCCCCTTCGTCACCCACAGGCCAACATCGGTGGCACCCGCGACCATGCGTGCGTCGGGATGGTCGGCGAGCAGGTCGGCCAGTGCGGCACCACTGCGCGGCGCGAACCAGCGGCGCTCGCCATATTGGCCGGACGCAGCGGGCCTGTCGCGCAGCGTCTTGAGCGCCGCAACAGTCGCTATGTCGTCACGCTCCAAAGAGCCGACCGCATCGCCTGCCGCCAATATCGGACCATAGCCGGTGCAGCGGCATAGATTGCCCGCCAGCACATCGGCGACCGGCAGGTCATGGCCGCTCGCCCCGACACATCGGCCATAGAGCGACATGACGAAACCGGGTGTGCAAAAGCCGCATTGCGAACTGCCATTGGCCGCCATGCAGACCTGCAACGGGTTGAGCGCGCCGCCGGGGCCCAGGCTTTCGACGGTCAGCAGCGCGCGGCCATCCAGCATCGGCAGGAACAGGATGCAGGCATTGACCGCGCGCCAGACAATCGCGTCTCGGTCGAGATCACCGACCAGCACGGTGCAGGCGCCGCAATCGCCCTCGGCGCAGCCTTCCTTGGTGCCGGTGCGGCGCATGGTGTAGCGCAGATGGTCAAGCAGGGTTGCGGTGGGATCAACGTCGGCGATCTCGACCAGTTCGCCGTCCAGCAGGAAATGCACGCTCATCTCAGCTGCCCCGATAGGTCGAATAGCCATAGGGCGATACGAGCAGGGGGACGTGATAATGGCCCGCATCGGCAATGCCGAAGTCGAGGATGATGCTGTCGAGAAAGGGCGGATCGGGCAGATCGACCCCCCGCCCGGCGAAATAGGGGGCGACCGCAAATACCAGCCGGTAGCGGCCTGGTGCGACCGGCGGCAGGCCGGGGCATCGGCCATCCGCATCGGTGACGCCAGCGAACAGGACGGCCCCGTCGCCATCCATCAGGCGCAGCGCGACCCCGGCGGCGGGGCAGCCATGGCTGGTGTCGAGGACATGGGTGGACAGGCTGGCCATCATGCGGCCTCCTCTTCTTGCTTTGGCCATTGCCCGACAAATTCCGCTTCGTCATAGGCCAGCAGGTCAGCGACCAGTGCGGCGCGATCATCTAGGAAAAGCTGGTCGGTGACGCCCCGCAGCAGCCGCGGCAGCGCGGTTTGCAGGCCGGACAGGGCCGAGGCGGAGAGGCCGAGACTGATGAGCGCGGAATAGTTGAAGGCGAACAGGCCGTGCAGCGCCGCCGTGCCGTCACTGGTCCGGGGCAGCAGTTCAAAGCCATCCCCCAGATAAGGATGCGCGTCGATCAGCGCGTTGGCAGTGCCGGACGGCGGGGTGAAGCGATCGGCCCAGCGGGCGATATGCGATGCAACTGCGCCCAGTTCGCTACGCAGGCCGGGATCGCTGACAAGGCCGGTGGACAGGATCACGAAATCGAAATCATGCGTCCCGTGCGGCGTGGTCACGCGGACCTGATCGTCGATCAGTTCGACCGACAGCCAGGGCGCACCCAGATGGAGATCAAAACCCGGCCAGGCGGCGGCGCGATCGAAAGTGTCGTTGGTGGGCGGCTGGTTATGGCCAAGGAAGCTGGCCATAACCGCATATTTGTCCGCGTCCGACAGCGCGGGATAGCGACCGGTAAAGCCGACCTGTTCCATGAAACGGATCGGGTTGATGCGGGGCAATACCGGGCGACGAATGAACACATGCGCCGCTGCGACGCCCAGGCTGAGCGCCGCATTGGCATTGTCGAAGGCCGACGCCCCGCCGCCCAATATGCCGATCCGCTTGCCCATAAGCGCGGCAAAGTCGATCGGCTCGCTGGTATGGGCGTAGCGGTTGCGGGGCAGGGCGTCGCGGATCATGGCGGGCGTGTGCCATTCGCCGCCGCCCTGTATGCCGGTCGCCAGCACCACCTTGCGCGCCAGAAGCGGCGGCTGGCCGTCGAGGTGCAGCCGATGGAGACCATCGCCCAGCGGCTCGACAAGGGTAAGTTTCGTATCGTTGCGCACCGGCAGGTTCAAAACGCGGCGATACCAGCGCAGATAGGCCATCCAGTCGCCGCGCGCGATCTTCCCGACCGCCTCCCAGCCCGCCACGCCATGCTGCGCTTCCCACCAGGCGCGATAGGTGAGCGCCGGAATGCCGAAATCGATGGGGTTGAGTTCCTTGGGCGTGCGCAGCGTGATCATCCGCGCATAGGTGTCCCACGGCCCTTCCAGCCCGGCGGGATTTTCGTCGATGACGAGGATGTTGGACACCCGTTCGCGCAACAGGCCGAAGGCTGCGGCGAGGCCGCTCTGCCCGCCGCCGACGATGACGACGTCATGGACATGGCCTTCGCGGGCGGCGCGCGGGCGGGTCCAGTCGGTGCCGCCATGGCCGATCAGCAGGAGTTGCCGGGCCAGTTCGGATTCCAGTGCGTGCAGGCTCATATCCATTCCTCCCCGGTACGGGGAGGGGGACCGCCCGCAGGGTGGTGGAGGGGGATCGCCCCACATGCTGCGCCAGGAGGATAGCCCCCTCCGTCACCGCTTCGCGGCGCCACCTCCCCGTACCGGGGAGGAATGCGAACGGCGCTCATGCCATATCCTCCAGCCGCAGCCGGACGATCTCGCCGATCTGGGCAAGCGCGGTTGCGATCTCTTCATCGCGCCCATGGCTCAGCCGCTGTTTCATCGCGGCCAATATACCCGCCTTGTCGGTCAGCCGCACGCAGATGATGAAGGGGAAATCGAAGCGCTCCCGATAGGCGGCGTTGAGCGCGTGGAAGCGCTCATATTCCGACGCGGTCAGGCGATCCAAACCGGCGGACGCCTGTTCGGCGGCGGAGGCATCGGTCAGCCTCTTGTCGATCGCCGCCTTGCCCGCAAGTTCGGGATGCGCGCGAATCAGCGCCAATTGCTCGTCCGGTGTCGCGTCATGGACGACCGCCATCAGGTCGGCATGGCGGTCACCCGACGATGGTCGTGCGTCGGCGCGCGCCTCGACCCAGGGACTATGTTCGAACAGCGCAGTCAATGCGTGTTGCCCTCCAGACTGACATGGGCGGAGACGACTTTCCAGCCATCCGCGAACTTGACCCAGCTCTGGGTCTGGCGGCCGCGCCGGTCGCTATTTTCGCGGAAAAATTCAGCGTCGGCGGTGGCGAAGCTGTCGCCATAGACGGTGATCGCGACCTTCCCCAGCTTGCGCTGCGGGGAGCCGCCGCGCCCTTTGCGGAATTCGCGGATTTCCTCGATTCCGTACAGCACTTCGCCCACGCCATAGCGGTTGGTGGTGGGCGCATCGTGGAACAGCGCGTCCATTGCAGGCACGTCGTCCGCCATCAGCGCGCGCTCATATTCGGCAAAAGCGGCGGTGATTTCGGCAAGCAGGATCGGATCGTCGATGGTCATGCGGGGTGGACCTCCATCCAGTGGCGGGCAATGTCGATGCGGCGGGCGACCCAGGCGTCGCCACTGGCGATGACATGGTCGAGGAAGCGGGCGAGCGCGGCGGCGCGGGCTGGTCGCCCGGCGATACGGCCATGCAGGCCGACCGACATCATCCGGCCCCCTTCCGCGCGGAGCTGATCGAACGTATCGCGCAGATAGCGAAAGAACTGCTCGCCCTCGGTAAAGCCGTTGAGCGCGACGCACTTCATGTCGTTGGCGTCGAGCGTGTAGGGGACAATCAGCTGCCCTTCTGCATAATAGGGCAGGTCGTCGGCATAGCTGTCGGCATCATAAATGAAGCCACCTTCTTCGCGCACCAGCCGGGCGGTGTTGGGCGATGTGCGGCCCTGATACCAGCCTAGCGGGCGGGTGCCGGTCAGCTTTTCATGCAGGGCGATGGCCTGCGCGATATGAGCGCGCTCGACCTCTTCGGGGACATATTGATAGTCGATCCATTTGAGGCCGTGGCTGGCGATTTCCCAATCTGCCGCCAGCATCGCCTCCACCGCGGCGGGGTTCATCGCCATGGCATTGGCAACACCGAAGATCGTCACGGGCAGGTGGCGTTCGGTGAACAGACGATGCAAGCGCCAGAAACCAGCGCGGCTGCCATATTCATAGAGGCTTTCCATCGCCATTGCGCGCGCCGGGTGGCTGGCAGCGCCGACCATTTCGGACAGGAAGGCTTCGGACCCCTTGTCGCCGTTGAGGACACTATTTTCCGCGCCCTCTTCATAATTGACGACGAACTGGACAGCGATACGCGCGCCACCGGGCCAGCGCGGATCGGGCGGGTGTTGGCCATAGCCGATAAGATCGCGGGGGAGCGTCATGCAGGCCCACCCTTCCCCGTTCGGGCTGAGCGAAGTCGAAGCCCTCGCCTGAGCGTAGCGAAGGCACCTCGCTTCGCTCGGTGGTGCCCTTCGACAAGCTCAGGGCGAACGGGGGCGGGAAGGAGCGTCATGCGTCCCACGCCTCCAGCGCCGCCGGGACTGCCGCGCCGGGCGGCAGGGCAAAGCCTTCGCGCAGCAGGCAGGCTTCCAGAGCGCCAAGCGTTATCAAGACCTTATGTTTCATCGCATTATAGCCCATCGCGCCGATGCGCCAGATGCGGCCCTGCAGCGGTCCGAAAGCGGTGCCGATCTCAATTTCGAAATGATCGCGCATGGCGGCGCGGACCCGGTCATTATCGACGCCCTCTGGGATGAAGACGCCGGTCACATTGGTCATGCGATGGGCGTCGTCGCCAAACAGGGTGAGGCCCATGGCGCGCAGCCCCGCGCTCATGGCCCGGCCAGCGGCAGCGTGGCGGGCATAGCGCGCCTCCAGCCCCTCCCCCAGCATCACCCGCGCACATTCTCGCGCGGCGTAGAGCATGGAGGTGGCTTCGGTATGATGGTTTAAACGCTTTTCCGACCAATAGTCTATGATCATCGCGAGGTCGAAATAGTTGGAGCCGATCCGCGGCCCTGCGCCGTCGATACTGTCAGCGCTGCGGATGCCCGCTTCGGTATGGCGGCGCGCGAAAATATGGTCGGCTGCCCTATCTGAGATAGTGATCGGCGCAGAGCCGGAAGGACCACTCAGGCATTTCTGCAAACCGCCGGTGACGACGTCGATGCCCCAGCGATCAGCAGCGATTTCCATGCCGCCGATGGTCGCGGTCGCATCGACATAGCTGAGCGCGCCCGCTGCGCGGCACAGATCGCCAAGGCCTTCGAGCGGCTGGGCCATCGTCGTGGACGTGTCGCCATGGACGCAGGCGACGATTTTGGGACCAGTGCGTGCGATGGCGGCGGCGATCGCATCCATCGACACGACTTCGCCCCAAGGCGCGTCAACGGTTTCGATCACCGCGCCGATGCGGGTGAGGATTTCGCCCAGCAGCAGCCCGAAACGCCCGAAATTGATCACCAGCACCGTGTCGCCCGGCGCGACCAGCGAGACCAAAGCCGCCTCTATCCCCGCGCGCGCGGTGCCGTCGATCAGCATCGTTTGCTGGTTTTGCGTGCCGAAAATCGGGCGATAGAGCGCCATGACCTGATTCATATAGCCGGTCATTTCGGGGTCGAACTGGCCCAGCAGATCCGCCGACATGGCGCGCAGCACGCGGGGATGGGCGTTGACCGGTCCCGGTCCCATCAACAGACGCTGCGGCGGGTCGATTTCGCCAAAGAGCAGGGGGTCAAGCGGGGTCAAAGGTCGCTCCCAATCGGTCGATAAAGCCAAGCATGACCTGCAATGCCACATCGGCATCGGCGGGGTCGACATGTTCGGCGGGATTGTGGCTGATGCCGTGCCTGCAACGGATGAAGAGCATGGCGGTGGGGCAGAGCGCGGCCATCACCATCGCGTCATGCCCCGCACCTGATACGAGGCGGCGGACGGGATGGCCGGCGTCGGCGATGGCGGCGTCCATCAGGTCCATAAGCGCTGGATCGCACGGGCTGGCGGGGAGGTCGTGGACGTGCTGGATCGTGAAATCGAGATCGCGGCGATCGGCTATGGCGGCCAGCGCATCGCGTATCACCGCGGCTGCCCGATCGCGGCGGGCTTCGTCGCCGGACCGTATGTCGATCGAGAAGCGGACTTCTCCGGCGATGACATTGGGCGCGCCCGGCAGCGCCTCGACCCGTCCCACGGTCGCGACCAGATCGGACGCATCGGCGCGGGCGATCGTTTCGATTGCCAGGATCATCTCGGCCGCGCCCGCCAGTGCGTCGCGGCGCAGCGGCATCGAACTGGTGCCTGCATGACCGGCCATACCCTTGACGACGACCTGATAGCGCAGCTGGGCGGCGATGCCGGTGACGGTGCCGACCGCAAGCCCGTCTGCCTCCAGCACTGGTCCCTGTTCGATATGGGCTTCGAGATAAGCAAGCGTCGTGCCGGGTATCCGGCGCGCATTGTGAAACGTGGTCAGGCCAAGCTGCTCTTTAGTCCAAATGGCGCGACCCGCGATGATCGCTTCGTAGTCGGCATTGAAAAGGCGCAGCGCATCGGGCAGCGAAGTGCCTTTATCGTCTTTGATATTTGTGAGGTCAGCATCGAGCGTTCCAGCCACGGCACGACTGGTCAGCATGGCAGCGGGAAAACGTGATCCCTCCTCATCGCCAAAAGCATATATTTCGATAGCGAAGGGTAATCGCTTTCCTTGCGCATGGAGCGCTGCCACGCATTCGATGCCGAGCATGATTCCGAGCGGCCCATCATACACCCCACCATTGCGTACGCTGTCGATATGGCTTCCGATGATGAGTGACGGTGCATCAACCACATCAGAATAATAATGGCCGACCAGATTACCCGCCGGATCGATGGTCGGATACATCCCTGCTTCGACCATCCACAATCCAACCTGATCGACCGAAGCCCGGTGTGCCGGGGTCAGATAACCACGGTATAGCCCGCCCTCCATGTCGCTATAGGGCGCAATGCCCAGTGCGTCGCAGCGTGCGACCGCTCTTGCGCCGCCGCTCACCATGCCGCCACCTGCCCGTCGCTGCGCGGATCGGTCGCGCCATCCAGGCGGCCATCAGCGTGGCGGATGATAGCACCGGCATGGCCCATCATGGCGGTCAGCGGCCCGACACGCTCGACATCATGGCCCGCCGCCGTGAGATCGGCATAGAGCGTGTCGTCGAACCCGTCCTCCAGCTTCAATGTCGTGCTGTCCTCGCCCCATGTGCGTCCGAGCAGCCAGCGCGGGGCGCTGATCGCCTTCTGGAGATCGACGCCGAACCGAGCATAGCGGGTGAAGAGCGCGGCCTGTGTCTGCGGCTGGCCTTCGCCCCCCATCGTGCCATAGGCCATGAGCCGCCCGTCATCGAAGCGGGCAAGCGCCGGGTTTAGCGTGTGGAACGGCTTGCGGCCGGGTTTGAGCGCGTTCCAGCCGTCCGCCGCCAGCCGAAAGCTGCTGCCCCGGTTTTGCCAGGTGATGCCGGTCCGCGGCAGAACCAGCCCCGATCCGAATTCATGATAGGTGGACTGGATCGCGCTGACCACGCGCCCATCACGGTCGGCGGCGGCGAACCAGCAAGTGTCGCCCTGCGCCGACGGGCAAGGCCAGGGCATGGCGCGCGCCGGGTCGATCGACGCGGCAATGGCGTCCAAAGCCGCATGATCATCGAGCAGTCCCTGATAGTCGAAATCATGGAAAGCAGGATCGCCGACATGGGCGTCGCGGAGCAGGAAGGCCTGCTTGGTGGCTTCGACCAGACCATGGACATGGTCGAAGCTGCCCGCCTGGGTCGCGCGCAGCCGGTCGAACAGAGCGAGGATCATCAGCGACGCGAAGCCCTGCGTTGGCGGGGCGCTGTTATAGAGATCTATGCCGGTGATGCGGGTCGTGAGCGGCGTGGGCCGGGTGGCGTGATGCGCGGCCAGATCATCGCGGCCGACCGGGCTGCCCAGTTCCGCCAGATCCTGCGCGACCAGATCGGCCAGCGCGCCGGTGTAGAAATCAGCAGGGCCATTGTCTGCGATCATCCGCAGCGTCGCGGCCAGCGCGGGCTGGCGCAGCACATCACCTTCGCGCAGGGGATGGCCCTCCGGCTCGAAGATTGCGGCATAGGCACCGGGCTGAACGCGCAGTTCGCCGCCCTTCGCCGCCGCGATGGCCGCGCCGCCGCTGGTCACGGCCACGC
Organism: Sphingobium sp. FG58; assembly: GCF_057809055.1. Lineage (NCBI taxonomy): Bacteria > Pseudomonadati > Pseudomonadota > Alphaproteobacteria > Sphingomonadales > Sphingobiaceae > Sphingobium > Sphingobium sp. FG58. The sequence goes on along the minus strand of NZ_JBMDJF010000004.1, from coordinate 23,958 downwards.
CTGTTTCGGCATGATGGATGGCGTCGCGCAACAGGCGGGACAGGGGCAAGGTGCCACCGCATTCCAGCATCGCCGCCCAGCCCGACAGCGTGCCTGCCACCGTGTTTGCGGCAAGTGGTCCCCGTGTCGGCACCGCGTCCAGCCCGGCATAGAGGGCCAGGTCGGCTTTAGCCGCCGCACCCCCGCAGCCATGCACGCTATGGATCGCGCCATCCGGCTCCGCGACCAGCCAGAAACTGTCACCGCCAATGCCGGTCATATGCGGATAGACGACGGCCAGCGTGGCGGCGACGGCGACGGCAGCCTCGACCGCGTTGCCGCCGTCCTTCAACACGTCGCAACCCGCCTGCGCCGCCAGAAAATGGGGTGCGGTGACCATGCCGTTCGTGCCGCTGATGGTGGAAAGCGTCATCATCCTAGTCCGGCAGCGCGGCGACGAAGGCGCGGACGACATCGGCGCTGTTGACCGAGGCCAGCGCCATGAAGGTGGTCATCTGGTTCGCGCCCGCGTCTCCCCCGGCGAGGTCAGACAGGCTGCGGAACACGATGGCCGGGACCTGATTGGCATAGGCGACCTGCACCACTGCGGCGCTTTCCATGTCGAGGACGCGCGCATGCCATGCCTTGGCCAGATAGTCGCGAAATTCAGCATTGTCGGCATAGACACCGGCGCTGACGCCAGTGCCGCCGACCACGAATTTGGGCTCATGGGTCAGGCAGTTTGCCGCGGTCGCCTGCCCCTCCACACAGCGGCGCAGGGTCAGGCCGGGGGCGATTTTCCGGGCGAGCGCCAGCAGCGCAGGATCGACCGCCTGCCGATACTGGCGGCGTGGCGTTTCCGTTGCATTACCCAACCGCACCCCGCGCGGGAACATCATGCCGAAAGGCGGCGGCGCGTCGGCATCGACAGGTTCGGGGACGACCCAGCCTTGCGGCGTCTGGCGCGCGAAGGAGACTTCCAGATATTGCGCCCAATCCTCCGCCACGATGACGTCGCCGATCGACAAAGCGGGATCGACCCCACCCGCAATGCCGGAAAAGACGATCCGCTTCACGGTAAAGCGATCCAGCACCAATTGCGTGTTCATCGCCGCATTGACCATGCTGACGCCGCTCTGCATCAGCAGTACGGGCTTGCCCGCCATGGTGCCGGTCAGGAAGGTGAGGCCGTTGACCTTATAGGTCCGGGGCTTGGCGACCGTGTGGGCCAGCGCATCCCATTCGGGCGCGAAGGCGGTCATGACCACGGTGCGCGGCGTCCTGTCGAGCGGCTTTGCCTGCACCGAAACCGGCAGAAGCAGCGCGCAGATGGCAAGGCAGAGCGCGCGCATCATGCCGCACTCATCCAGATGAAGCGGACGACGAACAGGGCGGCCAACAGGAACAGGAACCAGTCGGCCCTGGTCGCGGTGCCGCGCAGCAGCTTCAATATGGCGTGGGCGGTGATGCCGAAGGCCAGGCCATTGGCAATGGAGAAAGTGAGCGGGATCATCGCCACGGTCAGGAAAGCGGGGATTGCCGAGAGCGGGTCCTCCCACTCTATTTCGGTCAGCGGCAGCAGCATGAGGCCGCCCACGATGATGAGCGCAGGCGCGGTGGCGGCCAGCGGGACGATTTGCGCATAGGGGGCGACGAACATGGTCGCCAGGAACAATATGCCGGTGACAACCGCCGTCAGCCCGGTGCGCCCGCCCGCCTGCACGCCCGCCGCGCTTTCGACATAGGAGGTGACCGTGCTGGTGCCTGCTACCGACCCGACGATAGTGGCGGCCGCGTCAGTGATGAGGATGCGGTTGAGGCCGGGGATGCGCCCCGCCTTGTCCATCAGCCCAGCCCGCTTGGTGACCGCGACCAGCGTGCCGATATTGTCGAACAGGTCGACGAACAGAAAGACGAAGAGGATTTCGAGGAGGCCGAGGCCATGGCTGCCGGTCAGGCCGAACACGCCCGACAGGTCGAGCTTGAACGCAGTGCCGGTCAGCGCGTCGAGGCTGTAGGGTTCCGGGTTGATGACCACTTGGCCGCACAGCCATCCCACAAAAGTGGTCGCGACGATGCCGATCAGCATCGCGCCGCGCACATTCCACACGCTCAGCACGCCGATGACCAGCAAGCCGAACAAGGCGAGCGCTGCGCCGGGTGCCTTGAGGTCGCCCAGTGCCACGAAGGTCGCCGGATTGGCGACGACGATGCCTGCGTTCTTCAGGCCGATAAAGCCGATGAACAGGCCGATCCCACCCGCCACCGCCGCGAACAGATGCATCGGGATGGCCGCGACGATCATCTGGCGCACGCCGGTCAGCGTCAGGATCAGGAAGGCGATGCCGGAAATGAACACGCATCCCAGCGCCACCGGCCATGGGACACCCATTTGCTGGACCACGGTGAAGCTGAAATAGGCGTTGAGGCCCATGCCCGGCGCCAGCGCCAGCGGGGTATTGGCGACCAGCCCCATCAGGATCGATCCGAAAGCCGCCGCAAAACAGGTCGCCGCCGCCACCGCCGCGATCGGCATCCCTGCCTGCCCCAGGATCGCGGGATTGACCAGCACGATATAGGCCATGGTCAGGAAGGTGGTGAAGCCGGCCAGCACCTCCGTCTGCGCCGACGTGCCCCGTTCCGACAGGCTGAAATAGCGTTCGAGCCGTCCTGCCCCTCTCCCCGCCCCCGGCTTTACCGCCACATCCGTCATAATGCGTCCCCCTGTTCGACGGGCGATGTTACGCCGGTCAGCCCCTTATATTCCAGTGTTGCAGCGAAGCGGAATAATGTCGCTTCGCCCCCCGGCCTGCCAATCAATTGCAGCCCCAGCGGCAAGCGGCCCGGTCGGCGCAGCGGCACGCTGAGCGAGGGCAGGCCGGTAAAGCTGATCGGCTGGCTATGGATGCCCAAATCCGCGCGGGCGGGCGACAGCGCGCCGTCGATCATAATGCGCGGGTCGGCGATCAGCGGCGCGACGCAGGGCGTCGCAGGGGCCAGCAGCAGGTCGTAATCGTCCATGATGGCGACGATGCGTTGCTTATAGTCTGCGCGAAACGCCTGCGCCGCGTCGTAGAGCGCGTCGGGCAGCAGTGCGCCTGCGATCAGACGGTCGCGGGTCGCCGGATCGAACGCCATCGCGTCGCGGCCCAGAGCCTCGCGATGCAACCTGCCCCCTTCTGCGGCGGTGATCAGGAAGGCGGCAGAGCGCGCCCGCGCGATATCAGGCAGTTCGATCAGCGGCGCGTCGGGCGCAATGGCGTCCATCGCGGCGATCTGGTCGGGATCGACATTGTCGCGGAAACGCCCCCCCAGCCGGGCAACGCGGATCGGTTCGCTGGCGGCGGTGTGACTTCCCGCCAGCGCATCCCAGATACATTGCATGTCCGCCACCGACAGGGTGAAGGGGCCAATATCGTCGAAACTGTCGGCAAAGGGAAACACTCCGCCCATCGGCAGCGCGCCATGGCTGGGCTTGATGCCGTAAATGCCGGTCAGGCTGGCAGGAACGCGGATCGATCCGTTAGTGTCGGACCCTAGCGAGAAAGGCAGCAACCCTGCCGCAACCACAGCCGCAGATCCGCCGGACGATCCGCCTGCCAGTCGGCCAAGATCATGGGGATTGCGCGTCGTGCCATGCCGGGCGTTGATGGAGGCGAAGCCATAAGCGAATTCGTCCATGTTGAGCGTCGCGACCAGCACCGCGCCTGCGGCTTGCAGGCGGCTGATGGCGTCCGCGTCGGCCTGCGCGGGTGGTGCATCGGCATAGAGGCTGGATCCTGCGGTCGTCGGCAGCCCGCTTATGTCGAACAGATCCTTGACGCCATAAGGCACGCCCGCCAGCGGCCCCGGATCACGCCCCGCAGCGATAGTGGCATCGACGACTGCGGCCTCCGACCGGGCGCGGTCGGCCAGGATGCGCGTTACCGCGACCAGTCGCCCGCCATCTGCCGCCAGTCCGGCAAGGCATTGCTCCAGAACGGCCATGGCGCTGGTCTGCCCCGACCGGACAGCGGCGGCGATCTCGACGGCCTGTTTCACGATTTTTCCGTCGCAAACAGCGTGTCGGCATGGCGATCCAGCAGGGCCAGATTGGCGGTGACGCCCGCCATGCAGGGTTCGGCTATGGTCAGGCCCAGCCTCTGCGCTGCGCCTTCAATCTCCGCCACGGTGCGTGGCAGCGGCGGGCGCTGGGGCGTTGCGCCTCGTCGCGCGAAGCGGCTCGCCAGCGCGGCGCACAGGAACAGCTGGATCTGGTGGAATATCATCAGCGGCAGGATGATAACGCCGACCTGCGCCGCCGGGAATAGCGCGCCCGCCATCGGCACGCCCGACACCAGGCTCTTCTTCGACCCGCAGAACAGCAGAACGATCATGTCCGCACGCGGCAGGCCGACGAGGCGTGCAAGGCCCAGATTCGCGCCCATCACGAGGATCAGCATCACCAGGCTGAGCAGCAGCAGGAGCAAAAGGTCGGCAATCCCCACCTGCGACCAGATGCCGCCAACCACCGCCGCGCTGAACGCGGTATAGACGACCAGCAGGATCGACCCGCGATCGACCGGCATCAATATTTTCTTGTGGCGGTCGATGAACGCCCCGATCCACGGCCGCAGCAGATGCCCGGCAAGGAAAGGAACGAGCAGTTGCAGCGCGATCGCCTGCACCGAGTGCCAGGAAAAGCCGCTGCCCCCGCCATCCACCGCCATGAACAGCCCGACCAGAAGCGGTGTCAGGATGATCCCGACGATGTTGGACAGGGACGCGCTGCACACCGCCGCCGCGACATTGCCGCCCGCTATGGCGGTAAAGGCGATCGAGGACTGAACCGTCGATGGCAGCAGGCTGAGATAGAGCAGGCCCGTCAGCAGCAAGCCATCGCCATGGCCGCGCAACAGGGCGACGAGGCTGAGGCCGATGGCAGGAAAGAGAATATAGGTCGAGGCCAGCACATAGAGGTGCAGCCGCCAGTTACCCGCGCCCGCAAGCACCGCCTCGCGCGACAATTTCGCCCCGTGCAGGAAAAAAAGCAACGCAATCGCGAAGTCCGTCACCGCCTCGACCCAAGGGATCGCCGCGCCGCGCACCGGAACGAACGACGCGGCTGCCACCGTCGCAATCAGCCAGAGCAGAAACGGATCGGGCAGGAAGGAAGGCTTGGAAACGCGGACCATGGCCCCCTTTAGGCCGATCCTGCCCTACCGATCCAATAGAATGACTTGCACGGATCGTTGCAAAAAAGCGCTTACTCCTTTGAACAGCTCACCGCCGGTATCGGTCAATCTCTATCCCGTGGCGATTGAGCTTATCATAGAAGGTTTTGCGCGGCAGATGCAGTTCGGCCATGGCCGACCGCGCGTCGCCCCCGACCCGCTCCAGCACCTGCCGGATCACGCCCGCCTCGAAGCGTTCGACCTGCTGGGTGAGGGAGAGCGCACTCCCCTCCCCCGCGCCATCCGCCTGCATCCCCAGCACGGTGCGCTTGGCGAAATTGGTGAGTTCGCGCACATTGCCGGGCCAGTCATGATCGGCCAGATAGGCCTGAATGTCCGGGCCGATGCGGGGGACGTCGCGTTTCATCTGGTCGGCTGCCTGATGCAATAGATAACCGAACAGTAATGGAATGTCGGCGCGTCGTTCGCGCAACGGCGGAATGCGCAGCCGCACCATGTCGAGCCGATAGAGAAGATCGGCGCGAAACCGACCTTCGGCAACGCTGGCCTCGATCCCCGGCTTGGTCGCCGCGATCACGCGCAGGTCCACCGCCTGCGGCTGTTCGGCACCCACCGGCAATATTTCCCGTTCCTCCAGCACGCGCAGCAGCGCGCCCTGCAACCAGGTCGGACTACTCTCTATCTCGTCCAGAAAGAGCGACCCCTTGTTGGCGCGGGCTATCCTGCCCGGCTGGGTCGTGCGGTTATGGGCGGCGCGCCCGCTTTCCTGTCCGAACAGATCGACCTCCGCAATCGCATCGGGTAGCGCGGCGCAGTTGATCGCGACAAAGGGCCGACCGCGCCGGCGGCTCCAGCGATGGAGCAAGGTTGCGACCAGTTCCTTGCCGGTGCCGGTCTCCCCTTCGATCAATATGTCGACATCGGCGTCGGCGACCTGGCGCATATTTTCGCGCAGGCGGACCATGGCCGGGGTTTCACCGATCAGCGGTTCGCCGCCCGCTCTTTCGTCGGCCGCTGCGCGCAGGCGGCGATTGTCCAGTACCAGCCGCCGCATCTCCAGCGCCCGGCGGGCTGACGCGACCAGATGATCGGTGGCGAAGGGCTTGGCGATGAAATCGAACGCCCCGGTCTTGAGCGCCGCGACCGCCATCGGCACATCGCCATGGCCGGTCATCAGGATCACCGGAATTTCATGATCGATCGCCGCGACCCGCTTGAACAACTCCATCCCATCCATGCGCGGCATCCGAATGTCCGATATGATCGCGCCGCCAAAGCCCGCGTCGATCCGCGCCAGCGCCGACGCGCCATCAGCAAAGGCTTCGACCGCCATGTCGGCCAGCTGGAAGGACTGGACCAAGGCACTCCGCAGCGCATCATCATCATCGACCAGCAGGATCGGCATCTCGATCATAGGGCATCCAATGTCATGCGGAACAAGGTGTGGTCGTCGCTGGCCACATGGTCGAGCGTGCCGCCAAACTCCACCATGATGTCGCGGGCGATGTGGAGGCCCAGGCCCAGCCCGCCCGTCTTGGTGGTGGCAAAGGGCATGAACAACTGGTCGGCGACGGCGGGGTCAATCCCCGCGCCGCTATCGCGCACGTCAAGGATGACGCGCCCGTCCGATTGCGTCAGATCGACCCTGACCCAGGGATCAGGCCGGTCGCGCACCGCCTCCAGCGCATTGGTCAGCAGATTGACCAATACCTGTTCCAGCCGGACGCGCCCGGCCCGGACATTCAGGTCAGGATCGGGCGTCGGCAGCGACAGAGTCACCCCGGCGCTGCGATACTGGTCACCCACCAGCAGGCGCACGCCATCGATCGCCTGTGCCAGCGACACCGGGCCGATCGCGCCGACGCCGCGCCGGGCATAGCGACGCAATTGCGCGGTGATGCTGCCGATCCGGTCGGTCATCGCCACGATCTCGCGCAGGTTGGTGGCCGCCTGCTGCGGCTGCGCGCGGTCCAGAAAGGCGGAGGCATTTTCGGCAAAGGTGCGGATCGTGGCGACAGGCTGGTTGATTTCATGCGCCACGCCCGCCGAAATCGTGCCGAGCGTGCCAAGGCGGTTGGCATGGGCCAGTTCCTCGCGCGCCTGGCGATAGCGCTGGTCGGCGGTCGCACGCGCGTCCATTTCCCGCGCCAGATCGGCTGTTCGCAACGCCACCTCCCGCTCCAATATGGCCCGCGACTCAAGCGCCCGGCGGCGGCGCACGATCGCCCAGACCAGCCCGGCGAGCAGCAAAGACAGGAGGATGGCGAACAGGATTGCCGCGACCTCAGCCCGTGCGCGCGCCGCCTGCAACGCGCCATCCAGCGGTTCGACATGATAAAGGCGCCAGCCAGCCACCGGCACGGACAGGCTTGCCGTCATCGCCTGCGACCCGTCGCGCATCCGGGTCAGGCCATCGGGACCGATTGCGATACCCAGCGGCGTCAGGGGTGCGCCGCCAAATTGCAGCGCCTGCTTGATCTGCGCCTTGCGCGCCGGATCGATCGCCCGCAACGCGCGAAAACGCAGTGCGGGGTCGCTGCTGAGCAGCAGCACGCCATTGGCGTCGGCCACGAAGCTGAGCGCGCGCCGGTCCCGCCAGGTCCGCTCGATCGCGTCAAACTCCACCTTGACCACGATCACGCCGATCGGGCCATCGCCGCTCTCGATCCGGCGGGACAGATAGAGGCCGGGACGATGGCTGACCGTGCCGAGCGCGAAATATTCGCCGCCGCCCTTGGTCCAGCCGAGGCGATAATAGGGACGGAAGCTGTAATCCTGGCCCACGAAACTGTCGGGCAGGCGCGCATTGGACGCCGCGATCGTCCGGCCCGACCGATCCAGCGCAAAGATGGCACCCGCGCCGGTCTTGGCCTTCAGCACAGCCAGCTTGTCATTGAGCGCCATGTCCACCCGCCCCGATCGCATCGCCGCGCGCAGATCGGGATATTCACTCAGGACAACAGGCAGCAGGCGGAATTTCTGCAACTCCGATTCCAGCAGGCGCAGCACGGCGCGGGTCTGCTGCGTGGTCTCGTTGCGCTCCGTGCTGATCGCCTGCGCGCGCAGGGTGTGATGATAGCGGTCGGCAAACACCACCGATGCGGCGACGATCAAGACGATGGCCAGCAGCAGCGGCGCAAGGCGTCGGGTCCAATCCGGCAGGGAAGCGAAGCGGCTCATATTGTGCGGATTATCACACAACCCTTGTCATGGCGATGTGGAAATCCGCATAGAGGCAGGCGGCGCGAAAGGACGACCATACTATATTATCATTTTATATCAGTGTGTTGATGCAAAATACAGTCGATGTTTGGCAGCATCCTAATTTCACCGCACCATAACCTTGCCGCAAAGACTGAGCCAGCGGCGGCTATGGAGCTGGAGCAAGTGCCATGATCAAACAGAGTTTTCCGCCAGCCTCACCGCCCCCTGTGCGCAAAGGTCTCGCCTCCCAACTCTATGTCCAGGTCATTGTCGCGATCATCCTCGGCGCGTTGCTCGGTCACTTCTGGCCTGCTTATGGCGAAGCGATGAAGCCGCTCGGCGATGGCTTCATCAAATTGGTCAAGATGATCATCGCCCCGGTCATTTTCCTCACCATCGTCACCGGCATTGCGGGCATGAAGGAATTGGGGTCGGTCGGTCGGGTGGCCGGCAAGGCGTTCGCCTATTTCCTGACCTTCTCCACCCTGGCGCTGGTCGTTGGCCTGATCGTCGCCAATCTCGTCCAGCCGGGCGCGGGCATGAACATCGATCCCGCCACGCTGGATGGCGGCGCGGTCGCAGATTATGCCGCCAAGGCGCATGAATCGACGCTGACCGGTTTCCTGTTGGGCGTCATTCCCACGACACTGGTCAGCGCCTTTACCGACGGCAACATCCTCCAAATCCTGCTGATCGCGATCCTGTTCGGCATCGCGATCAGCATGGTCGGCGAACCGGCTGCCCCAGTGATCCGCTTCATGGAGCGCCTCAGCCTCATCGTCTTCAAGCTGGTGTCGATCCTGATGCGCGCGGCCCCCATCGGTGCATTCGGGGCGATCGCCTTCACCATCGGCAAATATGGCGTGGGCAGCCTCGCCAATCTGGGCGCGCTGGTCGCAACATTCTACCTCACATCCTTGCTGTTCGTGGTGGTGGTGCTGGGGAGCGTGGCGCGGTTGACCGGCTTTTCCATCTTCAAGCTGCTGCGTTACCTCAAGGCCGAACTGCTGCTTGTGCTAGGGACATCCTCGTCCGAAGCCGCGCTGCCCAACCTCATTGAAAAGATGGAGCGGGCGGGTTGCGAGAAGTCCATCGTCGGGCTGGTCGTCCCCACCGGCTACAGCTTTAATCTGGACGGCACCAACATCTACATGACGCTCGCGGCCTTGTTCATTGCGCAGGCGACGGGCGTGGAATTGACGCTGGGGCAGGAATTGCTGCTGCTGGGCGTTGCCATGCTCTCGTCCAAGGGCGCGGCGGGTGTGACCGGTGCGGGCTTCATCACGCTGGCCGCCACGCTGTCGATCGTGCCGACGGTGCCGCTGGCGGGCATGGCGCTGATTCTGGGCGTAGACCGCTTCATGAGCGAATGCCGCAGCCTTACCAATTTCATCGGCAATGCGGTGGCCACCATCGTCGTCGCACGCTGGGAAGGCGGGCTGGACCGTGAGAAGCTCAACGCCGCGCTCGACGGGCGGTTGCCCGCACCGGAGGTTGTCGAAGCGTCCCCGCACGCCGTGCTGACCGCCGCCTGATGTTTTTCAGGAAGGCCTGCGCCGCTTGACGGCCGCTTTCCCCTGACAGATTGGTTCCAAAATCATGTCCATGACCCGCCTGCTATGCGGCGCGTTGATGCTCGCCTGGGCGATGCCCGTAGCTGCCCAGACCGCTGCGCCCGAAACCTATCCCGCCGCCGCTCAGGGCGATGGCGCGACGACGAAGGGCTATAACCTCTCCCGCTGGGCAGAGGATTGGAGCGCCTATCGCGACCCGGCCAAGCGCGACGACATTCTCGATCGTCTCAAATATCTGCCGCTCGATGAGGATGGCGACATCTATCTGACGCTGAGCGGTGAAGCGCGATTGCGCATGAACCTGACCAGTAATCCCCAACTGATCGAAGGGCCGGAACAGCGGCAGGACATCGTGCGCCTGGTGGGCGGCGCGGACCTGCATATTGGCGATCATCTGCGCTTCTATGGCGAAATTGCCCATGGCCAGTTATCGGGCAAGAATGTCGGCACGCCGTCCGGGTCATTGCGCAACAGCTTCGTGCGCCAGCAATATTTTGCCGAGGCCAAGGCGCGCGTGGGCGAAGTCGATCTGGGCATACGTTATGGACGGCAGGAGTTCACCGACGGTCCCAACCTGCTGATATCCCAGCGCGACAATAACACTATCCGCTTTGTCCTGAACGGCACCCGCGCCTGGGCGCGGACCCCTACGATGCGCGCAACCCTGTTCGATTTCGAAACGACTGATCTGGGCAATGGCGGTCTGGGCGACGATGTGCCGGACAAGAACCGGCGGTTCAGCGGCGTGTCGGCGGGCTTCGTGCTGCCGACCCATTGGCTGGGCGGATCGAGCCTCTATTTCGACCCTTTCTTCTGGCGGCGGCGCAATCGCGTGGGGACATGGGGCGGCGTCGTGTCGCCAGCGGTGCGCTATTATGCCGGGGCGCGTTTATGGGGCGATGTCGGTCCGGTCGCGCTCGACTGGACGCTGGTTCACCAATATGGCCAGTTCAACGACCGGCCGATCCGCGCCTGGCAGGCTTTTGCCGCGCAAACGGTCCGGCTGGGTGCGGACAAGAGCGCACCGCGCATCGGCATCCATGTCGATTATGGCAGCGGCGGGGGCGGTTATGACAGGGGGACGCTGCGTAACGCCTATGCCCCGTTCGGCAATAATATCTATTTCAGCTACGGCCTGTTCCTGACCGCCACCAACCTGATCGCGGTCGCGCCCAATATCTCGTTTCAGCCGATCAAGGGTGTGCGCGCCAGCCTGGAATATCAGTTCAGCTGGCGCGACGATGCGCGTGATGCCGTTTATCGTGCCAATTATTCGCCCTATGTCGGCACCGAACAGGTGCCGGGCAAGGCAGTGGCGCAGCTCGCGCGGGCGCAGATCGTCTATTCCATCTCGCCGCGACTGACGCTGACGACGCGGGCCGAATATTTACAGGCGCAAGAGGTGTTAAAGGCCGCTGGCTATCGCAACTCCGCCTTTCTGGCGACCTGGCTGAGCTTCCGGTTTTGATGCGCATCCTACCGGCCATCCACCCCGATCAGGCGGACCGGCCCCAGCAATCCCGACGGCAATAATGGCGAGTCCGGCTTATAGGGGGATGACGGCGCGAAGGCGACGGGCTGTGCGCCCGGCTGCTTGTCGCCGATCAGTCGGTTGGGCCAGAGATTGACGACACGGACTTCCAGCCGGTTGTTGCCGGGCTTGAGCGCCTTGCCGATGTCGATGCGATAAGGGGAGTGCCATGAAGGCGCAAATGGGACGCCGTTGACGATAACGGTCGCGATGTCATGCACCCCGCCCAGATCGAGCGTGACCCGTCGCCCAGCCTGCAACCAGGAAGACGCCATATCAAAATCACGGCGGTAGCTGGCGCTGCCGGAATAATATTTGATGCCGGGGTCGGCTGAGTCCGGCCAGGAAATCAGCCGGTCGAAATGGGCCTGATCGGGCGCACCGCGACCCTGTTCGAACGACAATTGCCAATTGTCATTCATGGTCGCCAATATTGTTTCGACCGGTTCTGCGGCTGTCCAGGCTGCTTGCGCGGTGGGGCGCTGGAACACCAGGAAGCCGGATTCATGGCCGTTCAGTGTGATCTGCACGCTGGTGCGGCCCGATGCCCGACGGAAACTGGCCGGTGCGCTCGTTCCGGTGTCTGCGTTCCAAAGCTCCGGCGCGCGACCGTCCGCGCGGAAACTGGCCCAGAGGCTTACCGGCTTGTCGCTCTGATTGGACAGGAAATAGAGATCGGTGTCGCCAGCTTTGCGGTGCAGCCAGAGCATGTCTTTGGCTGCTTGAGCATCCTCGAACATGACATCGGGGGTGATAGACTGCTGCGCGGTTGCCTCGGCGATGCTGGCATATACGCGCCTTGCCGATCGCGGGCGGTCACGCGATCCCCATAGGCGATTGGCGATTTTTTCGATCGCGCTGTCGGGGCTTAGCACGCCCAAGCCGCCGATCGGGCGGCGCGCCACGACGGTCGCGCCTTGCGCCACCAATTGCTCGATCTTCCTGAGCGTGGGCAAAGTGAAGCGCTGGATGCGGTCGGGAATATAGAGGAGGCGATAGTCCATGCCGCTGGGCGTGACGATCCGGCCATCGCGGACAGAAAGCAGGTTCACCAGCGCTTCGGCATTGACATAGTCGAAGTCGAACCCTGCCGGAATGTCGCTTTCCAGCCGATCGAGATATTGTTCGGTCAGGCTGCGTTCCTCGCCATAGAAATAGGCGATGTCCGCGATCGGGCGACCCTGCTGGAGCATATAGGATGTGCGGGCGAGATAAGTGACCCATGGCCCGGCCTGCTCCGCCCATGTGTCGTTGCGGTTGAAGAACTGGCCGAAGATGAAGAGCGACAGGCCCGGCTTTGCGTCCACCAGCGGTTGGTGATGCGATTCATGCAGCAGCAGGCGATTGATGCCGCTGGCGAATATCCGGTCGGCGACCGGGCGCAGCATCGCTGGCGAGAAGGCCCAGGGGTCCTGAATGGCCGCCACGGTCAGTGCTTCGGCTGCGGCGAATTTCTTGCCATAGAGATGGGCGACCGACGCACTCTCCTTGAGGTCGGCGGCAAGCGGTGGCTGGCCGGGCGCAGTGGCAAAGGGGCGATACCAATATTCGGCGGTCGGGATATCGGCCCGCGCCTTGAGCGCCATGCCATCGACGATGGCGCGCGGGAAATCGCCCTGCGCTTCGGAATAATAGGTCATGCCGCGCGCATGAAGCGTCCGCGCCAGCACCGCATGATGATTGTCGGCGACCATATCCTTGAGCGTTCGCCGGAAATCGAACAGGAAGGCTTCCGACAGCGCGCTGCTGCCGACCACCCGGCCCGTTAGAACGGGCAGGAAGGGGACGGGATCATAGCCGCGGCGCGCCTGAAATTCGGCCAGGATTTTGGGGGTCCAGTTCTGAACGCCAGCCTCCCAACTGTCGGTCAGCATCGACCCGATACCCGCCGCGCCGATCCGTCCGCCGCTGGCCCGGTCGTAAAGCCCCAGATAATGGTCCAGATAACGGCCCACAGCTGCGGGATCGAGCTTGTCGACCTCCAGCCCGGTCGCGCTGGGTTCGGCGGGCGCATTGACCGCGCCGGTGAGGGACCATCCCATTCGCAGGACGGTCCAATTGCCCGGCGGAGGCGTCCAGTCGAGCGATCCATCGGGCCGCAGCCGGGCGGTCAGGTTGACGACCCGATTGCGGGGGATGGCATCCTTCGCCGCGACCGGCGCGGGTGAGGCCGCCTCCTGGGATATGGTCGACTGGAAACCGGCCTTGGCTTCGATGCCGTTGATCCGCGCGCCGCTGTGCAGCGCCAGTCGGGTGACCGACACGGCATCCAGCCGGGGCTTGGGCAGGAAGCGGTCCAGTGAGGCGCGCGATGGCAACGTCACCGGCAACAGGCGCAGCCTGAGCTGACGCGCGACGACTGGTGGGAAAGCGATAGTTTCCTGCGGCGCTGGATGGATGAACTGGTCATTGGACGCTTCGATCAGGGCGCGGGCGACGGTCCGCCATTGGCCATCGCCATGATCGACCTCAATCATCGCCTGGGCATTATTTTTCATCCCGATGGTGATGGCACCCAGTTGCACCGGACGAGGATAGGATGCGACCAAAGTGACGCCCATTTCCGCGTCGAGCGGAAGGTCGAGCGCCGCTGGCGAGGCCGGTAACGGGACGGCCCCCGATGCGGCATCGGACGGAAGGCGCGTCCAGACCGGCGGCGGCACATCGCGTTCGGGCGCTGGTGTCGGGAAGGCGATGACCGCCGTGTCGCCATAGCTGCGCGGCCCGGCAGCGCCCTTGCCGACATCCTGAAACGGCCCGGTGGCCGACGGCGGCAGGGCAAGCTGGCCGGTAAAGGGCTTTCCGCCGGTTACCAGCGTCTCGCTCCAGACATATTTCTTCATGCCATCGGCGGGTGCGACCCATGGTCCGCCAGTCTCGCTCCACCCCGGCGAGGCGGCGATGCCGAATTCAAAGCCTGCGTCATGCGCCTGACCAAGCGACTGGCGGAATATGGCCTGCCATTCGGTGGACATGAAGGGCTTTGGCGGCTTGACGACGGCGGGCGTCGGGAGCTTGCCGCCGGAAAAGGCATGGACCCCGCCAATGCCGATGCGCTGCATCCATTCCAGGTCCAGCCTGGCCCCTTCGGCGGATATGTTGCCGCCCATCCAGTGCCACCAAAGGCGCGGCCTGGCGTCCTGCGGCGGGGTTTCAAACCCAGTGCGCAAGGGGTCGTCCGAAGGCGTGGCGACGACGCTCTGGGCGCTCAGCCCCAAGAGCGAAGCACTGGCCATAGCCAGCGCGCCAATCCATCCGGTTCGATGCTTCATCCAGCCTCTCCTTGGCTTGTCCTATCGCTCAGGCGTCGTTTCCGACAGTGAGTTGGACATAGTCTGCGTTATGTGTGATGTATGCGACTACATATCGCATAGGCGGTTATTCGACGATTGGTCAAGCCGGTCGCAGGGGCAGGCATCGGGCTGCTTGACAAGCGTAACGGCGACAACTTATGCGATTGTAAGTCGCATAGATTGATGACGAAGCAAAAGCGCTCCTGAGTCGGTCGATGCACGAAATCACACGGAACGAGCGGCAATAGCTCGTCAAAATCGGAGGGGATTGTTCCATGAAAGCTATGCAAGCCATGCGCCGGGGCGTCAGTTTGAGTGCGATGCTGATCGCCACACCGCTGTGGGCGCAAACCGTCCCGACGGACGACAGTAGCAGCGTGTCCCAGCCATCCATGGCGGACATCATCGTTCAGGCCCGCCGTCGTGACGAAGGGTTGCAGGATGTGCCGGCCGTCGTCAACGCCGTGACCTCGGCACAGATCGACAAGCTCAACCTGCGCAGCTTCAGCGATGTCCAATCGCTCGTCCCCGGCCTGGAACTGTCCTCCAACGCCAACGGCATCGGCGCCAATGCGAAGCTGCGCGGGATCAATTTCGACCTGAATGCCAGCGGCAACAATCCGACCGTCGAATTTTACTTCAACGATGCGCCGATCACGGCGGGCGTCATTTTGCAGCAAATGTATGACATCGGCCAGATCGAGGTCCAGCGCGGTCCCCAGGGGACGCTGCGCGGACGCGCCGCGCCGTCCGGGTCGATTACGGTTACCTCCAAAAAGCCGGACCTGTTCCAATATGGCGGCTTTGTCGATCTGACCGCGAACGACATCGGCACGATGAATGCGAAGGGTGCCGTCAATGTGCCGGTGATCGAGGGCATATTGGGCCTGCGCGCCGCGGGCGTATGGGACGAGAATGAGGGCGACCGCGTGCGTGCCGCCAAAAACCCCGATCCGCGTTCGACCACGACCAGCGGGCGTCTGTCCGCGCTGGCGACGCCCCTCGACTGGCTGCGGTTTGAAGGCACATATCAATATATCAAGCGCAACGCGCTGGGTTACGATCAGGCCATTTCGTTCAGCGAAGCCAATCCGGCCGCCGCGCCCAGCCCGGTCCTGATCACCGCCGAGGACCGCCTGTCGTTGCAGGAACGGCCCCGCCCGGTCCGGCAGCGGTTCAATATCTACAACTGGCAGGCCGAAGCCGCGCAATTGGGGCAAAAGCTTGTCTATCAGGGCCAGCATTATACCCAGAATCTGTTTTCGCGCGATAATGCCGACGACGCGATTTTCTTTCCCGGCCGGGTCGTCGAACAGGTCACCAATACGCGCGCCAAGGCGACGTCGCACGAATTGCGCTTGCAGAATGAAGAGCGGCTGTTCGGCTTTCTGGATTATGTCGTTGGCGTCTTTGATTATAAAAATGCGTCCCGGACCAGCCTGACGACGCCGACGGTCGTGCGCCTGCCGCTGGCCTTTGGCGGCGGCGTTGCCCAGATCGTCAACACCCCGATCGGTCGACCGACCAAGGAGCATGAACAGTCCTTCTTCGGCAATCTGACCGCCCATATCGGCAAGAATACCGAAATTTCGGGCGGGTTGCGGCGCATCGACTATAGCTTTCTTGGCAATTTCAGCGTCGGCGGCCGGGTCATCGACGCGCAGGATCGCGACGAAGGCAAGCTGATCTATGCCGCATCGGTAAAGCATAATTTCACGCCCGACTTCATGGTCTATGCCAGCACCGGCAGTTCCTGGCGGCCGGGCCTGACGGCGATCGGCAATTTCAATCTGGCATCGTCGGCGCTGGAACGATCCTTCGTGACCGTGCCGCCTGAAAGCTCAAAATCCTACGAACTGGGTTTCAAGAGCAATTTGTTTGGCGGCCGCGCGCAATTCAACCTGACCGCCTATCATCAGAAATTCCAGAATTTCCCCTACAGGTCCCCGACCGGCATTTTCTATGTCAACACCGTGGCGGTGACCAACGCTTCGGGCGCGGTGACAGGGTTGAGCCAGCAAGTAGGCCAGTTCAACTTCGTGTCCCCCGTGCCGGTCGAGGTCAATGGCATCGAGGCCGATCTTCAGGCCGCGATCGGCAGCCGCCTGAATGTAGGCCTCGCGGCCAGCTATTCGCTGGGCAAGATCAAGAATGGCGTGGTTGCGTGCAACGACATTAATGGCGACGGCATTCCCGATGTCACGACCGGCACGCCCAGCTTGGCCGCGTTGCAGGCGGCGGTCGGTGCCAACAATCTGTCCACCTGCCGGTCCAACGACCGGTCGGCCTTCCTGCCGCCGTTCAGTGCGTCGATCCAGTCGGAATATCGCGTGCCGGTTTCGAGCGCGACAGATGGCTACGTGCGCGGGCTGTTTTCCTATAATGGCAAGTCACAGGGCGATCCGACCAACCCGTTCGACAATGTCAGTTCCTATGGCCTGCTGAACCTCTATGCCGGGGTTCGTGGCCATGACGGAATGTGGGAAATGTCCTTCTTTGCCAAGAATGTCTTTAACACGACGCGGGTGATTTCGCGGACCAATCCGTTGTTCACCTCCTACCAGCAGCTTGGCTTTGCGGGGCAGTTCGCCAATGGTGCACCGGTTCTGACCGGACCGACGGGCGCTTCGGCCACCAGCACCTATACCGGCGGGTCGTTGACGGCGCCGCAGGAGTTTGGCGTCAATCTGCGCTTTGCCTTCGGGTCACGATAAAATGTCTCAGTCCCCCCGGACAGCATCGCTCTAGCGATAGTGGTGCAGGCAGCCGATCGTCTGGCAAGACAGTATGCCGGTTTGCCTGCATCACATTATAGGCAAGGACTGGAATAGGATTGAGGGTGTCGATGAAGCTGTATCTGACCGTGGCGAGCCTGCTGGCTCTGGCCGTCCCGATGGCAGCGCAAGCCGGATCGCCACCAGCGGATGTAGCGCAAGCGGAGACCGCCGGTCGCCAGTCAATCACCCTTGATTCGGGCTGGCGATTTCGGTTCGGCGAGACGGGCGACGCGCCAGGATCGCCCGACTTTGACGACAGCAGTTGGGACGGCGTGTCGGTGCCTCATAGCTGGAACCGGCTGGGCAGCTATGGCACGGAGCGCGCGCCCGGCACGGACAACCGGCAGGGCATTGGCTGGTATCGGCTGAAAATGCGTGCGCCATCGGCAGGGACCAGCCCGCAGCGCTATTATCTGGATTTCGGCGCGGTCAGCAAGATTGCCGACATCTGGGTGAATGGTGTGCATGTCGGCACGCATAAGGGTGCGTTCGCCCGTTTCCGGCTGGACGTGACGCAGCAATGGAAGCCGGGTGCCGACAATCTGATCGCCGTCCGTGCCGATAACAGCAAGCCGGTGGCGGGTGCCAGCACGGCCGAGACCTTGCCCCTGGCCGGAGATTTTTTCGTCCATGGCGGCATGTATCGTGCAGTGTCGCTGCTGACCCTGCCCGATGTCAGTTTCGATCCGCTCGATTTTGGCGGTCCCGGCCTTTATGCACGCACCAGTTCGATCACGGCGGACAAGGCGGCGGTTCATGTGCTGGCGCGACTGCGTAGTTCGGCCGCTCGCAGTCGGCGATTGACGCTGGTGACGACGATCGCGGATGCGGACGGCAAAGCCGTCGCCCGTTCGGAGCGGCCGATAAGCATCGCCAAGGGTGCGAGCGAACAAGCCATCGACATGGTGGTGCCGTCCCCCCACCTGTGGAACGGGACGGCCGATCCCTATCTCTATTCCGTGCGTGCCGAGCTGGTCGACAAGGGGCGGCGCATCGACAGCTTGGTCCAGCCGCTGGGCATCCGCGATTTCCGTATCGACGCGGACAAGGGCTTTTTCCTGAACGGCAAGCATGTGGCGCTGCATGGCGTGTCCCGGCACCAGGATCGGCCCGATGTGGGCTGGGCGTTGACCAGGGCGGACCATGCGCAGGATATGGCGATGGCCGTGGAAATGGGCGCGAACACGATCCGCGAGGCCCATTATCAACAGGCCGACGAATGGAGCGACGAGGCCGATCGCGCGGGCATGGTCGTTTGGGCGGAACTGCCCTATGTCACATCGCCCAGCGTGACCGGGGGCCAGGGATCGCCCGAACTATGGTCCAATGCCGAACAGCAATTACGCGAACTGATCCGGCAGAAATATAATCATCCTTCGGTCATGATGTGGTCGATCGGCAATGAAGTGGATTCCGCCAAGGGCTTTGGCGTCGGCAAGGAGGTCATGAAGCCGCTGGCGCTGCTGCAACATTTGAATGTGATCGCCAAGGCCGAGGATCCGTTCCGCCCCACAATATTCGCCGACTGCTGCGAGGGGCTGAACCTGGTCAAGACGGCGGGCGAAAAGCTGGCGGGGACGGCCGACCTGATCGGCTATAATCGCTACTATGGCTGGTATTATCCCCAGCCGCGCAAGGCGCGCGAGCAATTGGGCGCACAGTTGGACATATTCCACGCCAAGCATCCGCAACTGCCGATATCCCTGTCCGAATATGGCGCGGGCGGTGCGACCAGCCAGCATTCGGACAATGTCGCGGACGGCTATCTCAACTTTACCGGCACGCCGCACCCGGAGGAATATCAAAGCTGGTATCATGAGGAAAATTGGGCCGCGATCCGGCAGCGCCCGTTCGTCTTTGCCAGCTGGGTCTGGAACATGTTCGATTTTGCCAGCGACCTGCGCAAGGAAGGCGACTCCATCGACCTCAACAATAAGGGGCTGGTGACGGCAGACCGGAAGGAGCGCAAGGACGCCTTCTATTTCTACAAGGCGCAATGGTCGTCGACGCCGACGCTGCACCTGACGCAGAAACGCTATAGCGAGCGGGCCTATCGCGATATTACGGTCAAGGCGTATAGCAATGCCGCAAAAGCCGAGCTGGTGCTGAACGGCAGCCCTGTCGGCGCGGCAGCCTGCACCGACGGTATCTGCCTGTGGCCGCATGTCATCTTGCGCCCCGGCGACAACAGGATCGTGGCGACCGCCGAATTTAACGGCGCGCGGGTGAGTGACGAGGCGAACTGGAACGGGCCAGACCCGGCGAAGGGCATTTTCGTCAACGCAGGTGATCTGGGCAGCAGCGTCATTGCCGGGCAGCGTTATGGCTCCGACGATTTCGTGACCGGGGGAATCCCCGTCGTGCTGAACATGGGCGGCTTTGGCGGCCAGCGGATGATGGCGCCGCGCACGGTGGAAGCGGCTATTCCCGCCCTCTATGACTATTGGCGGGAGGGCGATAGCTTCTCCTACGCCATTCCGGTCGGCAATGGACGCTGGACCGTCACGGTTGACACGTTCGAGCCGCGCAAGGTGCTGACCGAGCCGGTGACGATGCGGGTGAGCGCCAACGGCAAGGTGGCGCTGGCCCCGTTCGATGTCAGCAAGGAAGCGGGTGGCGCAATGCGCGGGCTGCGCAAGCAGTTCGATGTTCGCGTGACCGACGGTGTGCTGAAGCTGGATTTCGCGGGCGAAGGCGGCCGTGCGGTCGTGGCGGCCATCGCGGTCACGCCCAGATAAGAGGAGTTTCAGGATGGACGAGGATGGATTGAGCCGCCGCACGCTGCTAGGCGCGGGGTCACTGGCAGCGATTGGCGCGGCTTATGCCGGGACTGCCAGGGCGAATGAGGAGATCGTGCCGGTAACGATCGACACGCGCAAATCCACTGGCCCCTTGCCGCACATCTGGACGGAATGTGTCGGGTCGGACCGGGCGGCCATCACCCTGCGGGAGCCGTGGCGCAACGATCTCAAGCGCTGGACCGACGAGGTCGGGACGCAGCGGGTGCGCTTCCATGGCATTTTCGCGGATGAAATGTCGGTGATGACGCCGACCATCCTCAACCGGATGCGACCGACGCCCAATTTCCAGCGGGTCGACCAGGTCTATGACGGGCTGCTGGCGCGCAAGGTGAAGCCCTTTGTCGAATTATCCTTCATGCCCAAGGGGCTGGCGTCGGGGACGACGAGTTTCTTCTTTTACGGCGGGGTCATTACGCCGCCCAAGTCGAACGAGGCCTGGGCGCAGTTCATCACCGCCTTCGTCGTGCATCTGGTCGACCGCTATGGCATCGCCGAGGTGCGGCAATGGCCGTTCGAGGTGTGGAACGAGCCCAATCTGAGCGTATTCTGGACCGGGACCAAGCAGCAATATTTCGAATTTTACCGGGCGACCGCGCTGGCGATCAAGGCGGTGGACGCGCAGATCCCGGTGGGTGGTCCATCCACCGCATCGGTCGAGTGGATCGCCGATTTCGCCGCCTATTGTGCGGAGACCAATACCCCGGTCGATTTCTTCACCACCCATGTCTATGCCGGGGACTCGCAGGACAAGCTGTTTGGCAAGGGGACGGCGCGGACCTCGCAGAATGACGTGATCCCCCGCGCCATCAAGCAGGCGCGCGAGCAGATCGACGCCAGCACATTTGCGGGCAAGCCGCTGTGGATCACCGAATGGTCGTCGGACAGCCCGGCGATGATCGCCCATGTCGTCAAGGAATCGCTGCCCTATTGCCAGGCCATGTCGCCATGGGTGATGAGCTGCGAATATGAGGAATTGGGCATTGCCGACTATATATTGAAGGAAGGCGATAGCGGTTGGGGGATGATCTCCGCCGGGATCGCCAAGCCTTCCTTCAATACCCACAAGCTGCTGAGCGCATTGGGGACGCAGCGGCTGGAGAGCAGCGGTCCGGCGCTGGCGTCGCGCCGGGACAATGGGACGATCGCCGCGTTGGTGTGGAACCTGGCCGAGGCAACGCAGCCGTCGGGCATACCGGGATTGAGCCATACCCGGACGGTGCGGGGCGAGGCCAAGACGCTGATCATCGACATGATCGGTGCGCGGGCGGGGCAAAGCGTCGCTGTCCGCTATGTCGACCAGGAACGCGGATCGCCGATGCCCGCCTGGCGCGAAATGGGATCGCCGCAATATCCCAAGCCCGAACAGCTGGCGCTGCTGCGCAAACGGGCGGACATCGCGCCGCCCGAAACGCTGCGGCTGAGCAAGGACCGCAAGCTCCAGTTGCGCCTGCCGCCCGAAGGAGTCGCGCTGCTGGAACTCAAAGGCTGACACTGAGCCGGACATATGTGGACGCTATTATTAGTTCAACTTTTGAATTAAATATCTTGATCGCGATGGCGGCGATGATTAGGCTGGAGCGCAGAAGGCAACAGCCTCGCCCTGAAACACTGAAAGGCTTTGTTATGAAACGCATTTTTATCGCTTCTGCGCTGCTGATGGCCGCGTCGGTTTCCGCGACGGGGAGCTACGCCCAGACGGCCGCGCCAGCAGCAGCGGCGGCGGCCTATAATGTCGAAGCGACCGACATCGGCACCTTGCTGGACGATCCTGCGGCCAAGGCGATCGTCGACAAGCATCTGCCCGGCTTTACCGCCAACGACCAGATCAGCATGGCGCGCGGCATGACGCTCAAGTCGGTGCAGCAATATGCACCGGACATGGTGACGGACAAGGCGCTCGCCGCCATCCAGGGCGATCTGGCCAAGCTGCCCGCAGCCAAGTGAATCCTGGCCGTCCGGCCCTTGCGATTGGTCGGTCTGAACCCCAGACTATGGCCATGACAGAGGGCCAGACGAACGAACAACTAAGCTGGAATGAGGTCGGGATGCTGTATGAAGGCATGGCCTTCGCATCCCGACCTCTGCGATCCGTCACCGACAAGATCAGCAGGCGCCATGATCTGGGGCCGCGCGGCACATGGATATTGTTGATGATATCCAATGGCTGCCTGCACCCGCTGGACATTGCCACCATGCTGCGAATCGGACGCAGCCTTGTTACGGCGGAAGTTGGTCGTCTGGAAAAGGCGCAGCTATTGGTTGCAAACAAGAGCGCGGCGGACCAGCGGCGGACCGAACTGACGCTGACCGCAGCTGGCGCTGCGATCTGCGATGAGGTGCGCACCGCAATGACGACGATGTTGCAGGAGCGCTGGGCGCAGTACAAGCCGGACCAGATCCGCCTGTGCGCCCAGATGCTCCGCGATTTCAGGATGGGGTGATCCCCCCAAAAGCGATCAATCCTCTGCCGCGATTTCGACCCGCAACCCATTCATGGCGTCGGTAAAGGATAGCTGGCAGGCCAGACGCGACCCGGCGGTGCGATGCGGCGAGGTATCGAGCAGGTCGTTTTCGTCCGCACTGATCGGCGGCAGACTGTCTGCAAACGCCGGATCGACATGGATATGACAGGTCGCGCAGGCGCAGCATCCGCCGCATAGCGCCACCATATCATCAAAACCGGCGTCGCGGATGATCTCCATCAGCGTCCGGTCCGTCGTTGCTTCTACGACGGTCTGCTGACCGGCGCGGTCGGTTACCAGGATTTCAGGCATAATCTACTCCTCTGTCATGTTTCTGGTGGCGGCTGACGCTGCTGCTGATCGTGCCACACACATTTTTTCGTTGACGGACGGCGCAAGCTGCTTCTTCAAAATCGGATGCAGGAGTGTTGTGGTGAAACAGGAAAAGACGGAACATGGATCGTCAGCGAAGCAAGTGGCGAAGTCTGCCCATTTAAGCGACGCTGAGTCGCATAGATTGCCTGAAGCGCGCTCGTCAAGAGGCATGGACCCGCGGCAGATACGTAGCGCCGCGGCGTTGCGGCAGGCATTGCTGGACCTTCTGTCTGAAAAGGCGTTCGACCAGATCACGGTGCGCGAAATATGCGCGAGGGCCGGGGTCCATAACGCCACCTTTTTTCGCCATCATGCCGACAAGGACGCCTTGCTGAACCATGTGGCGCAGGATGAGATCGACCGGCTGGTCGCCATATCCCTGGCCCATGGCTACAGCCATGAGGGATTTCTGGCGCTGTGCGACTATGTCGCCACCCGCAGGATATTGTGGCGCGCGCTGCTGACTGGCGGCGCTGGCGGCGCGATGCGGGAAGAGTTGATGCAGCTGTCCATGGCGCTGGCGGCCGAGTTTACCGACTATCCGACCTGGCTGCCGCAAGAGCTGTCGGTGATTTGCAGCACCACACTGATCGTCGAAACGCTGTCCTGGTGGCTCAAGCAGGATGAGGGCGAATATTCGTCCGAAGCCGTGGCGGACATATTGCACGAACTGGTGGAATCGGCGGTGATTGCGCCGCGTCGCCCGCGCGCCAGCGAATAATCGCCCAAACCATCAGATCATGCCGGTTTTCAAGGGTCCGATAAGGCCCGCGCGCCTTTGATCCAAA